>DWXK01000016.1 GCA_019119205.1 Candidatus Mediterraneibacter intestinavium
TCTGAGAACAGGGATACTTCCAGTGCGCGGATGCGCGCCACCGCATAAGTATATTTTGTATTACTCAAGTTAACCCTCCTAACGTCTGCACTTTATCCGAACAGCAGCCTGTTCACCTGATCTGATAATTCTTCCCGTTTTGAAGCAAATACAGCGCTGATCGTACAGTTTTCTTCAATACCTCCGTAGACAAGCAGGAAGCCTCCGTCCATCTTCTCCGGTTTTTCGGAAACTGTCAGGCTTCCGCCTTTTGACGCGGCAATATTCTTTATCTTGTCCGGGAAGCCCGCGGGCATCCGCCCCAGATCTTTTGCCGAGAAGCGGATCTCTCCCGCCTCAGGCAGGACGTTTTTCTCGAGCAGCTTCTCAAGCATTTCAAAATATTTTTCATCGTCCAGATTCATCACAGCGTCGTACGCTGCTTTCAGCACGCCGCTGATCACTTCCTGCTTCGCGGCAAGAATGGCCTGTTTTCTCTGCATATCCATAGAGGAATCTACACGCACCCCATAATCTGCCGCATTGCGCTTCGCACGTTCCATGAGCTTTGCAGCCTCAGCTTCAGCCGACTCTCTCGCAGCCTGCACGGCCGCATCTGCGTCTGCTTTCGCCTTATCAATGATCTCCTGCGCGGTGCCCTGCGCTTCTTCGAGAATCCGGGCTTTCATTTTATCCAGTCCACTCATTTTCTCGCTCTCCTTCTTATCTTATACCTGAATGTCTTTTATACCTGAATACCGCTGACAGCCAGGAATGAGATCAGAAGTGCAAGGATCGCATACGTCTCGACCATCGCCGGGAAGAGCATCGCCTTACCGAACTGATCCGGTTTCTTGGCAACAATGCCGATGGCAGCCGCAGCTGTCTTTCCCTGGGCGATCGCTGAGAGAAGTCCCACCACACCGATCGGCAGACACGCCGCCAGAATGAGCAGTCCTGTCTGAACGGAAAGGTCTGCAAGACCGCCGCCGAGCACACCGATCTTGGACAGTGTGATAAATCCGATCAGAAGTCCGTACAGTCCCTGTGTACCCGGAAGCAGCTGGATGATCAGCACTTTTGCAAATTTGCTGGGATCTTCGGTCACGACTCCCGAAGCCGCCTGACCTGCAATGCCGACACCGATGGCAGAACCTGTACCTGACAGAAGAACAGCGACAGCCGCTCCAAGTAATGCATACACAATTCCTAATTCACTCATGATAAAGTTTCCTCCTTAATCTCTGCATATTTTGTATTTTCTCTAAACGGGTGGAACGGCCGACCGCCGCCCTCATAAAACTTTCCAAAAAATTCTACAAACTGCAGGCGGTTTGTGTGTACATACGCACCCAGCAGGTTGATCGCCAGATTCATAGAATGTCCGACGATGAAGATCAGGATGAAGAAAATAATCCCGATCACGTTATTCGGCAGCATGCTGCCCATCTGGTTGATGACCGAAGCGATAACACCTGTCGCAAGTCCCAGCGCCAGCAGACGCGAGTAAGACAGCACATCGCTGAGCCATCCGGTAATATTGTAAAGATCATATGCGCCAAGCGCGATCCTCAGCGCCGGATTCTTGTTCGAGCGTCCTGACATGAGGACAATCCCCACAGCTCCGACGATTGCGAGCGCCTTTGCCAGAGTATTTAGCCATTCCGGAAATACGATCTCCATCTGAGTGATGGATGCGAACAGATCACTCGGAAGCAGCATCAGGATCAGTCCGATCAGGAGCATGAACCAGAGCACAACATCACAAAAGAAGTCCATGATCTTTCCGTCTCTGATACACAGGTAACCTTTGATCGCAAGCCCTGTGAACAGGTGGATCACTCCGAAAAGCAGGGAATACAGCAACAGTTTCATGGGCTCGTTGAGAGGCACAAACCACAGCGCCGGCGGCGTGATCGTCGTACCGAAAAATTTTCCTGTCATGATGTCCACAATATTTCCGAAATATCCGCCGAAGAGGACGCCCCACACAATGGTCGAGAGTCCGCAGTAGAAGAACAGTTTCAGCGACTTCTTCATCCCCGCAGACATCCTCGGGAATTTCAGCACCAGTATTCCGCACACAATGGATACAATTACTCCGTATGCCGCATCCGAGAGCATCATGCCGAAGAAAAATACGTAGAAAAATGACATGATCGTGGTCGGATCGATCTCTCCTTTGACCGGGAGTCCATAAGACTCCACAACGCCCTCCATATTGGCGGAAAATGGATTGTTCTTTAAGATGACCGGTGGTTCCTCGTCTTCTTGCAGCTCCTCCACATCTGCCATACAGTCATATTTTTTCATCAGATAGTCTGCTGTCCTGTCTGCCGCAGCCGCCGGTATATAGCCGCTGATGACAAATGTCCTCTCCGACTGGGGCAGTGTTCCGAGCACTTCGTACTTATCGGCGCGGACTCTGTAGTAGTCCGCCACGATCTTCAGTCTCTCCCGCTCTGATGCAAGCGCCTTTATCTTCTCTTCAATCTCTGATATGTTGTCCTGACACGCTGCGATCTTCTGTTCCAGTATCTCTTTCTCCCGGGCAGGCGCTTCCTCCCACGACTGGGACGGTCTGGCAAATCCCTCGCTTCTGAGCGCGTCTTCCACCGCGCCCGCCTCTTCTCTCAGGCAGATCACTGCCAGATAGACCGTACTCTGTTCCTGTGAAATGATATGCACGTCGGCACTTTCCGCTTCCGGAGCTTTCTCGGCCAGTATCTCATACACTTTCTCCGCCGTAGTGCCTCCAGGCATTGTCCCCGGGAAGAATACGGTCCGATCTGTCTTCATGACCTTCAGCGGAACGTCCAGCTCAAGCCAAGGCGTCAGACTCTCGATACTGTTCGTAAGCTTCGCGACAGACGCCAGCTGCTCCGCGTGTTCCCGGTCCAGATCGTAAATCTGCTTCGCCGTTTTCAACAGCTCCCGGCGCTCTTCCTGGACTTTCATCCCCTCCTCGGAGGAGATCAGTTTCTTTCCCTCCAGAGCCGCGAACATGGATTTGTCTTCCGGCGCATATCTTTCCAGGATATCCAGCGACTGGTCCACCGACGCTGCCGCCTTTTCAAATCCCTGTTTCTTTCCCACAGTATCCATTTTATGAAAATCCTCATCCTCTTCGAGGATATGATTCACTTCAAGGACTCCCATACTCTGGAGTTTTTCAAGGATCGCTTTACGGTCTTTCTTTAAGGCGCAGATGCTGATTCTCTGCATCTTAAGTACCGCCATTCATCTCTCCCTCCTTTGCTATGCCAGCATGGAGATCACAATCTCCACCGCCTTTTTTTCTTTCTCTTGGGCAGAAGCTTTGAGCTCTGCTGTCTCAGCCTCACATCCGGCTCTCGCATTTCTCTCTTTCTCTGCACCTGCAATACGTGCTTTCTCACCCTGAGCTTTCGCCTCTGCCTGCGCATTACGGATGATCTCGTCTCGGATCTGAGCAGATCGTTCCTCTGCCTCTTTTCTGATGCGTTCACTCTCCTGACGGGCATTCTCCACGATCTCCTGAGCCTGTTTCTCGGTCTCGCGGATCGTCCGGATCGTCTCTTCTACCATATTTTATCCACCACCTTTCCGGATCATTTCTGTTTTCTTAGTTTTTCCATTCCTTCCTGCTTCATGCAGAGAATAGAATTTCATATATTTTTACACAGCATTTGGTAATATTATACATTATTATGTGGGTTAAGCAAAGAATTTATTAGTCGAATTGATAATTATTTATTAGTTCATCTATGTATGAGCGACTCTTTGAATACAACATAGTTCCGATATCGGACGGCGAAAAAATGGGTTAGCACACCACATGGTGCGCTAGCCCATTCTTTTTCCCATATTACTATTTTTTCTGTCCGAGCAGTTTTCTTATCTGTTCAATCGGAAGTCCAATTTAGATAATGCAGATGTCCTTCCCGTTCCATCCCTGCAAACCCATTCTGCCGCAGCGCCTCATACAGCACGATCGCGACCGAATTTCCGAGGTTCAGCGAACGTATCTTCTCCATCATTGGTATCCGGATACAGTTCTTCTGATTCTGAACGAGGATTTCCTCAGGAATACCTGCGCTTTCTTTGCCGAACATAATATAGCAGTCCGGCTCGTAGGACACTTCCGTATAGACTTTCTGCGCTTTTGTGGTCGCCATATAAATCTTTGCACCTGGGTTTTTATCCAAAAAATCCTGATAGTCAATATAGGTAGTGACATCCAGATCCTTCCAGTAATCCATCCCAGCACGCTTTAACGCCTTTTCACTGAGGCTGAATCCCAGCGGCTCGATCAGATGAAGCCGGGTGCCGGATGCAACACACGTTCTCCCTATATTTCCTGTATTTGCCGGAATTTCCGGCTCAAGAAGTACGATATTAAGCATGATTCTTATCTCCCGTCATTTTCTCTCAGCCTGTTGATGAATCTCTCCACACGGCCCAGCGCTTCTTTCAAATCTTCCAGAGAGTAGGCATACGAAATCCTCAGGAATCCCTCCCCGCACTCTCCGAAAGCAGTTCCCGGAACGACTGCCACTTTTTCTTCCTGAAGGAGCCTTGTGGCAAATTCTTCCGAGCTCATCTTGAACTCTTTTATACTCGGAAATACATAGAACGCCCCAAACGGTTCAAAGCACTCCAGTCCCATCCGTTTAAATTCATGCATAAGAAACCGGCGTCTCTGGTTGTAGGACTGCCGCATCTCTTCCACTTCATCTTCACAGTTCTTAAGTCCTTCCACCGCTGCATACTGACTGGTCGTAGGCGCGCACATGATTGCAAACTGATGAAGCTTTGTCATCTGTCCAATGATTGCCGCCGGTCCGCAGCAGTAGCCAAGCCGCCAGCCGGTCATGGCAAAGCCTTTGGAAAATCCGTTGATCACCAGCGTTCTCTCCCGCATCCCAGGAAGACTCGCTATAGAAACATGCTTTGTCTGATAAGTAAGCTCCGAGTAGATCTCGTCCGACATCACATACAGGTCATGTTCTTTTACAAATTTTGCCACCGGCTCCAGGTCCTCTTTTGTCATAATGGATCCGGTCGGATTGTTCGGGAACGGCATGATCAGGATCTTCGTCTTCGGCGTTGTATATTTCTCCAGATCTTCCACTGTCAGTTTGAAATCATTTTCATATTGGAGGGGAACCACCACCGGCACACCGTCCGCCATAACCGTGCAGGGCAGATAGGACACATAGCTTGGCTGCGGGATCAGTACTTCATCCCTCGGATCCAGCATGCAGCGCAGCCCCACATCAATAGCTTCGCTTCCGCCCACAGTGACTAATGTCTCTTTCATCGGATCGTAACTGACACCGATCTTTCTCTCCAGATATCTGCAGATCTCCTTTCTCAGCTCCTTGAGACCTGCATTAGATGTATAAAAGGTTCTTCCTTTTTCAAGGCTGAAGATCCCCTCATCACGAATTCTCCACGGCGTATCAAAATCCGGTTCTCCAACGCCCAGGGAAATCGCATCCTTCATCTCATTTGCCACGTCAAAGAACTTGCGGATTCCCGAAGGCTGTATATCTATGATCTTCTTTGATAATGGGTTTCTCATTACGGTGTCACCAGCATCCTTTCCGACTCTTTTCTCGGTATCATGATGGTGCCGTGGTCTTTATATTTTTTCAGAATGAAATGTGTCGCGGTGTTGAGTACGCCCTCGATCGGAGAAAGTTTCTCCGACACAAACCGGGAAACTTCTTTCAGGCTTTTTCCTTCCAGAGTCACCAGCAGGTCATAACTGCCGGAAATCAAATAAACCGCGTATACTTCGGGATAGTTATAAATCCTTTCGGCTATGCGGTCAAACCCTCTGTCTCTCTGGGGAGTTACACGCACCTCGATCAGAGCTGTCACCATTTCAACACCGGTCTTATCCCAATCGATCAATGTGTGATAGCCGCAGATGATCTTCTCCTTTTCCATCTCCGACATCTCATTGGCAACTTCTGCTTCTTCCGCTCCCATGAGCGCAGCGAGTTCGCCCAGATCCACTCTGCTGTGTTTTTCCAGATATTTAAGTATCTCAATTCTCAGTGTCTCTTTGTTTTCACTCATCTTTTACTCCTCCATATTTCCAGCTCATCCGGCGCCGGTCTGTCCAGATACCTGATTTCTTCACCGTTCCGGATCACACGTGCATTCTGATCTCTTGCCGCGCCCAGCCTGACCGCCTGCGCGCCTGCCTCTTCAAGCGCACGGATGACATCTTCGCTCTCATCGGTCAGAATGAGATAACTGCCGGCCGACGTCATCAGATATGGATTCAGGCGGTAAAATTCACAGATCTCCACCGTCTCCTGTTTCAGGGCGATCTGAGGCATATCAATCTCAAAACCAATGCCTGCCGTATCCGAAAGTTCCCACAAAGCAGCCAGAATCCCGCCGCTTCCGATCTGGCGCACCACGGCTTTCCGGTCGCATCCGTATACATTCATGATCTGACCCGGTCTTACCAGTTCACCTGTCAACTCTTTCGTCTGTTCAAGGAAAGCGGATACAAACCTTGTCTCCAGCTCTGCCTGTGCTTCATCGAGAATACGCAGAGTTCCTTCAAGGCCCGCATATCCGCACATAATAATTTCCCTGTGAGTCAGCCTCTTT
>DWXK01000017.1 GCA_019119205.1 Candidatus Mediterraneibacter intestinavium
ATGAACATTGTAGAACAAAATTGGGATCAGATACTAAATAAGATGAAGCTGGAATACTGCTCATCGAATATTTCCTATAATACATGGATCGCGCCCCTGACCGTTTACGAAGTCAGGGATAATACTGTGTATATCCTTGTAAAACTCAGGGCAAGCCTTGAACATATCGAAGAAAAATATCTGCTTCCTTTCAAAGTCTGCATTGCTGAAGTAACAGGGATTGAGTACGAAGTCGCATTTGTCACGGACAATGAGACTGTCATCCAGGAAAAAAAGGAAAGCACAGTAAAGAGAAATCGTGCCAACGCGATCTATGAGCAGGCGAACCTCAATCCGAAATATACATTTGATACGTTCGTGGTCGGCAGCAATAACAATTTCGCCCATGCCGCATCCCTTGCCGTTGCGGAATCTCCGGGCGAGATCTACAATCCGCTGTTTATCTACGGAGGAGTTGGACTTGGAAAAACCCATCTTATGCATTCCATCGCCCACTTCATACTTGAGAACGATCCTTCAAAAAAAGTCCTCTATGTTACCAGCGAGGCTTTTACCAACGAACTGATCGATGCTCTTAAAGTAGGTAAGAACGGAAACGAACTTGCGATGACCACCTTCCGTGAAAAGTACAGGAACAACGACGTACTCCTTATCGATGATATCCAGTTTATAATAGGTAAAGAAAGTACACAGGAAGAATTCTTCCACACGTTCAATCATCTTCATGTATCGGGAAAGCAGATCATCATCTCCAGTGATAAGCCGCCGAAAGATATAGAGACTCTCGAAGCAAGGCTCCGCACCAGATTTGAGTGGGGTCTGATCGCCGATATCTCGGCGCCGAACTATGAGACGAGGATGGCGATCCTCCGCAAGAAGGAAGAACTGGACGGACTTGAGCGGTATCACATCCCGGATGACGTCATGCAGTATATCGCTAACAATATCAAGTCCAATATCCGTGAGCTTGAGGGATCTCTCAACAAACTGATCGCCCTTTCCAACCTGGAAAACAAGCCGATCGATATCCCCCTTGCGGCGGAAGCGCTGAAAGATATGATATCCCCGGACAACAACCGGGTGATCACTCCGGAACTCATCATGGATGTGGTTTCTGAGCACTTTAATGTCCCGGTGGCAGAACTGAAAGGAAAGAAGCGGAATGCAGAGATCGTACTGCCCCGCCAGATCGTTATGTATCTGTGCCGCAATATGACTGACACCCCTCTGAAGTCCATCGGAGTCCTCCTTGGAGGAAAGGATCATGCTTCCATCAGCCACGGCGTCAAGAAGATCGAGAATGACCTTAAGACGGATGAAGCGCTCAACAACACAGTAAACATCATTAAAAAGAAAATCAACCCTGTGTAAAACTTTTCAGATCATGTTGATAAATGTGGATAACCATGTAGATAAACTGTGAAATGTATGTTGAACATGGTGAGGATAACTCGTGAGTCCTTCAGGGCCATCCTGATTATCCCCACCCATTCCTCATTGTTTCCCATCGAAACCTACAGACTTATCAAAGAGGACAAGCACTTATTTTTCAAGGCTTTGAAGCACTTATGAACATATCCACAGCCCCTAAGGATAAGACGACGGAAATGATTTATTTATATATTCATAAAAAGCACCGCTGAAATTTTTTTCACACACGGCGAAAGGAGTTATCTTCAAATGAAAATTGTTTGTACAAAATCTAACCTGGTAAAAGGCGTCAGTATCGTATCAAAGGCAGTCCCGTCCAAGACGACCATGCCGATCCTGGAATGCATCCTGATCGATGCCTCTACCGATGTAGTCAAACTTACAGCGAATGATATGGAACTCGGAATCGAGACGACGATAGAGGGAGAGATCATCGACAGAGGGATCATTGCCATCAATGCAAGGATCTTCTCCGAGATCGTAAGAAAGCTTCCTGACAGTGATGTAGTTATAGAGACTGATTCAGACAGCCAGGCAATGATCACCTGTGAGAAGGCGAAGTTCAATATCGCCGCACAGTCAGGAGATGATTTCTCCTATCTCCCTGCAGTTGAGAAGGATGACTTTATCACAGTGTCTGAATTTACTCTGAAAGAAGTGATCAGACAGACGATCTTCTCTATCGCTGATAATGATACGAACAAGATGATGACAGGAGAACTTTTTGAGATCGAGGACAATGTTCTGAAAGTAGTATCGCTTGACGGACACCGTATCTCGATCCGTAAGATCGAACTGAAGGATTCCTATCAGCCGAAAAAGGTCATCGTACCCGGAAAGACTCTCCAGGAGATCAGCAAGATCATCGGAGGGGAAGCGGAAGCGGAAGTTGACATTTCGTTTACGAGAAACCATATCGTATTTGAATTTGACCGGACTGTTGTCGTATCACGTCTGATCGAAGGCGAATATTTCCGTATCGACCAGATGCTCTCAAGTGATTACGAGACAAAAGTAAGGATCAATAAGCGAGAACTGCTCGACTGTATCGACCGTGCTACTCTCCTCATCAAGGAAGGAGATAAAAAGCCGATCATCATCGATATCAGGGATGACTCCATGGAACTGAAGATCAAATCCCAGTTTGGATCCATGGATGAGATCATCCTCTGTACCAAGGAGGGAAAGGATCTTCTGATCGGGTTCAACCCGAAATTCCTGATCGATGCGCTCAGGGTCATCGATGACGACGAGGTGGATCTGTACTTCATGAACGCGAAAGCTCCGTGTTTCATAAAAGACGAAGCTCAGAGTTATATCTATCTGATCCTTCCGGTCAATTTCAACGCGGCAGTATAGGACAGGATACATCAATTTTTTAAGGAGTTTTTCAAAAATGGAGATATTTAATCTGCGCTCCGGCGATGAATTTATCAAGCTGGGGCAGGTACTTAAGGCTGTTGGCGCAGTGGAAAGCGGCGTGGAGGCAAAAGAGGCGATCCAGGACGGGCTTGTCTCCGTCAACGGAGAGACAGAGACCCGGCGCGGAAGAAAATTATATGCCGGGGACACCGTCAGCTTTGACGGAATGGAAATAAAGGTACAGTGACGGGAGAGTTATGATAATCAGGTCTTTAAAGCTTAAAAATTACAGAAATTATGATCTCCTGGATATGACCTTTGATCCGAAGACCAATATCCTTTACGGGGACAATGCGCAGGGAAAGACCAATATACTTGAAGCTCTGTATCTGACCGGAACGACAAAATCCCACAGAGGGACAAAAGACAGGGATATGATACAGTTCGGGCATGATGAATCTCATCTTGAAACTATAGTCGAAAAAAAAGGCGCAGCCTTCCAGATCGACATGCATCTGAAGAAGAACAGCCCGAAAGGGATCGCGATAGACAAGATACCGATCCGGCGTGCCAGCGAACTTTTCGGTATCGTCCAGTTTGTGTTTTTTTCTCCGGAAGATCTGAATATCATCAAGGACGGTCCGGCAGGACGGAGACGGTTCATAGACCTGGAACTGTCTCAGCTTGATAAGATATATCTGAGCAATCTCTCGAACTATAACCGGATCATCAATCAGAGAAATTCTCTGCTCAAGGATCTCTATGGGCAGGAACATCTGCTCGAGACACTGGATATATGGGATATGCAGCTTGCCGCATATGGAACAAAGATCTTAGAGAGAAGAAGAGAGTTTGTTGAGCAGGTAAATGAAATAATTTCTGATATACACTTTAAATTAACAGGGGGAAGAGAGCGGATCAGGCTGATCTATGAGGAGAGCAGGGGAAACCTTACGTTTGAGCAGGCTCTCAGAAAATACAGAGAGCGGGACATACGCATGAAGAGCACTACGGTAGGACCCCACAGGGACGACCTCTGTTTTATGAGCAATGATGAGATCGATATCAGAAAATTCGGATCCCAGGGCCAGCAGCGGACCGCTGCTCTCTCGCTGAAACTCTCAGAGATAGAACTTGTAAAACGGATCATAAACGATACGCCGATCCTTTTACTGGACGATGTATTGTCTGAGCTGGACAAACACAGGCAAAACTATCTGTTGGAGAGCATACATGACATACAGACCGTGATCACATGCACAGGTCTGGATGAGTTCGTAAACAACAGATTTTCAATAAACAGGATATTTCACATCAAAAACGGGAATGCAGCAAAAGCGAATTAGGAGGTAAAAAAATGGGTGCATCAGGTACAGAGTTTGATTCTGAATATGGGGCTGACCAGATTCAGATACTGGAGGGGCTGGAAGCAGTAAGAAAAAGACCGGGTATGTACATCGGCAGTACCTCCTCACGAGGACTGCATCATCTTGTCTATGAGATCGTGGACAATTCGGTGGACGAAGCTCTCGCGGGATACTGCGATGAGATACAGGTTGACATCAACAAAGATAATTCCGTTACCGTCAGCGATAACGGGCGCGGGATCCCGGTGGGGATCAACCATAAGGCAGGGCTCCCTGCAGTAGAAGTGGTATTTACGATCCTCCATGCGGGAGGAAAATTCGGCGGCGGGGGATACAAGGTATCCGGAGGTCTCCACGGTGTAGGTGCGTCTGTTGTGAACGCTCTCTCTGAGTGGCTGGAAGTTGAGATCTACCACGAAGGACAGATCTATAAACAGCGCTACGAGAGAGGTAAGGTATGTTATAAACTCAAAGTAGTCGGGGAATGCGAACCGGAGCGTACAGGAACGAAGGTCACGTTCCTTCCGGACGGAGAGATCTTTGAGGAGACGGTGTTTGATTATGATACGCTGAAACAGAGATTCCGCGAGATGGCGTTTCTGACGAAGGGACTGAGGATCGTTCTGAGAGACTGGCGGGAGGAAGAACTCCACGAGCACAGTTTTCACTATGAAGGCGGTATCAAAGAGTTTGTCACTTATCTCAACCGAAGCAAAACAGCGCTTTACGACCAGATCATATACTGTGAAGGGATGAAAGACGGTGTGTTTGTGGAAGTTGCCATGCAGCACAATGACTCCTACAGTGACAACACATACGGATTTGTAAATAATATCACGACGCCGGAGGGCGGAACCCACGTAGAAGGATTCCGCACGGCGCTTACGAAGACATTTAACGATTATGCGAGAAAGAACAAGCTTCTGAAAGATAATGAGCCGAAGCTTACAGGTGAGGATATCAGGGAAGGGCTCACGGCGATCATCAGTGTGAAGATCGAGGATCCTCAGTTTGAAGGACAGACGAAGCAGAAACTTGGAAACAGCGAGGCGAGGTCCGCGGTAAACAGTATCGTCAGCAGCCAGCTTGAGATTTTCCTTGAGCAGAACCCGAATGTTGCGAAGACGACGGTAGAAAAATCAGTGATGGCGCAGCGCGCCAGAGAAGCGGCCAGAAAGGCAAGGGATCTGACGAGGAGAAAGTCTGCTCTTGAGGGAATGTCCCTTCCCGGCAAACTTGCCGACTGCTCGGACAAAGATCCGGCAAACTGCGAGATCTACATCGTAGAGGGAGATTCCGCCGGCGGTTCCGCGAAGACTGCGCGAGACCGTGCGACGCAGGCGATCCTTCCTCTGAGAGGAAAGATCCTCAACGTGGAGAAAGCCCGTCTGGATAAGATTTACGCGAATGCGGAGATCAAGGCGATGATCACGGCATTCGGAACCGGGATCCACGACGATTTCGATATCTCAAAACTCAGATATCATAAGATCATCATCATGACCGATGCCGATGTGGACGGAGCACATATCAGTACTCTCCTGCTCACATTCCTGTACCGGTTCATGCCGGACCTGATCAAAGAAGGATATGTATATCTGGCGCAGCCGCCGCTGTATAAGCTGGAAAAGAACAGAAAAGTGTGGTATGCGTACAGCGCTGAAGAGCTGAACCGGATCCTGACGGAAGTGGGACGTGACAGCAACAATAAGATCCAGCGTTATAAAGGTCTGGGAGAGATGGATGCAGAACAGCTCTGGGAGACTACGATGGATCCGGAACATAGGGTCCTCCTTCGTGTGACAATGGACGAAGAGACATCTTCCGAACTCGATCTGACCTTTACCACCCTCATGGGAGACAAGGTCGAACCAAGACGAGAATTTATCGAAGAAAACGCAAAATATGTACAAAACCTGGATATATAGCAATTAACAGCGACAGGGGGGATGAGGTTCGGGAGGCAGAAATCGAGTTTACTCGAATTTCTGTCTCACGAAACTCAGGTGGGTTGGCATTGGAAATGCCAACCCAGCGAAAAGACCGAAGGTCTTTGAGCTGGAGCCGGTCGCGGAAGCAGCCGAAGTCCCGAGCAGGAGCCGGCCGCGGAAGCAGCCAAAATCCCGAGTTGGAGCCGGTTGCGGAAGCAGCCAAAATCCCGAGCTGGAGCCGGTCGCGGAAGCAGCCGAAGTCCCAACCCGGAGCCCGGCTGCGGAATAATAGAAGGAGATAAAAGATGGAAGATAATATTTTTGATAAAGTCCATGAAGTCGATCTGAAAAAAACAATGGAGACTTCCTACATCGATTATGCGATGAGTGTCATCGCATCCCGTGCCCTTCCCGATGTAAGGGACGGTCTGAAGCCGGTGCAGAGAAGGATCCTCTACTCCATGATCGAATTGAACAACGGGCCCGACAAGCCGCACCGTAAATGTGCGCGTATCGTCGGTGATACAATGGGTAAATATCACCCTCACGGAGACAGTTCGATCTATGGCGCATTAGTAAATCTCGCGCAGGAATGGTCCACAAGATACCCGCTTGTTGACGGTCACGGAAACTTCGGATCCGTGGACGGGGACGGCGCTGCAGCGATGCGTTATACTGAGGCGCGTCTGAGTAAGATCTCCATGGAGATGACAGCGGATATAAACAAAGATACCGTTGATTTCACACCGAACTTTGACGAGACGGAGAAAGAGCCTACGGTCCTTCCGTCCAGATTCCCGAACCTTCTTGTCAATGGAACTTCCGGTATCGCGGTAGGTATGGCGACAAACATCCCGCCACATAATCTGAAAGAGGTCATCGCCGCAGTAGTCAAGATCATCGATGATCAGATTGAGGAAAAAGGCACGACTACGATCGAGGAAATCCTCCAGATCGTCAAAGGACCGGATTTCCCGACCGGAGCGGAGATACTGGGAACAAGAGGGATAGAGGAAGCCTATCGGACAGGACGCGGCAAGATCCGGGTTCGCGCGATCACAAACATCGAACCTATGCAGAATGGGAAGAACAGGATCATCGTGACAGAGCTTCCCTACATGGTAAATAAAGCAAGGCTGATCGAGAAGATCGCTGACCTGGTAAAAGAGAAGAAAATCGACGGGATCACAGACCTGAGCGACCAGTCAAGCCGCGAGGGGATGCGCATCTGCATTGAGTTGAGAAGAGACGTCAATCCGAACGTGATCCTGAACCAGCTTTACAAACATACACAGCTTCAGGATACATTCGGCGTGATCATGCTGGCTCTCGTGAACAATGAGCCGAAGGTCATGAACCTTCTCGACATGCTCCAATACTATCTGCAGCATCAGGAAGAGGTCGTTACAAGAAGGACAAAATACGACCTGAATAAAGCCGAAGAAAGAGCACATATCTTACAGGGATTACTGATCGCGCTCGATAATATCGACGAGGTCATCAAGATCATCCGCGGATCCAAGACTGTTCAGATCGCAAAAGCGGAATTGATGGAGCGCTTTGGCCTGTCTGATGCCCAGTCCCAGGCGATCGTGGACATGCGTCTGCGTGCTCTGACAGGTCTGGAACGGGAAAAGATCGAGAATGAATATGCGGAGCTTACAAAGAAGATCGAGGAATTAAAAGCGATCCTGGCAGACCGCAAGCTTCTTCTCGGAGTCATAAAGAAAGAGATACTTATCATTTCTGAAAAATACGGAGATGACAGAAGGACAAGGATCGGCTATGATGAGTTCGACATTTCCATGGAGGACCTGATCCCCAGGGAAAATGTTGTCATCACCATGACAAATCTCGGATACATCAAGAGGATGAGCATGGATACCTTCAAGAGCCAGAACAGAGGCGGAAAGGGGATCAAGGGAATGCAGACCCTTGAGGATGACTATATCAGAGAACTGTTTGTCACGACCAGCCATCATTACATCATGTTCTTTACCAATACGGGACGTGTTTACCGCCTCAAAGGATATGAGATCCCGGAAGCGGGCAGGACTGCAAGGGGAACCGCGATCATCAATCTCCTTCAGCTCATGCCGGATGAGAAGATCACGGCAATGATACCGCTCAAGGAATACGAGGAAGGCAAATATCTGTTTATGGCGACGGAGAAAGGCCTTGTGAAGAAAACTCCGATCACAGAATATGCAAATGTGAGAAAGACCGGTCTCGCGGCGATCTCTCTGCGTGAGGATGACAGACTGATCGAAGTAAAAGTTACAGATAATGAACAGGATATCCTTCTCGTGACAAAATACGGACAGTGCATCCGGTTCAGCGAGAAAGACGTCCGCTCTACAGGAAGAGTTTCCATGGGCGTGCGCGGCATGAACCTGGGAGATAATGACCTTGTCATTGGAATGCAGATCAGCAGCCAGGGCAAAGATATGCTCATCGTATCTGAAAAAGGTATGGGCAAGCGCACTTCGATGGATGAGTTCACAAAGCAGAACCGCGGCGGTAAAGGCGTGAAATGCTATAAGATCACGGAAAAGACAGGAAATGTGGTCGGAATGAAGGCCGTGGATGAAGACAGCGAGATCATGATCATCAATACCGAAGGGATCATCATCCGTATGAAGTGCTCTGACATTTCCGTATACGGAAGGATCACTTCAGGAGTGAAGCTGATAAACCTGCACGAGAATGATAAAGTGGCAAGCGTTGCAAAAGTCCGGAAAGCTTCCGCTGAGATCGACGGTGAACAGGTGGAGATCTCGGATGAGGAAGAAAGTGACGAAAAAGAAGAATGATAAAAGATCATAAAGAGTCAAGATAGTTAAAAAGGTGATCAAATGTGCCTGGCATGTTTGATCACCTTTTAATATATCGAAAAATGAAAATATTTTATTGAAAAACAATAAAATAATATTGACATTTAATAATATTACTCATATAATCCAAATAAAAGGAAGATAGAGGTCGATATTGAAAAAAGGAGGATGTTATGAGAAAAAACGGATTCATTTCTTTTACAAAGTATTTTCTTGA
>DWXK01000018.1 GCA_019119205.1 Candidatus Mediterraneibacter intestinavium
GGAGGCGGAGTCAGGCTGGCGCAGGATCAGTTCGATCAATGGTCACAAATCAATAAATATATACAAGGAGGTTTCACAATGGAAACAATCAAATGGGCAGTAAACCACATGCCTAAAACCGAGGATGCAAATCTGAAGGTCATGGGGCTTGACGAGGTCCGCAAAGCAAGGACATTTCACGAAAGCTTCCCTCAGTATTCAGTCACTCCTCTGGCAAAACTGGACCATATGGCAGCACGCCTCGGTCTGAATGAAGTTTACGTCAAGGACGAGTCCTACCGTTTCGGACTGAACGCGTTCAAAGTGCTGGGCGGATCTTTCGCCATGGCGCGTTACATAGCGAAACAGACTGGAAAGGACGTCTCCGAACTTCCTTATAATGTACTTACATCCGAAGAACTCAAAAAAGAATTCGGACAGGCAACCTTCTTCACCGCCACGGACGGCAACCACGGACGCGGCGTCGCGTGGGCAGCAAACAAGCTGGGACAGAAAGCGGTCGTCCTCATGCCGAAGGGAAGCACCCAGACAAGACTGAACAACATCCTTGCAGAGGGCGCTCAGGCTACGATCGAAGAATATAATTATGATGAATGTGTCCGCATGGCAAACGCCATGGCTGAAAAGACCGAAAACGGGGTCATGGTACAGGACACAGCATGGGACGGCTATGAAGAGATCCCGGCCTGGATCATGCAGGGATACGGGACCATGGCGATGGAGGCAGACGAGCAGCTCCACGAATACGGCTGCGACCGTCCAACCCATGTATTTATCCAGGCAGGCGTCGGCTCCCTCGCCGGAGCTGTCCAGGGATATTTCGCAAACCGTTATCCGGAGAATCCTCCGAAAGTCGTTGTGGTAGAAGCGTCTGCTGCCGCATGCCTGTACAAGGGCGCATGCGCCGGCGACGGCGGGATCCAGATCGTGGACGGCGACATGGTGACCATCATGGCCGGACTTGCCTGCGGCGAGCCCAACACGATCTCCTGGGATATCCTGAAGAACCACGTTGACACCTTTATCTCCACACCGGACTGGGCAGCAGCGAAAGGAATGCGCATGCTCGCCGCTCCGATCAAAGGAGATCAGCCGGTGACTTCCGGTGAATCCGGAGCCGCACCGTTCGGGACCCTGGCATGTATCATGACCATGGAAGAATACAGACCGCTGAGAGAGCATCTGGGACTGGATGAAAATTCCAGAGTACTGCTCTTCTCCACAGAGGGAGATACGGATCCCCAGCGGTACGAATCAATCGTCTGGGATGGAAACGACAGATAGTTTTCGTTTCCCTGCCATAGAGAACCACCCCACCCTGCCCGTTGCTGCGTACAGTGTTTTGGGGATACGGACACAGCACAGGCGCCACACTTTACTGTAAAGGAGAGATAGAAGATGGATTTAAACAAGATCAAAGAAGCTGCACAGAATTATGAGAAAGATATGACCGCTTTCCTCCGCGCGATCGTTAAGGATCCCGGAGAGAGTTGCGACGAGAAGGCACACATCGAAACGATCGCTGCCGAGATGAAGAAACTGGATTTCGACGAAGTCGTGATCGATCCCCAGGGAAATGTGATCGGATATATGGGGACCGGCGATAAGATCATCGCATACGATGCACACATCGACACAGTAGGTATCGGAAACATCGACAACTGGACCTTCGATCCCTATGAGGGATACGAGACAGATACAGAGATCGGCGGACGCGGTGTATCCGACCAGTGCGGCGGACTGGTATCCGCAGTTTACGGCGCGAGGATCATGAAAGACCTTGACCTGATCCCGGAAGGATGCAAGATCATGGTCGTCGGAACGGTCCAGGAAGAGGACTGCGACGGTCTCTGCTGGCAGTACATCATCAACGAGGACAAGATCCGTCCGGAATTCGTTGTATCCACAGAGCCGACAGACGGCGGCATCTACCGCGGACAGAGAGGACGTATGGAGATCCGTATCGACGTGAAAGGCGTTTCCTGCCACGGTTCCGCTCCGGAGCGTGGAGATAACGCGATCTACAAGATGGCAGACATCCTTCAGGACGTCCGTTCTCTCAATGAAAACGACGACGCAGACGAGACAGAGATCAAAGGTCTTGTCAAGATGCTGAACCCGAAATACAATCCGGACTGGGAGGAAGCCCGCTTCCTGGGACGCGGAACAGTCACTGTTTCCCAGATCTTCTACACCTCACCGAGCCGCTGCGCGGTAGCTGACTCCTGTGCAGTCTCACTTGACCGCCGCATGACATTCGGTGAGACATGGGAAAGCTGCCTGGATGAGATCCGTGCGCTCCCGAGCGTAAAGAAATACGGAGATGACGTTGTAGTCTCCATGTACAATTACGACCGTCCGTCCTACACCGGATGCGTTTACGAGATCGAGTGTTACTTCCCGACCTGGGCGATCCCGAAAGATCACAAGGTCACAAAAGCCCTGGAGAAAGCTTACACTTCCCTTTACGGCGACAAGAGGATCGGCGCAGAGGAAACTCTGGAGATGCGCCAGAGCCGCCCGCTGACAGACAAATGGACCTTCTCCACAAACGGAGTTTCCATCATGGGAAGGAACGGGATCCCCTGCATCGGATTCGGACCTGGAGCTGAGGCTCAGGCACACGCTCCGAACGAGAAGACCTGGAAACAGGACCTTGTGACATGCGCGGCTGTATATGCAGCACTGCCGGGATGCTACTGCGAATGATCTGAAGCAGAGCGCAGCCCGGATCAGACGACACAGAAACAGATTTTCATATGAACAGCGGATCAAAATAATATTTCCAAAATCAAGGAGGATAAATCAAAATGAAAACTTTACAGGATTATATCGACAAGCTGAACTCACTCAACTTCAAAGACATGTACAACGGGGATTTCTTCCTGACATGGGAGAAGACAGATGAGGAACTCGAGGCTGTCTTCACAGTGGCAGACGCTCTCCGCTATATGCGCGAGCACAACATCTCCACAAAGGTATTTGAGAGCGGTCTGGGAATCTCTCTTTTCCGTGACAACTCCACACGTACCCGTTTCTCTTTCGCTTCCGCCTGCAACATGTTAGGTCTTGAGGTCCAGGATCTGGACGAAGGCAAATCCCAGGTGGCACACGGCGAGACAGTCCGCGAGACAGCAAACATGATCTCCTTCATGGCTGACGTGATCGGAATCCGTGACGACATGTACATCGGAAAAGGAAACGCTTATATGCACGAAGTTGTTGACGCTGTGACACAGGGAAATAAGGACGGCATCCTGGAGCAGAAACCGACTCTCGTAAACCTGCAGTGCGACATCGACCACCCGACACAGGCGATGGCAGATATGCTCCACATCATCCACGAGTTCGGCGGCGTTGAGAATCTGAAAGGCAAAAAGATCGCAATGTCCTGGGCATACTCACCGTCCTACGGAAAACCGCTCTCCGTTCCCCAGGGTGTGATCGGACTGATGACACGTTTCGGAATGGACGTTGTCCTGGCACATCCGGAAGGATACGAGGTATTCCCGGAAGTTGAAGCTGTCGCAGCAGAGAACGCGAAAAAATCCGGCGGTTCCTTCACAAAGACAAACGATATGGCAGAGGCGTTCAAAGACGCTGACATCGTATACCCGAAGAGCTGGGCTCCGTTCGCTGCAATGGAAAAACGTACGGAACTGTACGGAAATGGAGACTTCGAGGGGATCAAAGAGCTGGAGAAAGAACTCCTGGCTCAGAACGCACAGCATAAAGACTGGGCATGTACAGAGGAACTGATGGCTACCACAAAAGACGGCAAAGCACTCTACCTGCACTGCCTGCCGGCTGACATCACTGGTGTGAGCTGTGAAGAAGGCGAGGTTGACGCAAGCGTATTCGACCGCTACAGAGACCCGCTCTACAAAGAGGCAAGCTACAAACCATACATCATCGCAGCAATGATCTTCCTCGCAAAATTTGCTGATCCGGCTGACATCCTCAAGAAACTGGAAGAAAAAGGAACACCGAGGATCTTCGAATAAGCCGTATCATTAAGATCATTAAAATTTTCTCGAAATAAGGAGGCACATATAGCATGTTAAAATATGTTGATACAAAAAACGCACCTGCAGCGATCGGACCGTATTCCCAGGGGATCGTCCTGAACGGGATCGCATTCTTTTCCGGACAGATCCCGCTCTCCCCGGAGACAGGAGAAGTGGTCGGGACTACGATCGAGGAGCAGGCAGAGCAGGTAATGAAAAACGTCCAGGCGCTTCTTGAAAGCCAGGGCGCATCCTTTGCAGACGTCGTAAAAACGACCTGCTTCCTTGCAGATATGGCTGATTTCGCTGCATTCAACGAAGTATATGCAAAATATTTCACAGGCAATCCGGCACGCTCCTGCGTTGCTGTAAAAGGTCTTCCGAAAGGAGTGCTCTGTGAAGTTGAGACGATTGCTTCCGTAAAAGAGGACTGATCCGGGAGGCTGAGAAACATGGAAAAAAAGAAACGAATCGTCATAGCTCTGGGCGGGAATGCACTCGGCAATACTCTTCCGGAGCAGATGAAAGCGGTCAAGATCACTTCCCGCGCCATCGTGGATCTGATCCAGGAAGGCTGTGAGGTCGTCGTTGCGCACGGGAACGGTCCTCAGGTAGGCATGGTCAACAATGCCATGATCGCCCTCACCCACGAAGATCCGCAGCAGCCAAACACTCCGCTGTCTGTCTGTGTTGCCATGAGCCAGGCATACATCGGATACGACCTGCAGAACGCGCTCCGCGAGGAACTCTTAAACCGCGGGATCACAGACATCCCGGTGGCGACCATGATCACACAGGTCCGTGTGGACGCAGATGATCCGGCGTTTGAACATCCTTCCAAGCCGATCGGTCGTTTTATGACAAAAGAACAGGCTGACATGATGGCAGAAAAATATGACTACATCATGAAAGAGGACGCAGGACGCGGCTACCGCCGTGTCGTCGCCTCCCCGAAGCCCCAGGAGATCATAGAGATCGGAACGATCCGCACCATGGTCGATTCCGGAGATGTTGTCATCGCCTGCGGCGGCGGCGGGATCCCGGTTATGCGCCAGGGGAACCACCTGAAGGGCGCCAGCGCGGTCATTGATAAAGATTTTGCAAGCTGTCTGCTGGCAAAAGAACTGGATGCTGATTTCCTCATCATCCTGACCGCAGTCGAGAAAGCCGCGATCAATTACGGAAAGCCGGATGAGAAATGGCTGGGAGACATCACCGTAGATGAGGCGAAGCAGTACATCGAAGAAGGACATTTTGCACCGGGCTCCATGCTTCCCAAGGTCCAGGCTGCCGTAGAGTTTGCAGAATCGAAACCGGGACGTCAGGCGCTGATCACCCTTCTTGAGAAGGCGAAAGACGGCATCCTCGGGAAGACCGGGACAAGGATCCACCTTTGATGAAATAGCAGAATATCTTTGACAATGTAAATACCATACATGATTCCATTCCTTTTAAAAGTGATAAAACTGAGGGAAGGAGAATGTTGCTCACATTCTCCTTCCCTCAGTGATTTTTATGTCTGAAAGCGTTCAGACTGTTATCTTTTATCTTCTATTTTTCTGCCTTAAGCTGCTCCATGCCGTAATATACTTTCTCCGCTGTGATCGGCAGTTCCCGCACGATCACTCCCGTTGCGTTCTGGATGGCATTGGATATCGCCGGAGACGGGGTATTGATCACGATCTCACCGATGGACTTCGCTCCGAAAGGTCCTGTCGGCTCATAGCTGCTCTCAAACTCCACACGGATCCTTCCCACATCAAGCCGGGTCGGGATCTTGTACTGCATCAGAGAATTGCTGTAATTCTTCCCTTTTGCATTATAGACGATGTCCTCGAACAGCGCCATACCGATTCCCTGGGCAATGCCGCCTTCTGTCTGTACTCTCGCCAGGCTTGGATTGACCACGGTCCCGCAGTCCACCACTGCAGCATAGTCGACCATCTCTACAGTTCCTGTCTCTTTGTCGACCTCCACTTCCGCGATACCGACCATGAACGGCGGAGGCGACAGCGGTGAGGAATAAGCTCCGCTGGCGGAAAGCACCTCATTGTTAGAGCACATGACTTTGTTACCGATCTCTTTTCTTGAGATTGTTTTTCCTGTCTTAAGATCTGTTACCGTTTCTCCATCAAACTCTACATCCTCCACGGAGCATCCCATGTACTCTGCTCCGCGCCGGCAGATCTTCTCACGCAGTTTCTCGCACGCTCTTACCACTGCCATTCCAGTCACATAAGTGGTGCTTGACGCATAGGAACCGCAGTCATAGGGTGAGATATCCGTGTCAACGCCGTGTACCAGGATGTCTTCCATACTGCAATCCAGGCACTCCGCCGCCATCTGGGTCAGGATCGTGTCGCATCCTGTCCCCATGTCCGTAGCTCCGATCATCAGACTGTAATATCCGTCGTCATTCACCTTAATGGATACAGATCCTGTATCCACACCGGAGATTCCAGAGCCCTGCATCGCCATAGCGACTCCGACTCCTCTCACTTTTCCGTTCCCCATATCCCTGCAGGGGTATTTCTCATCCCAGCCGATCATCTCTTTCGCCCGGGCAAGACAGCGGTCCAGAGCACAGCTGCTGGTCTTCTCCCCGTAATATGCAGGCATGACCATTCCCTCGCGTACCAGGTTCTTCTCCCTCAACACCGTAGGATCCATCCCCAGGATCTGAGCCAGTTCATTCACCGCGGACTCTACCGCGAAGATCCCCTGGGTGGCGCCGTAGCCACGGTATGCCCCCGCTGACATCACATTGGTGTAGACCACGTCATAGGTAAAACGGAATGCTTCCGGCGATCCATACAGCGGGATGGACTTGTGCCCGGAAAGCCCCACTGTAGTCGGTCCGTGCTCTCCATAAGCACCGGTGTTGGAAAGGGTGTGCAGGTCGATTGCCCTGATATTTCCCTCTTTGTCTGCGCCTACCCGAACATGCATCTCCATCTCGTGGCGTGGCGAGGAGGCGGTCAGGGATTCCTCTCTTGTATAGATGAGTTTTGCCGGCTTTCCTGTCTTCCATGTGACAAATGCCGGATAGACTTCACAGACCGCAGTCTGCTTCGCGCCGAACCCTCCGCCGATACGGGGTTTGATCACCCTGACCTTGTGTTTCGGGATGTCCAGTGCATTTCCAAGGATCCTGCGGACATGGAAAGGCACCTGGGTGGAGGACACCACGTTCAGGCGTCCGTATGTATCCAGATAGGTATAAGCACGGAAGGTCTCCATCATGGTCTGCTGGTTCGCCTTTGTATGATACACGCGATCAACCACATGATCACAGGACGCCAGCACCGCTTCCACATCCCCTGATTCGCTGATACCGTGGGCACACAGATTTCTCTTGTTATCCGCACCCACCGGGCAGAGGGATCTCCAGTTGTCCTCAGGATGCACCAGGACCGGATTGTCCTTCGCCTTTCTGAAATCCAGCACCGGCTCCAGCACCTCGTACTTGATCTTGACCAGCTTCATCGCCTTTTTGACAGCTTCTTCCGTCTCTCCAACCACGATCGCAGCCGCGTCTCCTACAAAACGGACTCTCTGGTCCAGGATCAGTCGGTCATAGGGACTCGGCTCAGGATATGTCTGACCGGCGAGGGTAAACCTCTTGTCAGGACAGTCCTTATATGTAAGCACACATTCGATCCCCGGCACCGCTTCCGCACGGGATGTATCGATCTCCTTGATCAGCGCATGTGCATAAGGGCTTCTCACGATCTTGACGATAAGGCACCCCGACGGCGCGATATCGTCTGTGTAGACAGCCTTTCCTGTCACAAGAGCTTCCGCATCCACCTTGGGCACAGGCTGGTTTACAACCTTCAGTTCAGATATACTTTTTTCTTTCATGACTGCGCCCCCTTTCTGACTGCCATATACTTCTGGATCGCCCGGAGCTGTCCCATATATCCGGTGCATCTGCACAGGTTTCCTGACAGATACTCCTGGATCTCCTCAAGGCTCGGGTCTTCCAGTTCCCGCATCATAGCGAGCACGTTCATGATAAATCCCGGAGAACAGAAGCCGCACTGCTCTGCCCCTTCTGCTGCCAGGAACTTTCCGAACTCTGCCGCTTCCTCTTCCACCCCTTCCAGGGTCGTGATCTCATGACCGTCCAGTCCTGCTGCCAGCACAGAGCAGGAAAGACGTGACTTTCCGTCGATCCACACCGTACAGAGCCCGCAGTTGGTCGTCTCGCATCCGCATTTTACGCTCTTGCATCCCAGGTCTCTCAAAACATTCATGAGCACAGTATCCGCTCCCACATCTACAGAGCGTTTTTTCCCATTCAGAATAAAATGTACTTCCATCCCTTATCTCCTCTCCGCCAGAATCGAACTGATCTCGCGCCGCAGCAGCACTTCCGCCAGATGGCGCCTGTAATCGGCGCTGCCCCGCATGTTTGTCCCATATGTAAATTCCGCTGCCGCCTCTGATGCATATTTTGCGATTTCCTCTTCCGAAGCGTCATCCGGTATCTCCCAGTGTTTCTCCAGGAGAGCTGCCTTCATTGGTCTCGCTCCCACGGAAATGTACCAGGATTCTTTTCCATGCACGATCCCGGTCACCACAGCGCAGGCGATCACCGGAAAATCCGTCTTTGTCCGGCGCACGGACTGATACCGGAACTGTCTTTTCCCTTTTCTTATGATAATGGAAAGAAGAATATCCTTATCGGGTTTCCGATTTACAAATTCAGAGAGCCGGATCGTGCCTCCGTTATATAATTCCACAAAAGTATCCAGTGCCAGCAGCGCTGTCAGCACATCCGAGAATCCATATCTCCCGTAGATGCTTCCTCCCACTGTCGCCTGATTCCGGAACTGCACGCCCACAATATGGCGCACGGCTTCTGCGATCCCGTCTCCGTAAGCCTCTCTCAATTCTTCACACTGTTCGAGCTGGCGCAGGGTGCACATCGCCCCGATCCGGAACACATGGTTCTTCTCCTCGATCTTATCAAGCCCCAGCCCCGACAGGTCGATCAGCGTCTTCACCCTGGCATTCCCAAGGCGCATCCACATCATCCCGCCCATGATCCGGCTGTTGCGCGCCTGATTCAGTTCGTACGCCTCCTCGATGGTCTTTGCCTTAACATAATTGCTGATAGTAAGCACGGCTTCTCTCCTTTCCTCTCCTAAAACAAACTTCAGATAAACCAATATTTACGTTGTTGATTCACTGCGAAAAAAAAGTGCAAATGATAATCTCGTCATTCACACTTTGGGCAATCTAAGCTTACCATAATATAATAGAATTGTCAAAGGTATCAGTCTGCGAAAAATGGACTTCCAACGGTTGACATCACTTTACAGCAGTGATATGATTTCATTAAATACAGAAACGTAGATAGAGGTTGCATTTTTCATTAGTAAGATGACGGATGTATCAGGGGCAGACGAACTCATTCGAAAGGGAAAGATGCCGAAAGAGTAATGAACCTGAGGCTTTATTCTTGGGCATGGCGCAAACAGCGACATGACTGTCATCGCAGGATGGAGAGCTATCTGATCTATACGGAAAAGTATATTTTGGAACGGCGCATCTTGCCGTTTCTTTTACTGTTCACCAGCATATGAAGGAGGAAGAAAGAATGGCAATTTTTAAAGGCGCAGGAGTGGCGATCGTCACACCAATGAAAGACAATTTAGAGATCAATTATGATAAACTCGATGAGATGCTTGAGGAGCAGATCGCAGGCGGCACTGACTCCATCATCATCTGCGGGACTACCGGCGAATCCGCTACCATGACCGAGGCGGAGCACAGCGAGGTGATCCGCTTTGCGATCGAGAGGGTGAACCACAGGATCCCCGTTATCGCGGGAACAGGTTCTAACTGTACCCGAACAGCGATCGAACTGTCCAAAGAAGCGGAAAAGGATGGAGCAGACGGACTGCTCCTCGTAACTCCTTACTATAATAAAGCAACACAGAACGGACTTGCAGCTCACTATACAGCGATCTGCAATGAAGTAAAGATCCCGGCGATCCTCTACAATGTGCCAAGCCGTACCGGATGTTCCATCCAGCCTCAGACTCTGGCACGCCTTGTAAAAGACGTTGACAACATCGTCGGCGTAAAAGAAGCTTCCGGAAACATCGGAACAGTTGCTGAGATCATGCATCTGTGCGACGGGAACATCGACCTGTACTCAGGAAATGACGATCAGGTCGTACCGCTCCTCTCCCTCGGCGGGATCGGAGTCATCTCCGTTCTGTCCAATGTTGCTCCGACTTACGTACACGACATGGTATACAGATACCTGTCCGGAGACACGGAGGGAAGCTGTAAGATGCAGCTCGATGCGATCCCGATGTGCAACGCTTTGTTCTGCGAAGTAAACCCGATCCCGGTGAAAGCCGCGCTGAACATGATGGGCAAGGAAGTGGGACCGCTGCGTGCACCGCTGACAGAAATGGAAGATGCTCACAAAGAGGTGCTCAGAAAAGCTATGACAGACTTTGGCCTTCTGTAAACAGGAAAAAGTTCTTAAAAAGGGACGCCGTCAATCTGACCGCGTCCCCTTTTTTCATTGTCTGTTTCTCTTCTGTGCCTCAACATTCCGGTCAGGCACGCTTTTTCCCATAGTGGACAAGCCCTACCACGCCCGGTCCGGCATGTGTCCCGATACTCGGACTCACATCATTGATGACAACGTTCGTAAAGCCCATATCTTTCACCATCTGCGCCACATTCTCCGCCTCGTCCAGGCAGTCTCCGTGAAGCACCGCCACCATGCGGTCCTTGCCGTAAGCATCCAGCTCCAGCGACTCCTCCATCCGTGTCACCAGCGTCTTCAGTGATTTTTTTCTTCCTCTTACAGTCCCGTCAGACTTCAGCTCGCCGGAAGCTGTCACTGTCAGGATCGGCTTGATGTTCACAAGGCTTCCCACGACCGCTGTCGTCTTTGACACACGCCCGCCTCTCTGAAGATGGTTCAGATCGTTCACTGTAAATGACACATTGACATGGTCACGCTCTTTTTCCAGCACCTCATAAACTTCGTCCATGCTCTTTCCCTCTTTCCAGAGTTCTATCGCGCGATAGACAGACACACCCTCGCCCAGAGATGCATTCAGCGAATCAAATACTCTGATCTTCCGCTCCGGATACTCCTCCAGAAGCTCATTTGCCGTCATCATCACATTGTTGCAGCTTCCGCTTAACGCACTCGAAAAGGCAATGTGTAATATATCCTTTCCCTCTTTTAAGATCTTCTCAAATCTCTCGCGGATCACCGCAGGATTGTTTGCCTGAGACTTCGGCAGTTCTCCCTTTCTCATAGTCTCGTAAAACTCATGAGGCGGCATGTTCAGTTCATCCCCGTATACCGTATCTCCGAACGAATAATACTGCGGGATGATAGTAAGATCGTTTTCTTTGATAAACTCCGGCAGCACGTCGGAGTTCGAATCTGTAGTGATCACATAATCAGACATCTTCTCTTTTTTCCTCCTGTCAAACCTTTTTGCCCTGACCATGTAAAACCAGGTACCGATAAATATTATATCAACACCGTTTCCACACAACAAGAGCATTCTCATTTTTGTTTTTTGAGTATTTTGATACCTTTATTGATACCCTTTAATCTTACGGATAAAAGAAAAACCAGAAACGCTTGTTTTTCAAGCATTTCTGGCTCTTTTTAAACAGGGGATGAGAGAATCGAACTCCCACCAAAGGTTTTGGAGACCCCTATCATACCATTTGACCAATCCCCTATATGGCGACTTGCCATCCGCAAGTCACTTGTATAGTATACTGTGTATAAGTGTATTTGTCAAGAAATTTTCTTTTTTTCTTTCCACAAATCGTAACAGTTCAGCCATGCACCAGGACAAAAGCTGCATGGCTGAACTGTTGCTGACCTCTTAAGGATCACATCTCCCGCAGGGCTCATATCCCTGCGCGATCACTTCTTCCCTTGTCCCGTTAAACTCCTCACGGTTCTTCTCCTTGATATCCGCTGCCCCGGAGCAGTCCGGGAGATGGAATTTATGGGTGTTTTTATTGAGGATATAGGTCTGTTCCTCCGCTGCGGCCGTGTCCGCTTCTGAGCTGTCTGTCTCTTTCCTGGCAGACTCCGCTGTCTGCGCTTCCTGCTCTGCCTTTTCTTCCTCCGTCATCTCCCAGTTATCCCCGGTCGCATAGTCGATCGTGATATCGGGCTGTACGTTGTAAACATAGACATTAAAGCAGATCCCCGCGCCGCCGTCCTCCACGGACTCTGCCTCCATCTGGACTCCGGATGCCACCAGGTCTTCTCCTTCGAAGACCGGAGTGACGCGGTACATTACGTGGTTTTCCGTTTCATGTACATAGTCTGCGACCATATCTTCAAAGGGAAGCATCCCTTCTGTATTCATATAGCGGGTCCCTGTGATCAGGTTCTCTTTGTTGGCATTCTCCCCGGAAAGCTGATAGCCGATCAGATGGCACCGGTTATACAGATAGCCGCCATCCACAGTATCATACGTCTCGTTTTTCCAGCCGGTAGGCTTCACCTCACTGATGCCCTCTCTTTCATCCGTGGGCATCAACTCTTCCCCGACACATGCCTCCGCCTCCCCGCATCGTCCCAGTTCATCCAGTTCACTGTACTCTTCATAAGCTTCTGTGGTCAGTTCTTCCTCTGTGAAATCCGGCTGGTTCTCATTGATCTCTACGTATGGTTCCCCGCTGTATTCCGGAACCTCGGCGACCGTTTCGTACTCGCTGGCCTGAACCGATGACGTTCTTGACGCTGTATCCGTATAGACTTCTGCGCTGCCGCAGGCAGTCAGTATAAGCGTAAGCGCCATACTTAGCGCCGGCAGAGTGCTTCTCCATTTCTTTTCCGGCTGCTTTTCCATTTTCTTCTCTGTTTCCCGTTTTCGCATTTTGTCTCCCTTTTTCTCCCCTGTGATCATATTTTACGATTCACTGTGACCACTTGAATCACCGGAAGTGCCGAATGGCATGTTCCGGAATCCTAAGCGGCCGCCCAGGTCTCGGGCAAGCCCGGACTTTGGTCCGCCGCAGTCACAAAAACAGCTCAAGATGTCTGCCACCTCGAGCTGTATCGCTGCATTTTCCATTTTCTTCTGCTTATCTTCTTCCGGGTCTCTGCCTTCTGTCCGGTGTTTCTACCGGAACGCGCACCCGCACCGGTTCTCTGATCAGTCCCGGGAACAGTCCGTTCAGGACTTCTTTCAGCTTCTTTCCATAATCATTGTATAAGATAAACATGTAAAAGTAATATTTCAGCATATTGGAACCTCCTCTTTCATCTATGAAATGCATTTTAACAGAAGATTCCTGATCTGTCAGTGACTTTATCACTTATTTTAGAATTGTTTATACTTTATTTATCCCTTTCTTACTTTTCCCTCTCATAAAGGAAACGGATATGCTCATATACTTCGTTGAAATCGATCCTGCACTCCCCATTCCAGATCCTGACCGGGAGTACCGTGTCAAACCCGTAGATCGTCGGGTAATCCTCCGTCTCAAAATCGTATACGATGACCTTTTTCTGCTCCGGGTCGATCATCCAGTACTCTCTCACTCCTGCTGACATATATTTGTGCAGCTTGATGACAGAATCTCTTCTCTTCGAAGATTTGGAAAGCACCTCCACGACAAAATCGGGCGCACCGTAAACACACCGGTTGATAATCTTATCCCGGTCGCAGACGATGATCACATCGGGCTGCACCATGGTCTTGTCATCGCAGTCGATCTGCACGTCCAGCGGAGAGATCATCGGCATACAGTTTCCTTTCTTCTCCAGCACATGGCTGAGCAGTTTGCTATAAATAAAGCCTGCGATCAGCTGATGGGCGGAGGTAGGAGCCGCCATCGTATAGATCACTCCGTCTATCAGTTCCACGCGGATATCATCCGGCAGCAGCTCGTAATCCTCGCGGGTATATTCTCCCTGAGGTTTTTTCAGGTAATTTTTCAGCGGCTCACGGAGAACCCTTCCTTCTCCTCCGCTCTCTCCCAGTACCTGCTCCAGTGCCATGATCGTCTCATAACGCGGCGTCAGGGTCACCCCGCCGAGTACCTTCTGCACAGTCCCCAGGGGCACACCGGACATCTCCGCGATCTGCACATACGTATATCCCAGTTCCTTTTTCCGTTCCTGCAGTTCTTTTACTGTCATCTCATCTCACTCCTTACCATATCCGCAGCAGAGCATGATATCGACAGACCACCATTTTACTATACCGACTGTACTGACTATGCTGACTGTACCGTCTGAAGGTCCGCTGTCTTTCTGCCACCCTGTTTTATCCGTCACCGTTCCTGTGTTGCCTATATATCCACACTATCACCGTTTTTACCATTTATCAAGTTTTTATCACACATATTTTTAAATTTTTACCAAATATGGATATTTTTTGGATATCTGTTTACAGTTGCATTCCTAAACGGAACTTACTAAAATAAATACGTCAGCTAAACAGAGATAATAACAACAGCTCAGGATAGTACAGGAGGCTTTACAGTGAAAAATATATTTATCATCGATGACGACGTCTGTATCGGAGATATGCTGGAAGAACTGCTCACCCGGGAGGGCTATGGCACTGCCCGGGCATATTCCGGGACAGAGGCGCTTATGTATCTTTCTTCCAACAGACCGGACCTGATCCTTCTGGATCTTATGCTTCCGGGCTTAAGCGGGGAGGAACTGCTCCCTCTGATCCGAGATATCCCTGTCATCGTGGTCAGCGCCAAAACGGAAGTGAACGGCAAAGTGGAACTTCTCCTCGGCGGAGCATCAGACTATATCACAAAACCATTCAATACAGAGGAGCTGCTTGCCCGGATCACGGTCCAGCTTAGAAAGGCTGCCGCCCCATCCCCTGCCTCCTCCGTACTGACCTATGATGAGATACGAATGGATACAGATGCTCATACTGTGGAAGTAGGCAGTCTTCCGGTCCGCCTCACCCGCACAGAATATGCGATCCTCAAGCTGCTGATGCAGAATCCGTCTCAGGTCATAACAAAATCTGCCATGCTGGACCGGATCAGTGAAGACACGCCGGACTGTATGGAAAGCTCCCTCAAAGTCCATGTGAGCAACCTTCGAAAGAAACTAAAAGAGGTCAATGGAAAGGATTATATCGAAGCGGTATGGGGGATTGGGTTCAAACTGAATGAAGATCTCGCCTGATAGGTCATCGAACTTAAAGAATGCAGTCTCACCTGTGACCAGAGTCCCCCTGTATCAATCTTTACTGTTTCTTTACTCTTTTCTTTACCGCTTTCTTAACCGGTACAGGATAGAATGTACATTGCCAGGCAGGCAGCGGCATCTTTTCATCCCGCTGTGCCTCACTTCATAAAAAGGAGGAAATATCAATGGAATACATTCTCACGGCAGACTCGCTGAGTAAACATTACCGGCACTTCAAAGCGCTCAGCGACCTCTCCATCCATGTGCCGAAAGGCGCCATCTATGGCTTCATCGGAAAGAACGGCGCCGGAAAGACCACTCTCATCCGTCTGATCTGCGGACTGCAGGAGCCCACTTCAGGAAACTATGAACTTTACGGAGTCAAGAATACAGATTCCCGCATTCACCGAAGCCGGCGCAGGATGGGCGCGGTCATAGAGACGCCGTCCATCTATATGGACATGACTGCGGAAGAAAACTTAAAAGAACAGTACCGCATCATCGGGCTTCCGGATTTTGACAGCATCCCGGAACTCCTGAAGCTGGCAGGGCTTGAAAACACAGGAAAGAAGAAAGCCAAAAACTTCTCTCTGGGAATGCGGCAGCGTCTGGGAATCGCTATTGCCCTTGCGGGAGACCCGGATTTTCTCGTGCTGGATGAACCCACCAACGGACTGGATCCCCAGGGTATCATTGAGATGCGCGAGCTGATCCTGAGGCTGAACAGGGAATATCAGATCACATTCCTCATCTCAAGCCATATCCTGGATGAACTTTCCCGTCTTGCCACCCATTACGGATTCATCGACGGCGGGCATATGGTAAAAGAAATGAGCGCAAAAGAACTTGACGCGGCATGCCGCAAGTGCATCCGGGTGCAGGTCTCCGATATCCGGGCGCTCATCCGGGTGCTGGATGAGATGGGACTGGAATACAGCGTCCTCTCCGACACCATGGCAGATATTTTCGCCAGAGTCAACGTTTCAAAGTTCATCCATGCCCTGAGCCTGCAGGGCTGCGATATCATCTCTATGACAGAGCGCGAGGAGAGTCTGGAGAGCTATTACATCAATCTGATCGGAGGGAAGAGCCATGAATAAACTGTTAGCCGCAAATTTTTCGAGACTTTTTAAAAACAAGGTGTTCTGGATCTGCTGTATCTTCGCATTCTGCTACGGAGTCTTTATGCAGACGATGAATTATCTCACCTCCATCGCATCCGGCGAAATCCCTCAGATCGATGACCTGTTCTTTTCCTTTGCGATCTGGACAGGGATCCTGCTCTCCGCATTCATCAGTCTTTTCCTGGGGACAGAATACAGCGACGGAACGATCCGCAACAAGCTTGTCATCGGTCACAGACGCCATGACATCTATCTCTCAAACCTGATCGTCTGCATCACGGCAGGAGCAGTCATGTATGCTATTAACCTTATCGCTTCCTTCGCAGTGGGAATCCCTCTGATGGGAGGATTTGATGCCGGCGCAGAACTGGTATTTGCCACATGTATCGGCATCCTGATAACTGCAGCAGCTTTTGCTTCAATCTGTACCATGATATCCATGCTGTGCCAGAACAAAGCCGCAGCTGCTGTCATCAACATCCTTCTTATCTTCCTGCTGCTCTTTGTCTCACTTTATATCCGCGCATGGCTGGAAGCTCCTGAGACGGTCACCACCCAGTCCGTTGTCATGGGCGAAAACGGCGTCAGTTCCATGACCACAGAGGAAGTTCCAAATCCAGTTTATCTGAGCGGGACAGCCCGGGAGACCTGCGAGTTCATTAACGATCTGCTCCCGACTGGTCAGGCGGTGCAGTTTACCAATATGGAGGCGGAAAACATTCCGCTTCTCTGCAGTTACTCTGCCGTCATCACAGCTGTGGCGGCAGGAGCCGGAACTATTTTGTTTACAAAGAAAGATATCAGATAGCCACTATCTCCCCGCCGGATGAAAGACGGACAGTCTCTATAGATAGACTGATCTCTGCAGACAGAACGCTCCCTGCGGATAAAATAATAAAAAACATACTCGGAGGTTATTATGGAATTCTGGATTTATGTCCTGATCGGCATTCTCATCATCATAATACTGGCACTCACTGTCAAGATCATCCTCCTGCAGAAGTCTGCGGATGAGATTGCAGAGGAGTTTGCCGACAGGCTCACTTCCGACACTAACACCCTCATCGGGATATCCAGCCGGGACCGTCATATGCGGAAACTTGCAAAAGATATTAATAACGAGCTGAATAAACTAAAAAAGGACCTTCAGCGTTTCCAGCGGGGAGATCTTGAGTTAAAGGATGCAGTGACAAACATCTCCCATGACCTCCGCACGCCGCTCACTGCGATCTGCGGTTATCTGGAACTTCTCGAAAAAGAAAAAAACTCTGCAAATGCAGAGCGTTATATCCGGGTCATTCGGGAACGTACAGACTCCTTAAAGCAGCTTACAGAAGAGCTGTTCCGCTACTCCGTATTTACCACGTCATCAGACGGTACATCCCCGGAGCCCGTCGTTCTGAACCGTCTCCTTGAAGAGAGTATATCCGCTTACTACGGTGCGCTGAAACAGCACAGGATCACTCCCCGGATCACTCTGCCCGAAAGAAATGTGATCCGGCACCTCAACCGCAATGCCTGCTCCCGGATCTTCGGGAATCTGATCAGCAATGCCATCAAATACAGCGACGGCGGCCTGGATATCACCCTTGGCGAAGACGGAGAGATCACCTTTTCCAACCACGCTGCCCACCTTGACGAGATACAGGCAGGGCGTCTGTTTGACCGGTTCTATACTGTCGAGACCGCTTCCGCCGGCTCCACCGGACTGGGGCTTTCCATCGCCAGAGCACTGACTGAGCAGATGGGCGCGAGCATTGACGCGGTATATGAGGATGGGATCCTGTCCGTGCGCCTCTTCTTCCGTTCCGAAACTCCCCCGCAGGATCCTTCTCAGACATAGCCAGTCTTCTCACTGCCGCTGAACATTCTCTCGGACTTTCTCTCTGCTGATCGTCCGAAAGATCCGGGGATGCAGCGCCGGACATCCTGCCGAATCCACATTGCGGTGCCGGGCGCTCCGCCATCTGCACAGCACCGACGTAACCTCTGCCCTGACACAGTTCAGGGATCTTCCCCTGTATCTGCGATCAGCAGAGAATCCAGTTCTTTCATGTCATCTCCATCGATCTCATAGTCGCCGCTGTCATTCCTGCTGACATGCAGCGTTACATCCTGCGCCTCTCCGTACATCATCCCGCCGTTGATCCCTTCAGACAGCACGTCATAGTAGATCTGATAAACCTGAGCCTGCATCTCTTCATCTGTGGGCATCTCTTCTCCGTTCATCACACTGTCAGTGATCTGATCCGCATACTCCTGGGCTTTCTGCCGGAACGTCTCATAAGTGTCCGTGAACAGGGTGAGCGGCTTTACTTTCACCGGAACAGAGAAACTTCCGTCCTCCTCCCTGACTGCTTCACCCACCGTATAGCTGACATGCCCGGCAAGCTGTGCGAAGAGTTCCCTGTACTTTGGCTTCAGTTCCTCCGGCATGGGCGAGGATTCAAACTGTTCCATAGTCAGGTCCAGGTTATCCTCAAAGATCTGTTCCGCCTCTTCTGCCGACGCTCCGGTGATCTCCATGTAATCTTCCGTCTGTTTCTTATATGACACATCCAGCACTGCCTGCACATAGTCTTCCGGGATAAACCGGTTTATGTACAGCCAGACCCCGGCCAGCACCGCAGCCGCCAGTATGACCAGCACGGCGGATACAGCTATGATCTTCTTTCTCTTTTCCGTCATTTCTCTTCCTCCTTCTTCCTGTTCCGTTCCCGGCACATTATAGCACTGCCGGTATGAGAAAAAAGGAGAAGCATGTCATATCGCGGGAAAATATCAAAAGCAGCTCCATACAGTAAAGATCGTTTTCACACAGCAAAAAAGAGAGGGATATGTTCCCCCTCTTCAGCTTACAGATAAAACCGTTCTTATCTTCACTTTACTGGTCAAACCGGATCCGGATATAGGACTTGATCTCCTCCACGCACTTCTCGAATCCCAGCTTTCCGCTGTTCAGGCACAGATCGTAATTTCTCGCATCAGCCCATTCATGCCCGGTATGGTATCTGTAGAAGTCGCCCCGGAAATTGTCGGTCTTCTCGATATATCTCTGCATCTCTTTCTCGTCCATACTGTGGCGCTCCATCGAGCGGTCCAGGCAGAATTTCCGGTCTGCATGGACAAACACGCTCACCACATTCGGATAATCTTTCAGGATATAGTCCGCGCACCTTCCTACGATCACACAGGACTCTTTTGTCGCCAGTTCCTTGATCACTTTCGCCTGATAATTGAACAGGTTGTCATCTGACACAAAGTCCCGGTCCTCCGGAGGAAGAAGTTCCCCGCCGTAGGGACGGCTTAAGAGTTTGAACCAGCCTGCATGGCGGATCTTCTCATCTGACATGCCGAACAGCCTTTCATTGATCCCGCTGTCCTCGGACGCCATTCTCAGGATCTCTCGGCTGTAGCAGTTGATCCCCAGGTCTTTTGCGAGCATCGCGCCGATCGTTTTTCCGCCGCTGCCGTACTGTCTTGCTATCGTGATAACAATATTTTTCATGTTGATACGCCCCCTTACTCGCCAAGATATGCTTTCTTGATGGAATCGTCTTCAAGCAGGTCGTTTGCATTTCCTTCCAGAACGATATTTCCTGTCTCCAGAACGTAAGCACGGTCTGCGATGGACAGAGCTTTCTTCGCGTTCTGCTCCACCAGCAGGACTGTCGTCCCGCTCTCGCTCACCGCCTGGATGATATCGAAGATCTCATTTACCAGGATCGGGGAAAGTCCCATGGAAGGTTCATCCATGAGGATGATCTTCGGTTTTGACATCAATGCCCTGCCCATGGCGAGCATCTGCTGCTCCCCTCCGCTCAAAGTCCCCGCCATCTGGTTCTTTCTCTCTTCCAGACGTGGGAATCTCTTGTAGACATTGGCGAGGCTCTCCTCGATCTCGCTTTTGTCTTTTCTCGTATAAGCGCCCATCTTCAGATTCTCATAAACGCTCAGTTCCGCAAAGACACGCCTTCCTTCCGGCACATGTGCCATTCCCATGGACACGATCTTATGCGCCGGGACTTTTGTGATATCTTTTCCCTCAAAGAGGACCTGCCCTTTTTTCGGGGACAGCAGCCCGGTGATCGTGTGCAGGATCGTTGTCTTTCCCGCTCCGTTGGCTCCGATCAGGGCGATGACCTCCCCCTGATTTACCTCGAAGGACACGCCCTTGATCGCCTGGATGACTCCGTAATATACTTCCAAATCTTTTACTTCAAGCATTGCCATAGCCGTTTCCTCCTATTCTCCCAGATATGCCGTAATGACCTGAGGATCGTTGAGCACGGACGATGTATCACCCTGGGCGAGCACCTCGCCGAAGTTTAACACGGTCAGTTTTTCACAGATCCCGCCGACCAGTTTCATGTCATGTTCGATCAAAAGGATGGTCATATGGAATTTTTCTCTCACAAACTGGATCATCTCCATCAGCTCCCCGGTCTCGTTCGGGTTCATTCCCGCCGCCGGCTCATCGAGCAGAAGGAGTTTCGGCTCCGTAGCGAGCGCTCTGGCGATCTCCAGCCTTCTCTGCTGTCCGTATGGAAGGTTTGATGCGAGGTAGTCTGCATGATCTGCAAGCCCAAATACTTCCAGAAGCTCCATCGCCTGCTCATTCATCTCTTTCTCGATCTTCCGGTATCCGGGAAGTCTTAAGATCCCTTCCACAGTAGAATAATGATGCTTGTTGTGGAGTCCCACCTTGACGTTATCAAGGACACTCAGCTTTGAGAACAGGCGGATGTTCTGAAATGTCCTGGCGATCCCGGCCTTGCTGATATCAATGGTCTTCTTGCCTGTGATATCCTGACCGTCCAGGATCACCTTTCCCGTATCCGGCTTATATACTCCTGTCAGGAGGTTGAAGACAGTTGTCTTTCCGGCTCCGTTAGGTCCGATCAGCCCGTACAGTTCCTCTTTCCCGATGGAAATGTCAAAACCGTTAACAGCCCGCAGACCGCCAAAAGAAATGCCCAGATTCTTTACATCCAGTAATGCAGCCATTATTTTACAGCCTCCTTTTTCTTCTTTCCGAATGAAAGGTATTTTTCTCTCCACTCAATGGACTTCGGCGCCCAGTTGAAGAGCATCATGAGGATCAGGACGATCGCGTAGATCAGCATACGGTAATCGGAAAGTCCTCTGAGCATCTCCGGCAGGAGAGTCAGGATGACCGCCGCTATCATGGAACCTCTGATGTTTCCGATTCCGCCCAGGACAACAAATACAAGGATGTTGATGGACATATTGTATCCGAAGTTGTTGGTATTTGCTGTCAGCGTGGACAGGTTATGCGCATACAGCACGCCCGCTCCGCCGGCAAGTGCCGCAGATACGGTAAATGCCATCAGCTTATACTTTGTGATGTTGATCCCCACAGACTCTGCTGCGATGCGGTTGTCGCGGATCGCCATGATCGCACGTCCGTCCCTGGAATTGATCAGGTTGAGTACGATGAACAGGGTGATCAGGATCAGGACCACTCCGATGAAGAAGGTAGAATCCTGCGGCGTACCCGTGATCCCCTGTGGTCCGTTTACGATGACTTCGCCGTCCAGTTCCATGTTCAGGTCCATAACGTCCTTTGTGGAGAAATGGAATCCGCTGGAATCTCTTCCTATGAACACTACGTTTACAAGGTTCTTTATGATCTCTCCAAATGCCAGCGTGACGATGGCAAGATAGTCACCTTTCAGGCGGAGGACCGGGATTCCGATGATGATACCGAACACTGCCGCCACAGCGATCCCGACCAGAAGCGCCAGAATAAAACGCAGCGTCCCGTTTTCAATCACATCTTTCATGCATTTTGAGAAAAATGCGCTGGAAAATGCGCCTGCACACATAAATCCAGCGTGTCCCAGGCTCAGTTCTCCCAGGATGCCTACCACGAGGTTCAGCGATACGGCGAGGATCACATAGATACACAGCGGCACCATCAGCCCTTCCAGAAGGCTGGAGATACTCCCTGTATTGATCAGTGTCTGCATTACAACGAACGCGACGATAACGATCCCGTAAGTGATCAGATTACTTTTCAGATTTTTATTCATATTCTTCAGCTTTTTCATCCCGACTCTCACCTACACTTTCTCCTGAATCTGTTTTCCGAGTATACCTGTAGGCTTCACCAGGAGCACGATGATCAGCACGGCAAATACCAGGGCATCTGCCATCTGCGAAGAGATATATGCTCTTCCCAGGATCTCGATGATCCCCAGGAGAAGTCCGCCGATGAAGGCTCCCTGGATCGAACCGATCCCGCCGAAGACAGCCGCCACGAATGCCTTGATGCCGGGCATCGCTCCAGTATACGGAGTCAGGCTCGGATATGCGGAACAGAGCAGCACACCTGCGATCGCCGCCAGCGCAGAGCCGATCGCGAAAGTCAGGGCGATCGTTCCGTTCACGTTGATCCCCATGAGCTGCGCAGCGCCTTTATCCTCGGATACGGCACGCATTGCCTGCCCCGGTTTTGACTTCTGGACAAATGTGACGAGGACAGCCATGATGATGATACATGCAGCGATCGTCACGATCGTCACGCCCGAAATACTCAGGGCTCCGCCCGCCAGAGTAACGCCTTTCCATTTGATCACAGAGTCGAACGTCTGAGTGTTCGCTCCGAAGATCAGGAGCGCCAGGTTCTGGAGCAGGTAGCTGACGCCGATCGCCGTGATCAGGACAGCCAGCGAAGATGACGCATTCCTGAGCGGTTTGTACGCGATACGTTCGATCAATACTCCGAGTACCGTACATCCCACAACAGCTGCGAGCACGGCGGCGACAGGCGGAAGTCCTGCCTGGGTCATGCTCATCAGAGCGATGTATGCTCCAACCATGATGATATCTCCATGTGCGAAATTCAGCATCTTCGCAATACCGTACACCATGGTGTATCCCAGGGCAATGATCGCATACACACTTCCAAGACTCAATCCGTTAACTAAATACGATATAAAGCTCATAATCATTCCCTCTCATCTATATTGTGTGATTATTTGAATATCGGTTAATTATATCATACTCTCTCTGTCCCTTGCAATAAAAAAATCGAGTCCGCTCGGTTTTTGTACACCAGTTCCGCCATGCAGAAGAAAAACTCCCATTTATCCGTGGGAGCTGGCTCACAAAGAGGATAGGGTGTCTTTTTCTCTATAGGGCGGACGCCCTCAGCGAGAAGGAGCTGTGAAACAGCGGATTCGAGCTGGCATGGCGGAACGGACGCATGCTGTAACTTTTAACAACCAGCTCACTCAAGAAGGGCTCTGCAAGGATTTATGCTGGCATAAGAATACTTGTAGAGCCCTTCTTGAAGAGAGCGCCATATTATGAGCAAAATGAGCTGCGAAGCAGCGGTAAAACGCTGAAAGCGCGTTTTGCGAATGGCGCGGGTGAGCGGACACATGCCAGCTGCACCGGCAATTTTTCTTCCAACTGCTGCATACCGCTACAAATCCGACATTTCGTATTTCAACCGTAGCCATCGAAGCGCTGCTACCGCTCTAATTCTTATATTTCTGATTTTAACCGTAGAATCGCAAAGAACTCTACGGTCTTAAATCCATAAGTCCTGATCTTAACCGTACTATCAGAAATATTTCTACGGTTTTTATTTCAATATCATCAAATTTAACCGTACTGACTTGACTTTTCCTACCGCTCAGATTCCAGATACAGCATTTATAACCGTATTGCTGAATTATATATACATCGAATCACACATCTATGGAGCCGCTGCAGAGCAGCGGATTCGAACTGGCTCAGCCGACTATCATCTCATCCCTCTTTTTCATCTCTCTTTTCTAGCTTTATCTTCTTCCGCAGAACAACGTGTTCAAGCTCATTTCACCTCCCTCTCCCCTCAATCTCTAGGAGTGCTGGACATCCGGTGGATGTCCGCTTAGCACAAGCACAGATCGGAGCGAGGCGGAAACCTTGAACACTTGCACACCGCCGCCATACCGCAAAAACAGCTGCCCTCCCGGGCAGCCGCTCCATCAATGTCCTGGCAGTATCCTTTGGTATCTTCTCTCAGCCGTTACTCTATTCATTTCCCGTATACAGACTGTAGATCTCCAGATCCACAACTTTCTGGATCTCCTCGTACACCGGCTCGCTCGCCTCGATCATCTGCTCTCTCACAGAGTCATCCAGTGTGATGATCTCGGTCCCACTATCGCGGATGGTCTGGATCCGGTCATCTATCCTTGCGTCAGACTGTTCTCTCGCATACTCTTTCGCGATCTCCTCCGCCTCGATCAGGATCTGCCGGTCTTCCTCGGAGAGATCCTGGAAAAATTCTTCGCTTACCACAAGGGAGATGAGGTGAGGCACATGGTTTGTCTCAACAATGTAATCCTGCTGCTCATAGAGTCGGTTGGACACGATAACTTCGTAGGGATTCTCCTGGGCGTCAATAGTATGCTGCTGAAGCCCGATGTACACCTCACTAAAGTTCATGGGCGTCGGGTTGGAACCCAGCTGCTGCCAGAACGCCAGCTGATAAGCGTCCTCCATGGTGCGGATCTTCTGTCCCTTAAAATCGGAGAACTCCGTCACCGCCTTATTCGTCGACATAACGCGGAATCCCTGGTCTGCGTATCCCAGAAGTTCGAAACCAGCCTCCCGGTAGGATTCCTGTATCTTCTCCATGAACTCCGGCTGGTCCACCGTCTCCCTCACAGACTCGATGTCATTGAAGACGCACGGTGCATCGAACACCGCCGTATCGTCGATAAAGCTGACCTGAGGCGCCGTATTCTGGATCACGAACGGGATATCCCCGTCATAGCAGCTCTCCAGAAGTTCCCTGTCTCCTCCCAGCACGCTGTTAGGGTAGACCGTGATCTTGATTTTTCCCTCACTGAGGCGTTCCACTTCCTCCACGAACTTCTCCGCATAGATCTGCGTCACTGTATCCTCCGGGCTCGCCGTTCCGAGCGGGTAGGCATACCTCTGCTCTCCGTCTTCCCCGGATACACACCCTGTCAGTACTCCGGCAGCCAGCACTGTCCCCGCCGCGAGGAGCGCTGCCGCGGATATATAGTTTTTCTTTCTCATATATTCCTCCTTCTGTCTGTTCCCGCCGTCATAGCAGTACCTGGCTGACTGCCGCCATAGCGGTCCCCGCCCGGCTTCCGGCATAACAATCCCAGGCTGATTTTCATCACAGCAGCGCCAGGCTGACCGCCGGCACAAACGTGATGATCAGCAGAGCCGCCAGGAAATACAAGATCATGGGCAGCGCATGTTTCGCGATCTCCATCAGGGGCACTTCCGTAAGCGAACTTGCCACGAACAGGTTGACCCCGATCGGAGGCGTCACGAAACCGATGGCAAGATTTACCACCATCATCACACCGAAATGGATCGGATCCATGCCAATGGATTCCACGATCGGGAGAAGGATCGGCGTCAGGATCAGGATCGCGGGCGTCGTATCCATGACCATTCCCACGATCAGCAGGAAAGCATTGATCACCAGGAGCAGGATGACCGGATTCGTAAAGTGTGACAGGATCCATTCACTGATCGCCTGAGGAACCTGCATCAGGGTCAGCACTCTCGAGAATGCGATCGCCGCCGCCAGGATAAACAGGATCGGGGCATAAGTGAGGATGGACTCCACAAGGATCGCCCATATATCCTTTACCCTGATCGTCTTATAGACAAGCATGCTGATCAGGAGCGCATAGAACACGGAAATGACTGCCGCCTCAGTAGGTGAAGCGATCCCCGTGTAGATGCATCCCAGGATGATGACCGGGCTTAAAAGGGCAAATGCGCTGTCCTTCAGCACCCGCAGAAGTCCACGCTCATGGAGCGCTCCAACTACGACCATCTTCTTTTCCTGGTCTTCTCCGTTTTTCTTGCAGTAATAAAATGCATAGATCATCAGGAGCGCACCGATCAGAAGTCCCGGGATGATTCCCGCGATGAACAGGTCGCTGACGGAGGCTCCCGAAGCGGATCCGTACATGATGAACGGAATACTGGGCGGGATGATCACTCCCAGCCCTCCGGCCACTGCCACCAGCGCGGTGGTGAATTTCTTATCGTATCCCATCTCGATCAGGATCGGGATGGTCATACTCCCTACCGCCGCCACGGTCGCCGGTCCGGATCCGGATATCGCTCCGTAGAACAGGCAGGTCACGACCACGGCACAGGGCATTCCCGCTGTCCGTTTTCCCATGAAATAGGCAAACACATCGAACAGCTTCCTGGAAATTCCTCCCCGGGCCATGATGATACCCGACAGCACGAACATGGGCACCGCGAGGAGAGGAAAACTGTCAAGACCGCCCAGCATGGAACGGATCACATAGGTCGCACTCGCCGTAAAAGACGGGTCCACCGCCCCGGGAAGCACGGAGACGATCCCAAGCGAGATGGAGACCGGGATCGCGATGACCAGGCACACGACAAAGATGATAAATAAAACAACAGCCGACATCTCACTCTCCTCCTTTCCGGCGCACTGTATTGAACTCCACGATCCAACGCTGCAGCACACGGATCGCAGAAAGGATAAATCCCACCAGGGGCGCCGCCTGTACATAATACATCGGGATGCCCATAGCCGGACTAGTCTGTCCGTTTGCCACGGCAGACATCAGATATTTCCATGCAAATGGGATCAGGTAAAGGAACAGGATCAGTTCAAATGTGTGGTTCACCACCTTGAACATCGCCTTGCCCCGCTTCGGGAACAGTGCGACAAACTGTTCGATCTTGATGGAAATACATTTCTTTGTACAATAGCTGACGCTCAAAAATCCTGCCCAGATAAAAATATATCTGGTCAGCTCCTCTGACCAGGACAGAGAAGCGCCAAGCACATACCTGCAGAATACCTGCACTCCCATGATCACAGCCATGGCCGCAAGAGCACCCACCAGGAGTACTTCTTCCAGATATTCGTCTATCCAGTTAATTATTTTTTTCATAAAAAATCTCCTGAAAACAGGGAGATGAAGAAAAGCATCATCTCCCGTTTTTTTCTGAAAATCAATATATGTTCTTTGTCCTTTAGAGACTCTTGTGGAGAAGTCCCAGGACGGTCTGCAGATCCTCCGCTCCCATCTGTCCCGGTGCGGAAGCCTTTCCGACCGCTCCGAATGTCAGCGCGGAACCAAACACCTCCCCGCAGAGACGGCTGATCACGCCGGTCCCTGACATGGACATAGTGATGATCGGGCGGTCCGCATACTCTGCCGTCATCTCCTCTGTCGCAGACAGAAGGATGAGGACGTCTTTTTTGTTCTGCGGCATCACCGCGATCTTCGGGATATCCGCTCCCAGATCCTGCATCTTGCGGAGACGGGATACGATCTCGTCTTTCTCCGGAGTCTTGTGGAAATCATGATTGGACGCGACTACCTTCACGCCGCACTCATGGGCGGTCTCAACAACGGCTTTTACCGCGTCGTCCCCTGTGAACGCCTCGATGTCAACCAGATCGATAAGACCTGTCTTTGCCGCTTTCTGGTTCAGTTCCACATATGCATCCGTCTCGATGGCTTTCTCTCCGCCCTCTTTGGACGTGCGGAATGTAAACAGGATCGGCGTATCTCCAAGTGCCTCTCTGAGGGCTTTCATCGTCTCCTCTGTCTTCCCGAAGTCAAAGATATCCTCATACCAGTCCACACGCCACTCGACCACATCCGCAGCCGTCGTCTTTATCGTCTCCGCTGCCTTCAGGATTTCTTCCCTTGTCACGCCTACAATGGGAACACAGATCTTCGGGATGCCTGTTCCGATCTCTACATTTCTTACTTTTACCGGATTCATTCTTATTCTTCCTCCTGCCAGTGAATTTAAAACTCTTTTCAGTTCCGATTATTTGGATGTATCCGCATTTTTCAGCAGGACACCATATCTCACGTTGACAAACAGCGCGAGAAGGATACCGATGAGTGTGATCACGATATTCATGATTATAACACCTGATGCCGTCATATTGGAAGCCGCTGTCAGGATCGTGTAGTTACAGAGACTGGACGCGATCATAACAAGGCTTGTAAGGGTACCTTTGATCTTCGGGAACAGGTCGTTCGCAACAGCTGTCGCCATCTGAAGCACACCGCCTGCTCCTGCGTAGCCGATCACAAATGCTCCCACATAGCAGATCATCGGACTCTTTATCATGTAAACAAGGGCCAGCATCACCAGTGAGATCACCGGGTAGATCACAAGGAAACGTACCTGCTTGAACTTTGTGATCAGGATGCTTGTAACGAACAGGGCAACAAGAGTACCTGCCGAGTAGTATGTCTGCATCATGGAGACGTCCTCAGAGGCGATGCCTGCAACTTCTGTTCCAAATGTCTGTGCACAGTTCAGCCAGAGCTGGAATGTAGCAGTACATGTGAATCCGATCAGGATCAGGGCAACACTCTCTACCGAGAAGTGAGCGCTCTTTAAATTATTAAGGAAGGACTCGCCTTTTCCAACGCCTTCAACCTTCGGAAGCGGAGCAAGGATAGCAAGTACACCCAGCACTGCGATCACGATACCGCATACCAGAGGAAGCATCAGGTAAGACATTGATGTTCCCACACAGAGGCCGAGGAAGAACGGAAGGAGCAGCTGTGCCACAGAGATGAACAGTTTGATCCCCATTGTCGCGATACCTGTGTATTTGTAGATGATCTCTGCGACTGCCGGATAGGTAGCTGTGTCAAGGAATGAGTTTGCGATACCTCCGAGGACTGCCGCCACATATGCGATAGTCATATTCGGTGAGAATGCGATACCTACGAAGAAGATCACGTAGGAGAAGCATCCGATCAGAACGGAGATTCTTCTCCCGAACTTGTCAGACAGCGGACCTGCAAACGGAAGGGAGATCAGACGTCCCAGTCCCAGTGCCGCCGCCACTGCTGTAACACCCATCACATCGCTCATTCCCCACTGCTCTGCCAGAAGTTCTTTTACAACCTGCTGGCTTAAGATGGAACATCCGATACCATGTATAAAATAGTTTAAATAAAGGATGAGCGCGCTTGGCAAATATTTCTTATTCATGATTCTTTTTCCCTCTCTTTTCTCACTATTTCTCTTTTAGTCATATTTGATGTCGAGGACTTCTTTCATATGTTCGATCGGCATATGCTTTCCTGTCCACAGGTAGAACGCCGCGTCTCCCTGGAACAGCATCATGCCAAGGCCGTTCATGGTCTTGCATCCCGCCTCTTTCGCCATCTTGAGGAGCGCTGTCTCTCTCGGAGAGTAGATCGTATCTGTCACGATCAGGTCCGGGCGGAAGAACGATTTATCCGGGACTACAGACTGTCCCTCAAGGGGTTTCATCCCCACGCCTGTCGCCTGTGCGAAGAGGTAGCTGTCCGCGATCTCTTCTCTTAACTTCTCTTTGTCATCCAGGTCATACAGATTTACGATACAGTCTGTATTATTGCGGATCGTCTCCACTGTCTTCTCTGCAGCCTCCCAGAATTTATCCTTGATGTTGAAGATGGACATTTCTTTCACTCCGTCCAGAGCGGCCTGCACCTCGATCGCTTTTGCCGCGCCGCCGGCGCCTGTGATGGTCATCTTCTTGCCGATCACATCAATATTGTTATCCTTTAAGGACTGCATGTAACCGATACCGTCTGTGATATGACCGATCAGCTTTCCGTTGTCGTTCACGATAGTATTCACCGCGCCGCACATCTGGGCTGCCGGTGACAGTTCATCCAGATACTGTCCCACTACTGTCTTGTTCGGCATGGAGACGTTGGAACCTACCATTTTCAGTGCGCGCAGACCTTTGACCGCATCCTCGAGCGTGCTGTTGTCAACCTCAAATGCAAGGTAAGCATAGTCCAGTCCCAGTGTAGCGAACGCTTCATTGTGCATTGCCGGTGAGCTTGAATGTCTGATCGGGTATGCCATCAGACCGATCAGTTCTGTGTGTCCTGTGATTCTTTCTGCCATGATTCTTTTCTCCTTTTTGATCTTCCTAGTTTGTTAAATATCAAACAACCTCTCTGGGTTTATTATACGAAATTTCATTTTATAGTTCCAATATATCTTTTTATTCATTTTGATAGCTTTTTTCTATCATCCATAGTATAATAGTACAAAAGCTCAGGAGGATAAGCCATGACATTAAACCAGCTCGCTTACTTTCAGGCAGTAGCCAGATATCAGCACTTCCGGATCGCTGCCTCGAACCTGAACATCTCCCAGCCTTCTCTGAGCCGCTCCATCTCCAATCTGGAGGAGGAACTGGGCATCATCCTGTTCGAGAGAAAGGGTCGGACAGTCACGCTCACCAAATACGGAAAGATCTTTCTCGAACATGCGGACCGGATCCTGGCAGATGTAGCGCTTGCAGAAAAACAGATGAAAAAGCTTTCCGGGAACTCAGGGCATGTGGATATCGCTTATGTCTTCCCGCTGGCAGCGAGATATATCCCTCACATGGTCCGCCGTTTTCTCGGAAGCGGGAACAATTCACAGATCAGCTTCAGCTTTCAGCAGAGTTATACCGCTGAGATGATGTCCGGGCTGAAGGAAGAAAAATACGACGTGGTCTTTGGTTCCTATATCGAGAATGAACCCGGGATCCAGTTCGTTCCCATCCTGTATCAGGAAATGATCGTGATCACACCGCTCGGTCATCCTCTCTCCCGCAAAAAAGAACTTACCATCCGGGATCTGGAGAAATACCCTATCATAGGATATGACAAAACTTCCGGGCTGGGGCGTTTTACAAACCGCACCTACGCATCCTACGGCATATCTCCTGAGATCATCTGCGAATCCCCGGACGAAAACGCCATCGCCTCCCTGGTCGCTGAGGATTTCGGGATCGCTCTGGTAGCAGATGTGGACAGCCTGGATCATTTTGCCCTGGAGAAACTCCATCTGACAGATGTCAGCCTGAGGCATACCGTCTATATGGCTTATCTGAAAGACCATTACCAGATCCCCGCAGTCCGCAGTTTTATCTCTTTTATAAAGAAGGAAGGGACTTCCGTCTGATTCGGGAGTCCCTTCTTTTACAGTCCTCTGTTCTTTACATATTCCGCAAACCTGCGCACCAGCGGGGGCTGATACGTATCTTTTCCCCGCGCCATATATACATACCTCTTCTCGTGCTGATTGCGTATGGGAACGATGTCTACATTCAGCTGCTGCAGCACCGGGATCTCCGGCATCACGGCGATACCAAAATTCTGTGCCACCAGCCCGGCCATACAGCCGTCCTCCTCGATCTCATATGCGATCTGTGGTATGACTTTTATCTGGCTGAACATGCGGTCCACGACCGGCCTCAGTCCGCTGTTCTCCGTATAAAAGATCTGGGGATACGCCGCTGCCTGCTCCAGGTCCACAGCCTTTTCATAAGACAGCGGATGTCCTTTGGGCACTACAACGACCAGGTTTTCCGTTCCCACCGGAGTAAACAAGATCCCGCTCTCACGCTCCGCCATAGAGCAGAAGCCGATATCAAAACGTTCATCTTTCAGCCCCTGTATGATCTCCGATGTGTTTCCCACCGTAAAATGAAACCTCACCTTCAGTTCCTCATGGGTACGGATAAAATCACTGACAAGAGAGGGCACGAACTCGCTTCCCAGCGTATAGATATACCCCAGCTCGATCAGCCCCTCCGTCTGACCTGTCAGCGCCCGTACTTTCTTTACTCCGGCGTCCAGCGTATGGAGAGATTCATCCACATACTCCCGGAAAATGCTCCCATATTTCGTAAGCGTCACGTTGCGCCCCTGCTTCTCAAAAAGCTTTGTGCCCAGTTCTTTTTCCAGAGATCCGATCGCATGGCTGAGCGTAGGCTGAGAGATATCCAGTTCCTCCGCTGCCTTTGTATAGTGTTCTACTTCTGCGAGCTTTGAGAAATAATGGAGCTGATTCAAATTCATAAGATTCCCCCTGACTGTTTATAGTTTATCTCCTCTTTCATAAAATAGCACAATTTATTAATTTTTTCTATGATTTTCGTCCAAAACATGCATTTGTTTTATATCACTTTTTCCCTTATAATACAGCACGTAAACGGATTGTTAATCTGATGACGATGGTTCCGTTTAAAGACAACCTCTCCTTAATTTAAACAAGAGCATTTACGTTACAGTTCACACCGAACTCATTTACCAAATCAATTCAATCAGGAGATCAAGAGTTATGAAGAAAGAGTACAGACACATTTTTGAACCTTTCACCGTCCGCCGTATGACACTGAAAAACAGGATCATGATGACTCCCATGGGGACAAACTACGGCGAGCAGAGCGGAGAGATGAGTTTCCTCCATATTAATTACTACGAGCAGCGCGCAAAAGGCGGCACCGGACTTATCATGGTAGAAAATGCCAGCGTGGATTCCCCGGAAGGCTCCAACGGAACGACACAGCTTCGCATCGACCATGACAACTATATCCCCCGTCTCTTTAAACTGACAGAGACCATCCATAAACACGGGACCTGTATCGGGATCCAGTTAAACCATGCAGGAGCATCGGCTCAGTCTGCCCGCACGAACATGCAGCCTGTCTCCGCCTCAGACATCCCCTCCAAAGAGGGCGGAGAGATCCCGCGTCCGCTGGAGAAGGATGAGATCATGCGCATTGTAAAAAAATACGGAGAAGCCGCAAAACGAGCACAGACGGCAGGCTTTGACTGTGTGGAGATCCACGCCGGACACTCCTATCTTCTCAGCCAGTTCCTCTCACCTCTCACAAACAAAAGAACAGATGAGTTCGGAGGCTCTGCAGAGAACCGTGCACGCTTTGCCCGTCTCGTGATGGAGGAAGTAAGACGTCAGGTAGGTCCCTTCTTCCCGATCTTCCTCCGTATCAGCGCAGACGAATTTCTGGAAGGCGGCAACACACTGGACGACTGCCTGGACTATCTCCAGTATATCCAGGAGGAAGCGGACGTCATCGACGTATCCTGCGGACTGAACGGATCCATCCAGTACCAGATCGACTCCAACCATTTCCCGGACGGATGGCGTTCCTATATGGCAAAAGCCGTAAAAGAGAGATACAACAAGCCCTGCGTCACCATGGGAAATATCCGTGATCCCCATGTTGCTGAAGACATCCTCGCGAGAGGAGACGCCGACCTGATCGGGATCGGACGCGGACTGATCGCTGATCCGGAATGGGTAAACAAAGTAGAGTTCGGAGATGTCTGTGATATCAGAAAATGTATCTCCTGTAATATCGGATGCGCCGGAAACCGTATCGGCATCAACCGCCCCATCCGCTGCACCATCAATCCGGCTGTCGCAGAGGGCGAAGACTATAAGAAACATCAGATCACAAAGCCATGCAACGTGGTCGTTGTAGGCGGCGGTACTGCAGGAATGGAAGCAGCCTGTACGGCAGCGGAAGTTGGATGTACCACCTTCCTGATCGAGAAGAAACCGTATCTTGGCGGTCTCGCGGCAGAGATTTCCAAAATTCCGGACAAGAAGAGACTTTCTGATTTTCCGAACTATATGATCCACCGCACCAACAAGCTGAGAAACCTTTTCTCTTTTACGAATATGGAAGCAGATGTGAACTTCATCAAAAATCTGAAACCGAACCTCATCGTAAACGCAACCGGATCTTCTCCGCTGCTCCCGCCGATCACAGGACTCCACGAGAATCTCGGCAGGGAGGGAAGCAAAGTATACAGCATCCTTGATATGATCGAGCATGTCAATAACAATGACTATCCGGAAGACATGACCGGAAAGAAAGTAGTCGTCATCGGCGGCGGCGCTGTCGGCCTTGACGTCGTGGAGTATTTCGCTCCCAGAGGAGCAGACGTGAGCATCGTAGAGATGATGCCTGTTATCGGAAATGGCATTGATCCGGTGTCCAAAGTCGATATCAATACACTGATGAAAAAATACAATGTAAAACAGATGCCGAACACAGCGCTCAAAGAGGTGCGCCCGGACAACTTCCTTGTAGAAGTAAACGGCGAGCAGAAAGAGCTTCCGTTTGATTATGGCTTTGTATGTCTGGGAATGAAGGCAGAACATCCTGTGCTCCAGCAGATCAGAGAGGCTTTCGAGGACGATGATTCCATCGAGATCGTAAATATCGGAGACAGCGTCCGGGCAAGAAGGATCATCGATGGGACAGAGGAAGGACGGAATATACTCAATACACTCTCCAAGAGGGGATATCTCTGATAGGGAGTTGTATATAGTCCGAAAACAACGGGATCCGAATGGGAAACCGTATTCTGAGAGGAGAATCAGACAGCTCAGGTTCCGTTCCGGAATCCTCCAAAGTCACCTGCTCTGCCTGCCTCCCCTCTCAGAAAGGTCCTTCCATTCGGTAACACGCCGTTTTCCGCTTTATACAGAGCAGGAGGCTCCCCGGCTTGGGAGGGTGAACAGGGCCACGCGGCTATCGCGTGGTTTTCCTTGTATAAGAAAAGACTGCCCGCCTTATGGCGCTGCAGTCTTTTCTTTATATGGCTGTTGTTCTGTGAAAAGTTCTTCCGGGCTCTCAGAGCCCTTTTTATTATCCTGAAAAACCTCACCTTACAGAACGGAGTATTCTCCATTCTCGATCACAACGACTGTAGGCTCTTTTGACGGCTCTCCGTCTTCGCCCCATGTGATCTGTTTTCCTGTAAGACCGTCAATCGTGATCTCTGTCATCGCTGTCTTCATCGCGTCGCAGATATCGGAGATGCTCATATCCGGTGTGATATCAGCCTGCTCTACAGCAGCTTTGATCACGTACATGCAGTCGTAAGCATCTGCTGCGAACTGGATCGGTGTATCACCGAACGCTTCCTCATAATTCGCAACAAATGTCTGTGTCGCCTCATCCTCTGCATTCGGTGTGAACGGTGTCAGGAACATCAGTCCCTCTGCAAGGCTTCCGTCGAATCCTTCAACGTTCAGGATTCCGTCCATTCCGTCAACGCCGAACCACTTCGGAGCAAATCCTGCTCTTTCAGCCTGTGCAAGGATCAAAGAAGCTTCCTGGTAGTAAATCGGAAGGAACACAAGCTCTGCGCCTGAATCTTTTGCCTTCTGGATCTGTACAGAGAAGTCTGTCTTGCTGTCTGCTGTAAATGCCTCTGCAGCTACGATCTCAAGTCCTCTTGCCTCAGCCTCTGTTGCAAAGTTCTGATAGATTCCTGTTGAATATGTGTCAGAACTGTTATAGATGATAGCGATCTTCTGTGCAAGTCCGTTGTCAGCGATATAATCAGCTGAAACAGTTCCCTGGCTCGGGTCTGAGAAACACATACGGAATGCATTGTCATACTGGATACTGTCCACTGCTGTTGCAGACGGTGTGAACTGGAACATATTGTCCGCATGGGACTCCTCTACTACCGCAACACACGGAGTAGATGTGACTGTTCCTACGAGCATCTGCATTCCCCAGTCTTTCAGAGTGTTGTACGCGTTGACAGATTTCTCAGAATCGCTCTGGTCGTCCTCAAACTGATACTCGATCTGATATCCGTTGATACCGCCGTCCGCATTGATCTCATCAACGGCAAGCTGGATCCCGTTCTCAACGGCTGTTCCGTAAATCGCATTGTCACCGGTCGTTGGTCCGATTCCGCCGATCTTAAATGTAGTCGCATCGGAATCTCCTGAATCACTGCTGCTGCCGCTTCCGCTTCCACATGCAGCCAGTGAGACTACGAGCGCTGAAGCCAGTGCCAGGCTCGCTGCCTTTTTCCACATTTTCATAATATCTCCTCCTTAAAACATGTATCAAATGTTATGTTACCTCTTCCAGAGGAGGTTTGTCAAGCCCAAAACCGATTACGCTCTATTTTTTTGGATACGGATCAGCTGCAAACCAGCAATCAGTCTAAATCATTGTCACATATGCCGATCAGTCTAAGTCCATACATCAGACTGGTCCGAACGCTGCTCACAACGCATATCTCTCAAAAACCGTGAACGCCTGGGCGTCGTCTGTCACCGCATTCAGGGTAAGAGGCGCCGACAGATCAAGACTGAAGATTCCCAGAAATGATTTTGCATCCACCACTTTTCTGCCGGAAATAAGGTCAAACTCCCCTTTCATATTTGCAATATCCTTTGAAAATCTCTCAACCATGTCATAATCTTTGAACTGGATACTCATTGATTTTCTCATACGCTTTACCTCCTGACAAAAAAAGAGACGATAAACATCTTGTCCTGCTTCGGACTCCCTGTTTATTGTCTCTTACCTGTTATCTGCTCACGCAGACAGTTTCTAAATATGAAGTTATAATATCAGATAATTTTGACATAATCAAGAGTTATTTCTGCATTTTTTAGCCAACTTCCGTTTCGCCGTTGTAATTCACTTGCTTCTATCTAAAGATATCTGCGAGATCAACTTCCATTTCTTCCGAAAAAATCCCTACCGGAACAGAGCCTTCCCGACCGTATATCATCGGGACCTCTTCTTTCTCAAAGCGATAAACAAGTACACTTTTTTTCTCAGGATCCACGATCCAGTATTCTCTCACGCCTGCACTGCAGTATTTTTCATTCTTGATAATATAGTCCCGTCTCCTTGAAGAAGGAGAGACGATTTCCACTACCAGGTCAGGCGCTCCCATGATCCGATCCGCCTCTATCCTGCTCTCATCACAGATCACCAGAAGGTCCGGGACCACCATCGTCTTATCATCACAGTCAAGCTGGACATCGACCGGTCCGGCCAGCACCCTGCATTTTCCTTTCTTCTTATCGATATAGTTAGCAAATGTGACCTTGAGCTTTGTACAGATATCCTGGTGGTAAGTACCTGGAGACGCCATATCATACAAGACACCGTCTATCAGTT
>DWXK01000019.1 GCA_019119205.1 Candidatus Mediterraneibacter intestinavium
TATCATCTGTCTGTGCCAGAAAATCTTCCGAGACATTTTCATCTGTTATCAATAAATCATAGTCCTCAATTTTACATACAGAATGAATCGATGACTTCCCGATTTTTTCAGATGGATATACTCCTATATTCATGGTGCTGCTCTCCATAACTGCTTTTCCAAACTCTACGCCTGCACTGTTATGTATAGACGCACCAAATTCTACCGATAACGCTGAATGCGATAAAAATGCTTTATCCATTCGAATATTTTTCACCATTTGTGTTGTATAGTAATCATGACAATGGCCCCGATGTGACATTTCTCCGCCCAAGAGAATCACCGAAACATTTTCCTTTTTCCTTAAAACTTCTGCTATTGTAATGGAATTGGTCAAAACGGTGATGCTCAAATCATCCGGTAAACTCATAGCCATATAATACCCTACGGATGAAGTAGTGATATAAATGACTTCCTGCTGCTCAATACATTCTACTGCCCGCCTGGCAACAGCCATATAATCCTTTTTTATCTCTGGCAGATCTTCAGGATTATACGTTGTTTCAGGATAAATACCTTTTGGCTGAACTGCAATCGCACCTCCATGCGTTCTTTTCAGAAATCCCTTACTCTCCAGCATCCTCAGATCCCGTCTGGCACAGTCAGCAGATATTTGATATAACGTCTGGATTTCAGATACCATGATCCTGCCTGCTTCATTTACTCTTTTTACGATATCTCTTTGTCTTTCTTCCATGAACATAAAAAGATCACTCCATCTGTATTCTTATTTATATTTGTTTTATCTTATTTATTCTTATTTATATTTTATTATATACATTTTATACAGATTTGCAATCCTTTTTGCTCAATCAGATAGGGGAAGATTCGCTTCCCCTATCTCCGCGATACCACGGGCAGCTCACGGCGAAGCCGTTCGCTGTCCGTTGCCCGTCGGATGCCCGCTCGTGCAAGCACGGCGGTCACCCTCTGGGTGTATCGCACAAAAAATAGCCGGGCAAAAGCGTTTACGCTTCTTTGTACGTCCTTGTACGCCCCAGCCACCCTTCCGTCTGAGAAAAAAACAGCAGGGACCGGTGTGTCTCTCCTGAGCCGTAGAGCAGCATCGGCACTTGGGCTGCGTCCTTTGCAGCCCTACGTACCGCTATGCTGCGGCCCGAGCGCAAGCGCGCTCTGGAGAGACACACCGGTCCCTGCGGACTATTTTCTCACTAAACCGTCGCGATATCGATCAGCGTCAGTTTCTTTATATCTGTATTCTCAAGACTGGTGATCAGCGCCTCCGCCGTATCAATGGCTGTCAGCACGTTCACGCCTGTCTCGATGGCATTTCTGCGGATCACAAATCCGTCTTTGGAGTGTTCTGCTCCCTGTGCCGGGATATCGATGACAAGGTCGATCTTGTGTCCCAGGATCAGGTCCAGAAGGTTCGGGGACTCCTGCTCGATCTTACGGACCGGAGTCGCTTTCACCCCTGCCTCGTTCAGGGCACGGGCTGTTCCGCTGGTTGCGAAGATGTGGTATCCGATCGCCTCGAACCTGCGTCCGATCTCCACAGCCTCCGGCTGATCCTCGTCGCGGACTGTCATGATCATGTTCTTGAACTTGGGCAGTTTGATCCCTGCGCCGAGGAACGCTTTATAGAGCGCCTCGTCGAATGTCTTGGCGATACCCAGACACTCTCCCGTGGACTTCATCTCAGGTCCCAGGCTGATGTCTGCGCCCCGGATCTTCTCAAAGGAGAAGACGGGCATCTTGACCGCCACATAGTCTGCCTCCGGCTGAAGTCCCGGTGTGTAGCCAAGTTCCCTGATCTTCTTGCCAATGATGACCTGTGTCGCCAGCGGTACGATCGGGATGCCTGTCACCTTGCTGATATACGGTACGGTACGGCTGGAACGCGGATTGACCTCGATCACGTACACATCATCCTCGCCGCAGACGATGAACTGGATGTTGATCATACCGATGACATGAAGGGATTTCGCAAGCCTTCTCGTGTACTCCGCGATCTTCGCCTTCGCCCCTTCCGTCAGGCTCTGCGCCGGGTAGACGGAGATACTGTCTCCGGAGTGGATCCCTGCACGCTCGATATGCTCCATGATACCCGGGATCAGGATATCTGTGCCGTCGCACACGGCATCCACCTCGATCTCCTTGCCCTGCAGGTATTTATCCACAAGGATCGGATGATCCTGAGCGATCCGGTTGATGATACCGATGAACTGGTCGATATCATTGTCGTTGATGGCGATCTGCATTCCCTGACCGCCCAGCACGTAGGACGGACGTACCAGCACCGGATAGCCGAGGCGGTTTGCCACCTCTTTTGCTTCCTCTGCGGTAAATACCGTTCCTCCTGTCGGACGCGGGATCTGGCACTCTTCCAGGATCTCATCAAAGAGTTCCCTGTCCTCCGCCTTGTCCACGTTCTCCGCGGAGGTTCCCAGGATCGGCACACCCATCTTCATGAGCGCCTCTGTCAGCTTGATGGCGGTCTGTCCACCGAACTGTACCACAGCGCCGTCCGGTTTCTCGATGTCAACGATGCTCTCCACATCTTCCGGTGTGAGAGGCTCGAAATACAGCTTGTCCGCAATGTCAAAGTCTGTACTTACTGTCTCCGGATTGTTGTTGACGATGATCGTCTCAAACCCTTCCTTGGCAAATGCCCAGGTACAGTGTACAGAACAGAAGTCAAACTCGATTCCCTGTCCGATACGGATCGGGCCGGAGCCAAGGACCAGGACTTTTTTCTTTCCTGTGGTCTCCTCCACCTCGTTCTCGCTTCCGTATACGGAGTAGTAGTATGGCGTCTCCGCCGCGAACTCTGCCGCGCAGGTGTCAACGATCTTGTACGCAGCCACGATCCCGTTCTCATGGCGCATGTCATGGATCTCACGCTCGCTCTTTCCTGTCAGGCGGGCGATCACATTGTCCGGGAACTCGATCCGCTTCGCTTCTTTTAAGAGTTCCGGAGTCAGCTCCTCATTTTTCAGGGCATTCTCCATCTCCACGATGATGGCGATCTTATCGATAAACCAGCGGTCGATCTTTGTGATCCTGAAGATGGTATCGTAATCAACACCGCGGCGGACTGCCTCCGCGATCCTCCAGATCCTCATGTCGTCCACGATCTCAAGCTGTTCCATCAGGTCATCCTGGGAAAGATCTGTGAAATCATAGGACATCAGGCTGTCCACATGCTGCTCCAGAGAACGGATCGCTTTCATCAGCGCCCCTTCAAAGTTGTTGCAGATGCTCATGACCTCTCCGGTCGCCTTCATCTGGGTCGTCAGCGTCCTCTTGGCGCTGATAAATTTATCGAACGGAAGCCTCGGCATCTTGACTACCACATAGTCCAGCATAGGCTCGAAACTTGCGTATGTCTTCTGTGTGATCGCGTTCTTGATCTCATCCAGAGTGTAGCCCAGGGCGATCTTCGCCGCCACCTTGGCGATCGGATATCCTGTCGCCTTGGACGCCAGCGCGGAGGAACGGCTGACACGGGGGTTTACCTCGATGACACAGTATTCGAAAGAATCCGGGTTCAGTGCATACTGCACATTACACCCTCCTGTGATGTTCAACTCGCTGATGATGTTCAGCGCGGAAGTACGGAGCATCTGGTACTCCTTGTCTCCCAGCGTCTGGGACGGAGCCACAACGATCGAATCTCCCGTATGAACGCCCACCGGGTCTATATTTTCCATATTGCAGACTGTGATACAGTTGCCTGCGCTGTCACGCATCACCTCGTACTCGATCTCTTTCCATCCTGCGATACAGCGCTCTACGAGCACCTGTCCCACACGGGAAAGCCTCAGGCCGTTCTCCAGGATCTCCACCAGCTGCTGAGAGTCATGCGCGATCCCGCCGCCGCTTCCGCCCAGTGTATACGCCGGACGCAGCACCACCGGATAGCCGATCTTATTGGCAAACGCAAGACCGTCGTCCACGTTTTCCACCACGAGAGACGCGGCCACCGGCTCGCCGATCTTTTCCATGGTCGCCTTGAATTCCAGGCGGTCCTCCGCCTTTTTGATGGTCTCGGACGTGGTCCCGATCAGGCGCACGCCGTTTGCCTTCAGGAACCCTGCCTCTTCCAGCTCCATGGCAAGGTTCAGGCCCGCCTGTCCTCCCAGTGTCGGGAGCACGCTGTCCGGCTTCTCCTTTAAGATGAGCTGTTCCACCACTTCCACCGTCAGAGGTTCGATATAAACGCGGTCCGCGATGTCTTTATCTGTCATGATGGTCGCCGGGTTGGAGTTTAAGAGAACGACCTCAAGCCCTTCCTCTTTCAGGGAACGGCACGCCTGTGTTCCCGCGTAGTCGAACTCTGCTGCCTGCCCGATGACGATCGGACCGGAACCGATGACCAGTACCTTCTTTATACTTAAATCTCTTGGCATTATCTCGCTCCTCCCATCATCTCAATGAATCTGTCAAACAGGTATCCGGAATCCTGCGGGCCAGGGCACGCTTCCGGATGGAACTGCACGGTAAAGATGTTCTTTCCGACATATGCAAGTCCCTCGTTTGTCCCGTCGTTCACATTGTGGAACGCCGGCACAGCTACCGCAGGATCGATGCTCTCGTCATCCACCACATAGCCGTGATTCTGGGATGAGATATACACCCTTCCGGTCTGAAGGTCTTTGACCGGATGATTCCCTCCGCGGTGTCCGTATTTCAGCTTGTGTGTGGACGCACCTGTAGCAAGCGCCATAAGCTGATGTCCAAGACAGATGGCGAAGATCGGAATGTCTGTATTGTAGAGTTTTCTGATTTCTTCGATAATAGATGTGCAGTCCGCCGGATCCCCAGGTCCGTTGGAGAGCATGATACCGTCGGGATTTGATGATATGATTTCTTCCGCGGTTGTGTGGGCCGGATATACAGTCACTTCGCAGCCACGTTCATTTAAAGATCTTGCAATATTATTTTTTGCGCCAAGGTCAAGAAGTGCAACTTTCTTTCCTTTTCCCTCGAGAACATATTTTTCACTGCAGGTCACTTTGGAGACAACATCCCCCACTGTGTACGCCTTCAGTTTCGGCAGGATCTCGTCCAGATCATAATTCTCATCTGTGGTGATCATGCCGTTCATGGTGCCTTTCTCCCTGAGGATCTTTGTGAGAGCTCTCGTATCGATCCCTGCGATCCCCGGGATATCCTGACTCTTAAGGAAATCCTGGATCGTGCCTTCACAGCGGAAATTGCTGGGCATACGTGATAATTCCCTGACAATATATCCGTCCGGCCATGCCTTCTTTGATTCCATATCCGGTGTGATCCCGTAATTGCCGATCAGAGGATACGTCATCACAACTGCCTGTCCCGCATAAGAGGGGTCGGTCAGCACCTCCAGATATCCTGTCATAGAAGTGTTAAAAACGATCTCGCTGATGCACTCGCGCGTCGAGCCGATGCTCGTCCCCGTAAACACCGTACCGTCTTCCAATATAAGAAACGCCTTCATCTGTTCACCCTTTCCCTTCGTACATATCAATAGCAGATAATCTGAAAACCGCCTGTACCGGCAGGACCGTTACATAGCAAAGGCACTCTTGGAGTCTTTTGATCCAGAGCGCCCTCGTTCTCAAATTGTAAAGATTATACTACAACTGAACGCATATTTCAACAGTAAGTTTTCTTATAATTATGCGCATTCTTTAATAAATATTCATAATCATGGAAAATAAGCAGAAAAAGCGGCGCACTCTTTTTAAAGAGTAACGCCGTTTTTCTATTTTTCATGCCAAAAAACGGATATTACAGGATTTCTCCATTGCTTTCTATCACTTTTTTGTACCAGTAGAACGAATCTTTCCGTCTCCGTGACAGATCTCCGGTCCCGTCATCAAATTTGTCCACAAAGATAAGCCCGTAGCGCTTCTTTACTTCTCCGGTGGAAGCGCTGACGACATCTGTGCAGCCCCAGCAGGTATATCCTATCAGGTCAACTCCGTCGCACACTGCTTCCTTCATCTCCTCAATATGCTGACGCATATAGTCGATGCGGTAATCATCGTGGATCTGGCCGTCCTCAGTCAGCTCGTCCACTGCGCCCAGACCGTTCTCCACGATCATGATCGGGATCTGATAACGGTCGTAGATCTGGTTGAGCACATATCTTAAGCCGAGAGCATCGATCTGCCATCCCCAGTCAGAAGCCTTGAGATACGGGTTCTTGATGTTAACTGTTCCATTGCCTTTCGTCGTCTCCGCGCCTTCCTGCGTAAGGCTGACACAGTTGCTGGAGTAATAGCTGATGCTGACGAAATCCACAGTGCCGTTTTTCAGGATCTCTGCATCTTCAGGCAGCATCTCGATGTTCATATCGTGCTCGGCAAAATAGCGGCGAGCAAATCCCGGATATGCTCCCCTCACATGGACATCCCCTGCGATCGAGTTGTGGATCTGGCAGTACTGCTGCGCAAAGAACACATCCTTCGGATGGCATGTATAGGGATACCCGTTGTGATAAGCGAGCATACAGCCCAGCTTGTTCTCCGGATCTATCTCATGAGCCATCTTTACAGCGAGAGCGCTGGCGACAAGCTGATGGTGCATCGCCTGGTAGCGCGTCTCCTCATTATTGTCCGCCTCGTCCAGCATTCCCGCGCAGAATATGGCTCCGAAGGGCTCTGTGAGCATGTTGATCTCATTGAATGTCAGCCAGTATCTTACTCTCCCCTTGTAACGCTCGAAAAGCACTCTTGCGAAACGCAGGTAAAAGTCGATGAGTTTCCGGTTCTTCCATCCGCCATAGGCGAGGGAGAGATGGAGCGGATTTTCATAATGTGAGATCGTGATCAGAGGCTCGATCCCATATTTCTCCAGTTCATCGATCACCCTGTCATAGAACTCCAGCCCTTTTTCATTGGGAGTCTCCTCGTCCCCGTTGGGGAAGATCCTCGACCATGATACGGAGAAACGGTAAACCTTAAATCCCATCTCCCCGAACAGCGCGATATCTTCTTTATAGTGATGATAAAAATCTGTCGCTTCATGGTTCGGATAGAATTCCCCTTCCAGAGGTTCCGGAGCGGTAAGGCGGCGCTCTTTGTCCACACTTCCGCCGGTCAGGATGTCAGCGATGGACGGGCCTCTCCCGTCCTCGTTCCACCCTCCCTCATACTGGTTCGCGGCTGTCGCGCCGCCCCAGAGAAAATTTTCAGGCATTTTCTTCTCAAGCATGCGGATCCCTCCCTTACACGATCGTCAGCAGGCAGTCGCCGTGTGCAGCCTTCTCGCCTGATTTTAACATATTTACAGAGCGGATATAATCGTCCCCGTTTGTCACGACGACCGGAGTGATTGGGTCATATCCCTCCTTTTTGATGGCATCCAGGTCAAACTCCACGAGCAGGTCTCCTGCTTTCACCTGGGCACCGTTCTCCACATGGGAGGTAAAGTATTTTCCGTTCAGGTTCACTGTCTCAAGGCCGATATGGATCAGCAGTTCCACGCCCTGTGCCGTCTGGAACATGATCCCGTGTTTTGTGTCCATGATATTTACGACCGTGCCATCAGCCGGCGCATAGATCTTTCCTTCTTCCGGGACCACTGCCGCGCCGTCTCCCAGGATCTTGTCCGCGAATGTCTTATCCGGCACTTCTGTGATATCCTTTACTGTTCCTGTGGCAGGAGAAAGGATCTGGATCTTTTCTACCAGAGGCTTTGCTTCTTTCTCTGCTCCGCTTTCTTCTCCGTCAGCCGTATCTTCTCCCTCTTCAGTCTCATCTTTGAATCCGAGGATCATTGTCAGGATAAAGGCGCCTGCAAAAGAAACGACGATCATGATGAGTCCGTATATAAAGTTTGTCATTCCCTTCTCGCCGATAAATGCCGGGATCGCAAGGAGACAGTTCTGTGCGATATAAAGGGTTACCTGGAGCAGACCGCCCACGATACCGCCGATACCGGCTGCGATCGCCGCAGCTACCACCGGACGTTTCAGCTTCAGTGTGACACCGTAGAGAGCCGGCTCCGTGATTCCCATCAGAGCGGAAATACCTGACGCACTGGCGAGCTGTTTCATATTCTTATCTTTTGATCTCACTGCAACTGCAAGAGACGCGCCGCCCTGAGCCACATTGGAGCATACCTGGGAGACAAAAATAAGCGTGTCGCCTCCGGTAGCTACCGCGTTCAGCCCGATCGGAGTAAGCGCATGGTGCATACCTGTCATAACAATGAACGGGAACGCAGCAGACAGGATACCGACAATGATGAATCCAAGCTTCGTGGACAGGAAATCGATCGCAACTGCCAGGCCGTCACCGATGATCCCGCCAAGCGGTCCCACGACAATGATGGCGATCGGCGCACTGATCAGGATGACAAGTGTCGGATGCAGGATCAGTTTTACGATACGCGGCGTGATCCTGTCTACAAGTTTAACGATATATGACATGATCCATACCATCAGGATGACCGGGATCACCGAATAACTGTAAGTCGTCGGTGTGACCGGGATCGAAAAGAATGTGATCGGGTCGCCTGATTCGATCATCGCCGTAAAGTTCGGATGAAGGAACACACCTGCGATGATCAGCGCAAGAGACTGATTTACGTTAAACACTTTTGCAGCATTTGCAGCGATCAGAAACGGCATAAAGTAGAATGCCGCATCACCGATAAAGGAAATTACCTGGTAAGTGCTTGACGTGTCGCTCACAAGATTGAATGTTGTGAGGAGCGTGAGCACCACCTTGATCATACCGGCTGCAGTAAGAGCCGGGATCATCGGAGTCATACATCCGGTCACAGAATCAATGATCGCAGAGCCGATGCCCTTCTTTTCTGTTGATTTCGCAGAAGAGTCTGCATCGTCGTTTGGCACGCCCATTTTCACCAGTTCGGCGTACATCTCGTTCACTTCATTTCCGGCGATGACCTGAAACTGATCCTGATGCCAGTTTACACCGGAGATCTCGGAGAGTTTTTTGATCTCTGCCTCATCGATCTTATTTTTGTCTTTTACATAAAATCTGAGTCTTGTCATGCAGTGGAAGACACGTGTGATATTGTCTTTGCCACCCATTGCCTGAACCAGCTTTTCCGCTGATTTTGAATAGTCTTTTTTCATGGCTGTTCTCCTTAAAATAGTTTGATCATTTTATTGAAAGGTCTTGCCTGATATGCCGGCCGTACATATCAGTCACAAGCCAGTCCAAGCTAAATTTTCCTGAGCTGTCCCCCCTGGGACTGCTCAGTCTCCTTCCGCTGTTTCAGCCGCTTTTTTCGCAGCTGCGCGGGATTTATCCACATTTGTCTGGATATGGATGGAGAGATACATCATCTCTTCTTTGCTCAGCGCATAATGATATTTTTCCTCCATCATAAGATAGATCAGCTTCACACATCCATACGCCTCACGGCACTGCTCCTGTATGATCTGAAACAGATTCTCATCCTCATCGTACTGGAGCTCTTTGTGAAGATATCTCTGTGCAAAATATTTTAAATGAGTCAGGAATCTCTGATAATATAAGCTTGACTCATTGAAAGTGATATCAGAAAAATAAGTCTTGACGATCTCCTGGACCTGATTTACGATCATGGCGATCTGATAATTGTCGTTATTCTCCTGTCCCTCTTCTGCATTTACAAAATGAAGGGCGATAAACCCCGCCTCATCTGCCGGGAGCTGTATCTCAAATTTCCTGTTTGCCGCTTCCACCATCTTAAGCCCATACTCGTACTCTTTCCTATAGAGCTGCTGGATATCGAGCAGAAGGACATTTTTCAGGCTGATCCCGTTTCCGAATCTCTCTACAGTCCCCATAATGTGATCACTCAGGGAAAGGTAGATGCTGTTGTTCAAATGCAGATCCGGTTCTTCTTCCTTGACCCGGTCTACAAACTTCTGGACAAAGTCCAGATACTCTTCCGGGATCGACAGCAGGTACTGCTGGATCTGAATACTGTTCTGATGGTTCTCCGGATAAAAGATCTTCTCGACCAGAGATTCATCGATCGTATCTCCGCGTTTCGCGTGGAAGCCGATTCCAAGTCCCTTCACGATGATCTCCTCATTTTCTGCATTTCTGGATAAAACAAGATTGTTATTCAGTATTTTGCTTACTTTCATCCCCTCTGCCTCCCGATAAATATAAAAAGACCTATAACCCGAACGAAATATTCGGACTATAGGTCTTGCCTGACGATGATCACATTTCAGTAACAAGCCTTTTCGCTTATACTTTTTTAACCACAGATATAATAGCAAAAATCATTTGCTTTGTCCAGAAAAATACTAACCAAAAAAAGTTTGTAAATTTTGTAAAAATTTCATAAAGTTTCTTCGGTACGATCTTCTACATTTGACAGGATTTAAAATATCCATCGAAGTTATCCATAACTCCAAAATACAGTGATCCTGCAGTGATCGGCATCCTCCGCATAAGTATAACTCACACTGTCCAGTCCGTAGTAGGAAGCCAGGTTCTGTGCCGCCTGCGGGAGCAGTTCATTGATCACGGGATCCCTCGCCTCACTGTAGACTGAAGCGTTGGAAAATTTACACACAAAACTCTCTTCCCCTGCATAGACGCTGTCGTTCATCTTCTGAAGGAGTTCTTCGGGATCAAAGCTGTCATAATACATCCCGTTCATCCTGTAATAGTTCAGGTCATCGGATGTACAGGCAGGATATGCCACCTCTTCCCACTGCGTGTGGTCCACCATGATCTCCGCGTCTGTGCAGCACAGATAATCATAATTGATGCTCCCGGATGGAACACTCTCTCCATTTTCCTCCTGGAGGAACACCGGATCTCCGAATGTCGTATCCATCTGATAGTATTTGCCGCCGCAGTTCACGATATTCCAGGCATGCGCTCCCTGACCTTCTATGTCCCCGATCACATAGATACAGGGGATCCCCATCTGTCCGAGAAGATACTGCGCCATCCGGGAATAACCTGCACAGACAGATCTCTTTCCCACCATAGAACTGTAGATATTCTGATTGTCCGGCGCATTTACGTCGTACTCCACCGTATTTACTATATACTCGTAGATATATCGTATCTTTTCATAATCCGAGGCACTGCTGTCGATCCCTGCAAGACATTCCTGTGTTGCCGTATCGATCTGCGCCTGACGTTCCTCTTTTTCCCGCTGAGAGCACGTATATCCCGGGATGACCTCCGTATACTCATCATAAATAGTCAGGCTCGTATTTCCCGCGCACCAGAAAAGCTCCGGGCGGTCGTAGAGGAGATACTCATATACTTTTCCCACGTCATCTTCCTCTGTGGCATGGATCCGGATCATTTCCTCCATGCCGGTCACCCCCTGGAGGATCTCTCGATAGATCGTCTGTTCCCGCTCTGTGAGCTGCCGGAAATAGAAACCATCTGAAGCTTCCTCCTCCGTGACTGTCAGTTCCGGGAACCCGGTCTCGTCCTTCAGGGCACCTGCCGCTGCCCCTGCCGCCTCTCCCACCGTCTCCTGAGCCGTCTCAAGCATCTCTGGCAGGATGTACCTTGCAGCCGCAGCGGCTCCTCCTGCAAGCGCCAGGAAGAGGACCAGTCCTGCTATCTTCGGAAATACTCTCTTTTTCCGTCTTCTCCTTCTTCTCGCCATGCCTCTCCTCTCTGTATCCGCTGTAACAGATCCTTTGCCAGCCTTTCTCTATGTCAGTTCCGCGATCCTGGAGACCCCGACGTAGATCTCCGAGATCTTATACCACGTTTTATAATCCACCACACCGGTCACCGGCAGCCCGAACACGGACTGGATCTTCTCCACCGCTTCTTCCGTCGCGGGACCGTATACTCCGTCTGCATCAATCTTCGGTATCGCCGGATAAGCCCCTGCGATCACATTGATCTCCTCCTGCATCTGACGGACTTTCTCGCCTCTTGACCCCCGCTCCAGATCACTTCCCGGCCAGGATGCGGGAATGCCTGAGATTTCCTGTGCCGTATTGATATACATATCGTCCCCGTAATAGTAACGGAGGATCTCGATCGGGCTGTATCCCTGGTCTCCCAGTTCCTTGGACCCCCATTGGGTCATCCAGTTCGGGCAGGTCACTCTCCTGCCGTCGCAGTACTGGGTCAGGATCGGCTGCCGTACATTCGGCCTGGAAAGATAGTTTGAAAAAAGTTCATCTACGATCACCGAGATCGACTCGTAGATATTCCGCTCCGGGATCCATTTGTGGTCAAACGCGGTGGAGGAAGTGATCGTAAAATCATACCCCCTGTTTCTGTACCACTCAGTGTAAACCCGGTTTAGTGTAAATGACATGATCGCCAGCACATTGGCACGGATCGTATCTGCCGGCCATGTTGCGTAGATCTCACTGGACGCTACATTTTTAATATAATCTTTGTATTTCACATAATAATTGTTTGCTGTACTGTCCCGGGGTGAACCGTCATGTACCACGATATACTCCGGTATGACCACCCGGCTCAGGACGATCTCCCCGCTCTCATTGGTCGGCTTGATCTCATCCTCCGCGATCTTCGGAGGGTACTCCCCATAGAGGGTATGCGCCGGGATGACAAAGACTTCTTCTTCCTCCTGCCCGTTATCACTTGGCCGCATCCGTACATTCTGGATCGCCTTTGTGTTTGCCAGGATCTCTGTCCCTGCGATGCTCACCGGCTCAAAGCCCGGCGCGCTGATATCCAGAGTGTACTCAGAATAAGGCTGTCTCTCATTGTTCCGGTCCAGGCTCCACTCCTCCGGCGGAGCATCCAGCTCGATGGTCTCTGTCTGGCCGGATGAGTCTGTGGTCAGCCTCTCCAGCGTACTCTCCGGGATCCCTGTGTAAGAAATGGAAATTTCCGCGTTAGTGATCGGAAAAGATGTTACGGACGACACCACATTGATCTGGAGGCTTCCTTTCTCCAGAGCCTCGTCCTGCATTGCTCTTATTTCACTCATAGCTGCCTCTGCTCAAGATCATTTCTTTAATATATATGCAGAGACAGCCGTTTAGAACAACTTTAAGATCAGAACAGCTTTAAGATGTCATTGTACATGACGACGACCATCAGTGCCATAAGAAGCGCAAAACCGGCAAAATGGACCATGCCCTCTTTCTCCGGCGGCACACGTTTGCGCCGTACTGCCTCAACGATCAGGAAGACAAGCCGTCCGCCGTCAAGCGCCGGGATCGGGAGCAGGTTCATAACACCCAGGTTGGCGGATATGAAGACTGCGAAATTCATCAGGTTCAGGACCACCATCAGAAGTCCCTCCGGGGCTGCTGCATGGTACACGCTGTCCACCACGCTCACGATCCCCACAGGACCTGACATGTCTTTGATCCCCACCTGTCCGCCCACCAGCATCCGGAGGCTGTCGATGGCGTAGGTGACCCAGTATCTCACAGTATAAACTCCGTATTCAAGGGATCCCAGGATCCCCGGCTTCACAGGGCCGCTGCTGATAACGCCGAGTTTCGGGGAGGTGTCGCCTTCAAGCTGCCGTGCCTCGATCACAGCCGTATACTCCTCCCCGTCCCGCTCGTAGACTACTTCCAGGGTCGTCTCGTCGGAGTGGGTCAGCGTATAGAGACTGATATCATTCCAGATGTAGACCCGTCTCCCGTTGACCTCTTTGATCTCATCCCCCGCCTGCATCCCCTGCTCTGCTGCGGAGTAGCCTTCGCTCACAGCGCTGATCGTGGTAGGCTGGTATCCCACAAAAAGGATGATGATCACACTCATGATCCAGGCCAGGATCAGGTTAAAGACCGGACCTGCAGCGATAACAGATATCCTCGCCCAGACGGATTTGCTGTTAAAGCTCCCCTCCGACATATCATCCGCATCATCTTCCCCCATCATGCAGGCACCTCCGAAAGGCAGGAGCTTAAGACAGAATTTTGTCCCTCCGAACTCTTTTCCTATCAGCGTCGGTCCCAGCCCCAGGGAAAATTCATCCACACGGATACCATTTGCTTTCGCCAGAAGAAAATGTCCCAGTTCATGGAAAATGATAATAAAGCTGAATAGTAGGATCGCTATAATAATACCCATTGATTACCACCTGTTTTTAATAAATTCATATGTTTCCTGCTCGGTCTTTAGTATCTCTTCCACTGTGGGATCCGGAATATTTTTATGGTTCTCCATACATGCCTGTATGATCTCAGGGATCTCCAGATACCGGATCTTCCTGTCCAGGAACATGGCGACCGCCTTCTCATTGGCCGCATTGAAAACTGTGGGGAGAGATCCGCCTGTGCGTCCCGCCTCAAAGGCAAGTTTCAGTCCATAAAATGTTTCCAGATCCGGCTTTTCAAATGTGATCTGGTTCAGTTTCCAGAAATCCAGTCTTTCTCCCGGCAGGTATCTCCGCTCGGGATAATAGAGCGCATACTGGATCGGAAGCTTCATATCCGGAGTGCCGAGCTGTGCGATAACGGCTCCGTCCTCATACTCTACCATGGAGTGGATGATGCTCTGGGGCTGTACGACCACCTGGATCTGATCCACGGTAACGCCAAACAGCCATTTTGCCTCGATCACTTCCAGCCCTTTATTTACCATGGTGGAGGAATCGATCGTGATCTTCCGTCCCATCTCCCAGTTCGGATGCTTCAGCGCGTCCTCCACCCGGATATGCTCCAGCTCTTCCCGCTTCTTCCCCCGGAACGGACCGCCGGAAGCAGTCAGAAGGATCTTGTGGAGCGCTTTTCTCTGACCTCCCTGGAGAGACTGAAAGATGGCGCTGTGTTCGCTGTCCACCGGAAGGATAGACACGCCGCATTCTTTTGCCAGAGGCATGATGATATGTCCTGCCGTGACCAGAGTCTCCTTGTTCGCAAGAGCGATATCCTTTCCTGCCCTTATCGCTTCGATGGTCGGACGGATCCCGATCATTCCCACGATCGCGGTCACGAGGATCTCGGACTCCGGCGCTGCCGCCACCTCCAGAAGCCCGTCCATGCCCGAGACCACACGCACATCCATATCCGCAAGGCGGCTCTTTAACTCTGCCGCCCTCTCTTCTTTCCACACCGCGGCAAGACGGGGTCTGAACTCCCGGATCTGGCGTTCCAGAAGGTCGATATTGTTCCCGGCTGCGAGAGCCGTCACTTCCAGATCTTTGTTTGTCCTTACGATCTCCAGTGTCTGGGTGCCGATGGAACCGGTCGATCCCAGTATCGCGATTTTCTTCATATTATGCTATACCTCTTCTTTTCTCTCTGAATGTACTTCTTGATATCATGTGATCCTGCTTCTCCCTGTAAGACCGCAGGAAGACTGCCGGACAGTGCCTCCCGCTCCTCAGAGCAGGATCGCCAGATAGTAAATGATCGGCGCGGTAAAGATCACGCTGTCGAACCGGTCCAGGATCCCTCCGTGTCCCGGGATCAGTTTTCCGTAATCTTTGATGTTATGGTAACGTTTGATGGCAGACGCGGCAAGGTCTCCCACCTGGGAGATCGCGCCTCCTGCGGCTCCTATCACAGCAAATTCAAAGACGCTGACACCTGCATTTCCCCAGTGGTTGATCGCCAGAGCGTAGAGCACTCCGATCAGGGCGGCTCCCACGATCCCGCCGATCCCGCCTTCCACGGATTTCTTCGGGCTCAACACCGGCGCCATCTTGTGCTTTCCGATGAGCATCCCCACACAGTATGCGCAGGTATCGCATCCCCATGCACAGACAAAGACAAGCCAGACCGTAAATACTCCGCCCGGGAGGATCCTTGTCTGATAGATATAAGACAGCATCACCGCCACATAAAATACGCCGAAGAACGCCGCCATGATCTGCTGGGTGTTATATTTCGGATAAGCGAAGACCAGCACCGCCATCTGACAGATCAGATGTCCCAGGAAGAGCAGCATGAACCAGTCCAGTGCATCCCCCGGCAGGATAGGCTTAAAATAGAGGAGCCCGTAATAAAGCACCGCAAAGATATATCCCACGATCCCCGGAGCTTTCTTCTCGATCCCAAAGACTTTATACAGCTCTGTCAGCCCGATCAGGCTGATCGCGAGCAGCACCGCAAAAAGAAGGTTTCCGCCTGTTATCAGGGTGATCAGTGCTATGATCACCAGAAGTATCCCGCTTAACAGCCGTGTTTTAAACATATCCTATTCCCCCTCTACTCCACCGAAACGTCTGTGCCTGTGATTGTATTCCTTGATCGCTTTCACCAGTTCATCCTTTGTAAAGTCAGGCCAGGGCACGTCTGTAAAATAAAACTCCGAGTAGGCAAGCTGCCAGAGCAGATAGTTGGAAAGACGCTGCTCCCCGCTTGTCCGGATCATAAGGTCCGGGTCCGGGATGTCGTGAGTATCCAGATACGATCCATATACCGACTCATCGATCTTCTCCGGATCCAGTTTTCCGGCCGCACAGTCCTGTGCCATCCGCTTTGCGGCGCGGGTCAGTTCGTCCCGGCTCCCATAGTTCAGGGCGATCGTAAAATTCAGCCCTCCGTTGTCCACTGTTGCCGCTTCCAGTTCTCTGATCCTGTTCTTGATATCATCGTCCAGCGGTTTGATATCTCCGATCACGCGGACCTTCATATCATTTTTTGCCGCGGTCTTCAGACAGGTCTTCATATAATTGCGGAGCAGTTTCATCAGCGCGTCCACCTCGTCTTTGGGACGGTTCCAGTTCTCTGTGGAAAAAGCATACACAGTGAGATATTTTATCCCCATCCGCCATGCTTCTTCACAGATCTTTTCCACATTTTTACTTCCCTGGGCGTGCCCGTAATTTCTCGGCATTCCTTTGGATCTTGCCCAGCGGCCGTTTCCGTCCAGGATGATCGCTATATGCTGCGGTACTCTCATTTTCTTTTCCTCTCCCATCTTTTATTCTGCCGGTACCCGCCCTGCATGAGCACGGGCGGATATCAGAACAAAAGGAGGCCTAAGATTAAGCCCCCTTTCTGTTTTCGCATCCTGCCTATACTGTCATGATCTCTTTTGACTTTACTTCAACCATCCTGTCGATCTTCTCGATATATTTATCTGTGATCTTCTGAAGTGCGTCTTCCAGATCTTTGATGCCGTCCTCTGATATCTCTGTTCCCTTCAGTTTCTTAAACGCCACATTCCCGTCGCGGCGGATATTGCGGACAGCCACCTTTGCCGCCTCGCCTTTCTTCTTTACATCTTTTGCCAGTTCTTTTCTGCGCTCCTCTGTCAGCTCCGGGAATACCAGGCGGATCGAGGATCCGTCGTTAGTCGGGTTGATCCCGATGTCAGATGTGAGGATCGCTTTCTCGATAGTCTTTAACATGCTCTTCTCCCAGGGCTGGATCTGGATCATCCTTGCCTCAGGGACGGAGACGTTCGCCACCTGCTGGATCGGGGTAGGCGCCCCGTAATAGTCGACTACGATCTTGTCCAGCACATGGGGATTGGCGCGCCCTGCCCGGATCGTCGCAAGTTCGGAATCAAGATTATTGATCGTCTTTGTCATCTTATTATCATATACAGTTAATTTTTCATCCATACCAAAGGTCCTCCTAAACTGTTACTTTTGTTCCTGTGAAATTTCCACTCATCGTCTCTACGATGCTGTTCTCTTCATTCAGTCCGAATACGAGCATCGGCATCTTATTTTCCAGACAGAGGATAGAAGCTGTCAGGTCCACTGCCGCCAGCTTTTTATCGATCACTTCCCGGATCGATACTTCATCATATTTGACTGCGTCCGGATTGACCTTCGGATCGCTGTCATAGATCCCGTCGATCGCCTTCGCAAGGAGCATCGCGTCCGCTTCGATCTCAATGGCGCGCAGCACTGCTCCCGTATCTGTTGAAAAATACGGATGTCCTGTGCCGCCGGCAAAGAAGATCACTTTTCCCTCTTCCAGTGCCTCCACTGCCGCATCTTTCGAAAAGAGTGATGTAAATGATCCGCATACAAATGGTGTGAAGACTTCTGTTTTCATGCCCGCATAGCGAAAAATATCAGACACATAAATACAGTTCATCACCGTAGCGAGCATTCCGATCTGGTCAGCCTTTGTGCGGTCTATCGTCTCGCTCGTCCGTCCCCGCCAGAAGTTTCCTCCTCCTGTCACGATCGCTACCTGGATCCCGTCATCTACAAGCTTCTTTACCTGTTTTGCCACTCCGATGCAGGTTGCCTCGTCAAATCCGGTCTTCTTTTCTCCTGCCAGCGCTTCTCCGCTCAATTTCAGCAAAATTCTCTTCATGTCTGTAGTACTCCTTTGATTTACTCACTAACTAAAATGAAGTATAACATAAGTTTTCCAATTTGTCATGTATATATCCCGCATCTCTCTCATCCGTCATGACCGTCAGCCTGTCCCCGGCAAGGAGCACGGTCTTTCCCCTGGGGATCAGCTCTTTTCCTTCCCGCTCAAGTGATACGAGAAGGCAGTTGTTCGGCCAGTGGATGTCCATGACTTTCCGTCCTTCCAGGACAGAGCCGCCCATGATGATATATTCGCTCAGGACCTTCTGTCCTCCGGCGTTCCCTTTCTTCCTGTCTCCCTGCCCCTCCAGGATCCGTCCCAGAAGGCTCTCATAGATCGGCTCGGACCTTAACAGTGTTGCCGTAATGTACGCCGCCACAGAGACCACCGCAAGAGACAGCATCTGGCTGACCGACCCGGACATCTCAAAGAGAAGGATGATCCCGGTGATCGGGGCACGCACGATGGCGGTGAAAAAGCCTGCCATGGCGAGGAGCACAAAATTATTGATATACATCGGATCCAGCCCGAAGAGTTGTACCGCCGCCATGGCAAAAGCCCCTCCGAGAAGGGAGCCTAAGATCAGCAGCGGGAAGAAGATGCCGCCCGGCGCTCCGGACCCGAAACTGACTGCCGAGAACAGGAGCTTCACCACAAAAGTGAGCAGGATCAGACCGAGAGTCATCTCCCCTGCCGTCAGGGAAACGATCAGACCGCTTCCGCTTCCCAGCACGGAAGGCATCACAAGCCCCACCGCCCCTGCTGCGAGAAAGGCGATCACAAGCCGTCCCGTCACTCCGAGGAAGGCAGGTTTTTTATAGAGGTCCTGAGCTTTGAGCATCAGCCGGTTATAGAACGCTCCCACTACTCCCAGGATCACGCCCAGGATCAGGAGCATCCAGTAATACTCCTGGGGAAGAGCGTGTTCAATGGTGAACTGGAACACCGGGTCGATTCCGATGATATGGGATGAGATAAAGTCAGCGGTCACAGAAGCCGTCATCACAGAGATCAGGATATTCATGGAAAATCCTTTATGTATCTCCTCAAGAGAAAACATCATCCCTGCCAGAGGAGCGTGGAACGCAGCTGCAAGCCCTGCGCTTGCCCCGCAGGTCATCAGATATTTTTCTTCCGTCTTTCCCCGGTCCAGAAGGCGTGAGACTCCCTGTCCGGTCATTGCCCCCAGCTGGATAGACGGACCTTCCCTTCCCAGAGAGAGCCCGCCCAGGATACACAGGAATCCTCCGATGAATTTTGCAGGGAGGACCCGTTTCCAGTTCTCGGACAGTTTCCCGAGGATCTCGCCCTCCACCTGAGGGATCCCGCTGCCGGAGATCATAGGTTCCAGTTTTACCAGCTTTCCCACGATCACTGCCATCAGCACGAGGACCGCCAGCCATCCCGCGATCCGCAGAGGATCCTTCCCGACAAAACCCAGGATCTCATCCAGCGCATCTCCGGCAAAGGTAAGCGCCAGTCTGTAGAGCAGCACCACAAGCCCTGCCGCTACTCCCACCAGCAGCCCTTCCCCGATCAGGATGACCGGGAACCGTTCGGCGCGGCGGATAGTTTGAGATATGTTTTTCTTCATAAACTCTTCCCCTCCCATGTACTCTTGTATCGTTTCTCAGCGTCTACAGACCGATCAGCATGGAAAACAGCACGGTAATGATCCCGCAGATCCCGATGGCAAGACCGCTCATGGCGCCTTCCACTTCGCCGATCTCGATCGCTTTCGACGTTCCCACCGCATGGCTGGAAGCGCCGATCGCCAGTCCTGCTGCCACAGGGTCTGTGATCCGGAACACTTTGATGAGGAAAGGCGCAAGGATCCCTCCTAAGATCCCTGTGCCGATCACCGCCACCACAGTAATGGGCACCACGCCTCCCGCCGGCTCTGAGATGCTCACCGCGATGGGCGTAGTCACGGATTTCGGCAGAAGGGACACCGTCAGGCTCTCATCCAGCCCGAACAGCCTGCACAGAGCATAGACGCTCGCCATGGACGCTGCAGAACCTGCCCCGCAGCCCATAAGGATCGGAAGCCAGTATTCCTTTAATATCTTCCTCTTTGTATAGATCGCCACGGCAAGGCAGGCGGTCGCCGGAGCCAGGAACATATTGATGATCTCTCCGCCCACATTGTAGGATTCATATGGGATCCCGAAAAGGACCAGCACGCCTGCCGTAAGGACTATGGCGATGATCAGAGGATTACACACCGGTGTCTTCAGTTTTTGGTTCAGTTTCACCCCGATGCCGAACGTGACCACACTCAGAGCCACTCCGAAATAGGGTGATGCAAACAGTTCTTCCAAGATTTCTCCCTCCTCTGTGTCATTTTTTTCTCTTCCGCATCAGGTACAGGGTAAAACGGACCGTATAAGCCGTCACCGCAAACGTGATGACCGTCGAGACTGTGCAGATGATGATAAGCTGCACCACCGCGTTCTTCAGGATATCCATGTAGTTGATGATGCTCACCCCCGCGGGGATAAAGAAGAAAGCCATGTTTTCCAGCAGAAAGTCTGCCTTTTCCTGGATATGTTCGATCTTCAGGATACCGGCTGCCAGACAGAGGAACAGCAGGATCATGCCGATGATGCTCGCCGGGAAGATCCCCGGGAAAAGCTTTTCGATGACCAGACTGATCCAGCAGACAGAAAATATGATGCCAATCTGTTTTATGATCTTCATTTTCACTTTCCTTTATTTTATAGTGTAACGTCAGAACCGCATGACCGCTCTGTGCTATGACAGGCACTCCGAACACATCTGCCGTTCTGCGTCCAAAATATCCATATGATAAAATACCACCACGGTATAAGTATGTCAACGGAGATAATTTTACTTGACATTCTTTCCTGTATGATTTATGATACAAATGTTTTCACACTTTAAACAACTAAAATTTTACAGTGCGAAGTTACATCTAAAATTTTTATCAATATATTTTTGGAGGATAACCTAAATGATCATTGTACTGAAACCACATACGACCGAAGAAAATATAACACGCGTAGAAAATCTTGTCAAAAAGCGCGGGCTTGACACTCATGTAGTCCGCGGAACTGAGATGACGATCATCGGCTGCATCGGAGATACCACCCTGATCGATCCCCGCCAGTTTGAGGTTGACAGTTCCGTTGACAAAGTCATGCACGTACAGGAACCTTATAAACTTGCCAACCGGGCTTTCCATCCGGAAGATTCTGTGATCGATGTCTCCGGCGTAAAGATCGGCGGCGGGCATCTCGGGCTGATCGCCGGTCCCTGCTCTGTGGAATCCTTTGAGCAGGTCCTCGGGATCGCCAGAGCAGCCAAGGAATCCGGGGCAAACCTGCTCCGCGGCGGCGCGTTCAAGCCTAGGACCAGCCCCTACTCTTTCCAAGGGCTCGGACTGGAAGGGCTTGACATCCTCTGCGCAGTAAAAGAAGAAGTCGGTCTCCCCATCGTGACAGAACTCATGTCTCCGCAGTATCTTGACATCTTCAACGAGAAAGTGGATCTGATCCAGATCGGAGCGCGCAATATGCAGAACTTTGACCTGCTCAAGCAGCTCGGTCAGGTTGACCGCCCTATCCTTCTCAAACGCGGCTTAAACGCCACCTACGAGGAGTGGATCATGTCAGCGGAGTACATCATGGCGGCGGGAAACGAAAATGTCATCCTCTGCGAGAGAGGGATCCGTACCTTCGAGACTTTCACGAGAAACACCCTTGATCTGCAGAGTATCCCGGTGCTCCGCAAGAAGACCCACCTTCCGGTGGTCGTGGATCCCAGCCACGCAGGCGGAAAATGGTGGCTGGTCGAGCCGATGGCAAAAGCCGCTGTCGCAGCCGGCGCCGACGGGCTTATGATCGAAGTCCACAACGATCCCGAGTGCGCACTGTGTGACGGAGCCCAGTCCCTGAAACCGGAAAAATATGATGCACTTCTTAAACAGGTACGTCAGATTGCAGAAGTTGTAGGAAAGATTCTGTAAATTTCTTTAAAAGGTGCCGTGTACTTTTGAAAAAGTGCCTGGCACCTTTTGAAATCATTTTCTAAAAAAGGAGTTTCCTCAAATGAAGTTGACAGTTAATTTAGGCAAAGACACCTATAATATCTATATCGAAAGGGGAATCCTCTCCAAAACCGGGGAATATATCAGAAAAGTCTTTAATGGGCAAAAAATCATGATAATTTCGGATGACAATGTCTTTCCCCTGTATGGAGACGCGCTCCTGGGCTGCCTGGGTGGATATGAATGCCACACACTTGTACTGCCTCACGGAGAGCCCACAAAAAGTTTCCAGACGCTGCCCTCCGTCTATTCCGCACTCCTTGATGCACGGCTGACCAGGAGTGATCTGATCATCGCTCTGGGCGGAGGTGTGATCGGCGATCTTGCCGGCTTTGCGGCTGCAAGCTATCTGCGCGGCGTGAAACTGATCCAGATCCCTACCTCTCTCCTGGCACAGGTGGACTCCTCCGTAGGAGGGAAAGTCGCAGTGGACCTTCCGGAGGGAAAAAATCTTGTGGGAGCATTCTATCATCCGAAAATGGTCCTGATCGATCCTGACGTTCTTGACACCCTGCCGCGCCATTTTATCGCTGACGGAATGGGTGAGGTGATAAAATACGGATGTATCAAAGACTCCCGGCTGTTTGATCTCCTGTGCTCCTATGATTCATTTGAGAGCCTGAGACCAGATCTCACAGATGTGATCACACGCTGCGTTGACATCAAAAGAGAGGTTGTAGAAGCCGACCAGTATGACAAAGGTGAGCGCATGCTCCTGAATTTCGGACATACCCTTGCCCATACTGTAGAGCAGCATTATAACTATGAGAGGGAAAGCCACGGTGAAGCGGTCGGCATCGGTATGTACCAGATCACAAAGATCGCCGAGGAGAAAGGACTGTCTGATCCCGGATGTGCGGAAAAGATCAGAAAAGCTCTCGATATCTATGGTCTGCCCTGCCAGTGTGGTCTTCCTCTCTCCGTCCTGACCGATGCTGTCACCCTGGATAAAAAGAATCTGGACGGGCACCTCAATGTTGTACTCTTAAAAGAGATCGGAAAAAGTTACACATACCCGACAGATGTAAGCTTTTTTGCCGGAGACGGCATCATTTAGAATATAATTCGGAAACAATTCAGCTCTTCTCTTTTACAGCACTGCCCAGGGATCTTCCTTCCCCTCCGCCCGAAGAAGGCAGCTCTCAATGGAATGTTTCACCATATCGCTCACCGCCTGGTCGGTATAGAACGCCATATGCGGAGTCACGATCACATTCGGGAAGCCCCGGAGGATATACAGATCCCGCTTGCTCAGAACCTCTGACTTCAGGTCATTGTAATACAGTCCGAACTCATCTTCTATCACATCCAGCCCGGCAGCCCCTACTTTTCCTGACTCTATCCCCTCGATCAGCGCCTTTGTATCGATCAGGCCTCCCCGCGCCGTGTTGACGATGACCACGCCGTCCTTCATCTTCTCCAGGGCAGCCTTGTCGACCATGTGGAAATTTTCCTGTGACAGCGGCATATGCAGCGTGATCAGGTCACATTCCCTGAAAATGGTATCCAGATCCGCATACTGCGCATACCTTTTCACCTCATCATTTTCATACTTGTCATAAGCATAGATCCTGCAGCCGAATCCGGACAGGTCACGGATCACAGACCTTCCGATCCTGCCTGTCCCGAGCACGCCAACTGTAAAATTGGGCAGTTCCCTTCCCTGGATCCCGGGAAGGGAAAAATCGTTCACCTCGGCTCTCTGCATGATGCGCTTCATCTTCCGTATCGACATCAGCATGAGCATGACCGTATAATCTGCCACACATTCCGGAGAATAAGACACGTTGCTCACATGGATCCCGCATCTTCTCGCCGCATCAAGATCCACATGGTCGTATCCGATTGTTCTGGTAGAGATCATCTTCACTCCCAGTTCACGGAACCGCTCCATGAGCCTGGCGTCGATCTTCGAAGTGATGATGCTGATATACTCGTATCCCTCTGCCAGATGTGCATTTTCCAGAGTAGGCGGAGCTGTGCAGGTCCCCAGTTCTACGTGATACTCCTCTGCAAATTTCTTAAAATACTCCGCCTCGTCAAATTCTCTGTGATCAAAAACAAAAATCTTCATAACAACATTTCTCCCGACTTTCCAAATTCAGATCAGCCCATAGTGTTTCAGAGCGTTTGCGATCCCATCTTCTTCTACGGCAGTGGTCACATATTCCGTATATGGATCCAGCACCGGAGAATGGACTCCCATGGCAACCGTATGCTGCGCGAACTGAAACATGGACAGGTCGTTGCTGCTGTCCCCAAACACGTATGCTCTGTCTTTCGGGATCCCCAGCCTGTCCAGCATAAATCCACACGCTGTCGCCTTGGAGTATCCTTTCTGGATCACCTCATAGGCATTGCTCCCCCGGTCGATCGCTTCCATGTCCTCCTCAATGAATTTCAGGAAACGGTCCAGGTCACTCTTTTCATCTGAATAGACAAAAAGCTTGTCATATGTGAACCTGCCGGATTCCAGCGCCTCTTCGATCCCCATGCCCTTCTCCCGGAAATATCTCCTGGACTGCTCCAGGTTCTCAAACCTTGTGATCCGCTCCGGAAAATAAACGTCCTCCACACCCTCTGCAATGCCGCTCAGGCTGCACCGTTCCATCTCCCTGATGATCTGTTTCCCCCGCTCCTGAGGTATGGAGCTGGCAAACAGGATCTCATCGCCATATAAAAGGTAGGTCCCGCATCCGCACAGATATCCGTCAAAGCGGACGCGCCTCACCTCGGAGGGGACACTGCATATCGTCCTCCCTGTATTAATGAACAGAAGATGCCCCTGTTCCTGCGCCGCTCTCATAGCCCGGACCGCGCTCTCGGGAACTTCCTTCGTGTTTTCACTCAGGACAGTCCCGTCAATATCAAAAAATAAGACTGCTCTCTCCATCTTCTTTTCTCCTGCAAGATTATTCCCTGTACACTTTATCACTCATGCAGACAGATGTCCAGCAGACACTTTCCGGCAATGAAGATTTTTCTCTCTCCGGCAGTGAAAGTTTTGTTTTTCACGCAGTAAAGATCTCTTCAAAAAAACTCTTCGGGAAACCTTCTGTAAAAACAAAGACCATCCCGCCTGAAAGCGCAAAAAATCACGGTGCCTGCAGAAACTGAAAAACCGTCTCTCAGGCACCGTGATCTTTACCTCTTTCTAAACATCTCCACAATGTCAACCATCTCCCGGGACGGATTTGAGACGACCGCGGTCTCAACCACCGGGCAGGGCGGATCATTTTTCACGCTTTCCACCGCCGCTGTCACCGCTGAAACATCTCCTCCCATAAAGATCAGGACATGTCCGCCGCACTTAGTATCCTTTGTCACATATTCCACATCCGCTGTCTTCAGCATCCGGTCCGTGACGATCACCCCGTTCGCATCCCCTATGACTTCTACCAGTCCATAAGCTCCGTATTTCATAACCACACCTCTACTTTCCTATCGTCATTGCGATCGCTGTCTCCGTATCCTCCGACGGAGCCGCGATCACCGTGTGGGAGATGATCTTGGTCAGCGGTCTCGCTGTTTCCAGCGCCGCTTCCATCGCTGCCTTCACGTCAGAGACAGTCCCCCTCATCTTCACGCAGGCTCCGGCTCCGAGACGGTTCCTCTCTACCGCCTGGATCTTTACATCTGCCGCTTTTGCCGCAGCATCCAGAGCCACAAAGCAGATGCACTCACTTTCCAGTTCGAACACGCCAATCGCCATACCTGTATATTTCTCAGCCATACCCTTCCTCCTGATCTCACTTCCGGAACATGATATATAAGTTTCTTTCCCTGTCCCGGAAATGCGTATCCTCTTCTTCTTTTTTCCTATCTTTTATTGTACTAAAAATGCGGTCGGAAATCAATCCTGCATTTTCCTGCATGGTTCCCCCGGCGCTGCGCATATAATGGATACAAACAGAAACGGACAGGAAAATATGAAAAAATCGTCGGACCTGAAACTGATCTCTATCTTAAAAAAATCCATCTACACCAAAAAGACTGTAAAAATACTCTGCATATTTACCGCCGCCTTTTTTCTCGGCTCTTTCGCAGGTTTTCTCGCAGAACGCTTCTCCTCTGCCCCCGGAAAAGGAACCGACGCAGAAGCTGTGCCCGCCTCTGCAGAGGGGAACTGGGGATTAAGTTTCCAGGAGGAGGGACAGACGCCTGCAGGGAACGCCACCTTTGAAGAGCTGGCCCGGTACGACGCCTACTATGCAGAAGACACAGAAGAAAGATCCATCTATCTCACATTTGACGCCGGCTATGAAAACGGAAATACAGGACCGATCCTTGACGCGCTGAAAAAACACAACGTCCCCGCCACCTTCTTCGTCGTCGGGACCTACATAGAGTCAGAGCCGGAGCTGATAAAGCGGATGGCAGAGGAAGGGCACACAGTGGGGAACCACACCTGGCATCACCCGGACATGTCAGCCATCTCGACTATGGATGCTTTTAAAAAGGAACTCGTTGATGTAGAAGATATCTACCGTGATGTGACCGGACAGGAGATGACAAAATTCTACCGTCCTCCGCAGGGAAAGTACAATGAAGAAAATCTGAAAATGGCTCAGCAGCTCGGATATAAGACTTTCTTCTGGAGCCTGGCATATGTAGACTGGTATGAAGACGATCAGCCCACAAAAGAAGAAGCGTTTGAGAAACTTCTGGGGCGGATCCACCCCGGCGCCATCGTCCTGCTGCACAGCACGTCGTCCACCAATGCGCAGATCCTGGATGAACTGCTGACAAAATGGGAGGAGATGGGATATACGGTGAAGCCGCTTACGGAATTGGCGGAGTGAGGAGAATCGTCCGCCGGAGGGAGAGGGATATATTGACGGCAGACACGCTCTCGCTCGGAAAACGACGCAGCGGTACGTAGGAGCGCAAAGGACGCGCTCCAAGTGCCGGCGTCGTTTTAACGGTCTTTCGTCAACACATCCCCCTCCCTCCGGCTGGGCTGTTCAGCTCCCCCGGCAATTTCGAAGACGGGCGGGAGAGGCGCGCCCCGGAGGGGCGCTGCTCCCTGGGGTAGATAAGTTTCCGATCGCAGCTTTCATTTCCTGCCGAAAATGAAGGCTGCTCCGACGACGACAGTAGCTCCGAAAGCGTTCTCTCCTTCCGGCAGCGAAAGTGGAGCGGGAGGCGTGTGTTGATTGAGGACTGTAGAACGGCGCCGGTCCTTGGATCGCGTCTTTTGCGATCCTAGTACCGCTGCGTCGTTCTCCAAGCGGGAGCGGGTCCGAAAGCAATATCTGCCTCCCGCGGCCCTGCCGGATCAGATATTCTCTACTGCCGCCCTCTCGATCGCCAGTCCTTTTGTATATCTCTCCATGAACTTCTCATATCCTTCCACGTCCTCGGGTACGGGATCCATCCCGCTGCCCTCTGCATCATGGAAGACTTTATTGTTCAGGTAATCGGTCAGGCTCTCGCCATCTTCTTTTCTCACAAGATAATCGGCGAGAAGGGCGATCCCCCATGCGCCGCCTTCTCCGGCGGTCTCCATGACATATACCGGGGTATCGATGGCTCCGGCAAGGATGCGCTGTCCCACGCCTTTTGTCTTAAAGAGCCCGCCATGTCCCATCATGCGGTCCAGTTTCACATTCTCTTTCTTCAAAAGGATATCCATTCCTGTCTTCAGCGCGCCAAGGGATGTATAGAGGTGGACACGCATGAAATTGGCAAGATTGAAGCGGCTCTCAGGCGTGCGTACAAAGAGCGGTCTTCCTTCGTCAAATCCGGTGATATGCTCGCCCGAGAAATAATTGTATGCGAGCAGTCCGCCGCAGTCTTCGTCGCCTTCCAGCGCCTTATTGTAAAGCGTGGAAAACAGCCGGTTCATGTCCACGTCCATCCCAAATGATTCTGCAAATTCCCTGAACAGCCCTACCCATGCATTCAGATCAGAAGTACAGTTGTTGCAGTGTACCATCGCCACAAGGTCACCGGAGGGCGTGGTCACAAGGTCGATCTCCTCGTAAGGTTTCGTCAGGTCTTTCTCAAGGACAGCCATCGCGAACACACTGGTCCCCGCAGACACATTTCCGGTGCGGACGGCAACGCTGTTGGTAGCCGTCATCCCGGTTCCCGCATCGCCTTCCGGCGGGCACAGCGGGATCCCCGCCTCCAGGTTCCCGTCCGGATCGAGAAGCCGCGCGCCTTCTTCTGTCAGGCAGCCCGCATCCTGTCCTGCAAGGAGTACTTTGGGAAGGAGGTCTCTGATCTTCCACGGAAACCCTTTGCCCGCCACCAGTTCATCAAACTGGTCCAGCATCCTGCCGTCGAAATCTCTCGCCTCGATATTGATAGGGAACATGCCGGCGGCGTCTCCGCTGCCCAGCACTTTCTTCCCGGTCAGCTTCCAGTGGATATATCCTGAAAGAGTCGTAAAGAAACGCACTTTATCCACATGTTCCTCGCCGTTTAAGATCGCCTGATACAGATGTGCGATGCTCCACCGCTGCGGGATGTGGTAAGAAAACAGTTCAGAGAGTTTCTCTGAAGCCTCCCCTGTGATCGTATTCCTCCATGTTCGGAACGGCACGAGAAGTTCATCATTTTCATCAAAAGCAAGATACCCGTGCATCATGGCGCTGAATCCCATCGACCTAAAGCGGATCAGCTTCACACCGTATTCTTCTTCCACATTTTTCACCAGGTCTTTATAGCATCCCCGGAGTCCGGTCCACACATCCTCGATATCATAAGTCCAGATGTGGTCCACATATTTATTTTCCCAGTCATAACTTCCTGAAGCGACCGGAGACTTATCCTCATCGATGAGGACTGCCTTGATCCTTGTCGAGCCCAGTTCGATCCCGAGCACGGCCTCACCCGCTTCGATCGCTTTCCTGATTTCTTCCTTTCCGCGCATTTCCACTCCTCCTTATCCGTTTCTCCTAAAATATCCTTAACTTTAATATGATCTTTATTTGCAGGACGTTACATGAACAGCAGCTATAAAACAAGGCGCCGCACCAGAAAAGTGCGGCGCCTGTGGTACCTTGTCCGCAGTTTTACAGCATGGAGCTTCTCAGTTCCTCGCCGCTCTTTGCGCTTAAATATGCCGGAGCGATATCAAATACCGTCTTGCATCCGGACACTCCCTCTGACGCCAGACGGAAAGCAGCCCGTGCATATGCCACGAGTACAGAAGATGTAAATTCCGGATTGGAATCCAGCTTCAGTCTGTACTCGATCAGATGGCTGTTCTCTTTCTCCCATCCGGTCTTCCCGCTGCGCAGGACAAATCCTCCGTGCGGGATCCCGCTGTGTTTTTCTTTCAGTTCTTCCTCGCTGATGAAGTGTACTGTAGTGTCATAGTCCGAGAAATAGTTCGGCATGGTCTTGATCTCTTCCTCCACCTTTGCCGCATCTGCACCCTCTTCCAGGACTACGAAACACTCTCTTGTATGTTTCTCCCTCGTGGTAAGCTCCGGATTTTCTCCGTTTCTCACCGCATCAAGCGCACTCTCCACCGGGATCGTGTACTGTTTCGCATCTTTTACGCCCTCCACGCGGCGGATGGCGTCAGAATGTCCCTGGCTGACACCTTTTCCCCAGAAGGTATAATCTTTTCCTTCCGGAAGGATCGCGTTGGCATACAGCCGGTTCAGAGAGAACATTCCCGGGTCCCAGCCCACGGAGATGATCCCTACTCTGCCGCCTTTTTTCGCCGCTGCATCCACATTTGCGAAATGCTCCGGGATCCTTGCATGAGTGTCAAAGCTGTCAATGACATTGAACATCTCCGCAAACTTCGGAGTCTGCTCCGGCAGGTCTGTAGCGCTTCCTCCGCAGAGGATCATCACGTCGATCTTATCTTTCCACTCTGCCGCATCGTCGATCCGGCACACCGGAACTCCCTCTGTCAGGATCTTTACACTCTCCGGGGCCCTGCGGGTAAACACTGCCGCAAGCTGCATATCACTGTTCTGACGGATGGCACACTCTACGCCCCGTCCCAGGTTTCCATAACCTAAAATCCCAATTCGAATACTCATCTTTTTACTCCTTTGGTATTGTTGATCGTGTTCCATCTGCCGGAAATCTAAGCTGCATCCCGGCAGGATCACTTCGTCTGTTATTATACCGTTCACAGAGTAACTTTTCAATGCATTTTCACCGAATCTCCTGCGAACCGCTGCAGATGCACATGCACCTGCAGCGGTTCGCGCGGCGCCGTTCATACATCCTCACTATTTCCTGTATGCTATGTCATTCCAGCGGAGCTCATTTTTCAGGTTCCGGATCGTAGTCTCCTTATCGATATAGACTGCCTCAATCCCCATCATTGCCGCCCAGTCGCCCATCTGTTCTGCAGTCAGGTCATAGGTGAAGGCGGTGTGGTGTGCCCCTCCGCACAGGATCCATGCCTCCGCGCCGGTATAAAGATCCGGCTCCGGGGTCCAGAATGCAGTCGCCACAGGAAGCTTCGGCATCGGTTTCTCAGTCTTCCTGCAGTCTACATTATTGATGATCAGGCGGAAACGGTCTCCCAGATCGATCAGGGATGTGGCGATCGCAGGGCCTTCCTTTGCAGTGAACACCAGCCTTGCCGGATCCTCCCTGTCACCCATGGACAGCGGATTTACCTTGATACTGACAGGACCGTCTGCGATCGACGGGCACACTTCCAGCATATGAGCCTGAAGGATGCCTTCTTTTCCCGGTACGAGGTTGTATGTATAGTCTTCCATGAAGGAGCTTCCTTTTGCATCTTTCATGCCCTCGGTCATGATCTTCATGATCCGCACCATGGCAGCCGTCTTCCAGTCTCCTTCCCCGCCGAAACCGTAGCCTTTCTGCATCAGTCTCTGGATGGCAAGCCCCGGGAGCTGTTTTAAGCTTCCCAGATCCCCGAAATGGGTGACGATCGCCTGATAATCCTTCTCTTCCAGGAACCGCTCAAATCCGATCTCGATCCTTGCCTGCTCTGCCACATGGCGGCGGAACTCCTCCGGATCCCGCCCTTCCAGAAGGATCTCGTAAGTATCATAATACTCATCTGTAAGAGCCTTTACTTCCCCTTCTTTTACATCTGCGACCGCCTCCGCGATCTCATTGACCGGATAAGCATCCACTTCCCAGCCAAATTTGATCTGGGCTTCCACTTTATCGCCGTCGGTCACTGCCACATTGCGCATATTGTCTGCCACTCTCATGACGCGGACATGGCTGCTCTCGATGACTCCCACCGCCGTGCGCATCCAGGAAGCAATCTTCTTCTGCACCTTCTCGTCAGACCAGTGACCCACGACCACTTTCCGCTCGATCCCCATCCGGGTAAAGATATGTCCGAACTCGCGTCCTCCGTGTGCTGACTGGTTCTCGTTCATGAAATCCATGTCAATGGTATCGTACGGGATCTCCATGTTAAACTGGGTGTGCAGATGGAGCAGGGGTTTCCTGTACTCCTGGAGTCCCAGGATCCATGACTTTGCAGGAGAAAAGGTATGCATCCATGTGATGACTCCTGCACAGTTTTCATCCATGTTTGCCTCATTGAAGGTCTTCCTGATCAGTTCATTTGTGATCAGGGTCGGCTTCCACACCACCTCATAGGGAAGGATGCCGGACTCATTTAACTTTTCCACAATGATCCGGGAGTGCTCCGCCACATGGGCAAGACACTCGTCACCGTATAAGTCCTGTGATCCTGTGCAAAACCAGAATTTGTAGTCTTTTCTTTTTAACATCGTTTATTTCCTCCTTTTCTTTCAGGGCTCTCCCTGCACTTTTGCTATACGATCCGTTCAGCCACCCTCACGGAATCTCTCAGGATAAGCTTCGGCTCAAACTCTTCAGACTCCATTTTTTCTCCCAGGAAAATGCGTCCTACTATTTTACATGCCGCCGTCCGTCCCAGGTCCTCCACCGGATTTCTCACTGAAGTCAGCGGAACAGGACAGAATTCAGCCTTGGCGGAATTGTCTATACCCACCACCGATATATCCTCCGGAACTTTTTTCCCCGCTTTTTTCAGGATATCGACCAGCTTGTACGCAACTTCGTCATTGTAGCAGACACATGCGGTGCATTCCTGAAGCCGCTTCAGGATCCGTCGGCTTTCTTCTTCCAGTTCCTCGCTCTCTCCGGAATCCAGCCAGATGATCCTTCCATTCCGGATCTTGATATCTCTTTCCATAAGCGCTTCTGTGTATCCTGCATACCGGAGATGGCCCTGCCCGTCGTCAGACTTAAAGATCCCGCCGATCCGGGTATGCCCACACTCCAGCAGATGCTTCGCTGCGAGATATCCCGCCTTCCGATCGTCCAGGCTGACATGGGGAATGTCAAGATCGCGGTAGAAACTGTTTACGAACAGAACAGGGACCCCCATTTTCTCGATCTCCCTGTACAGGTCAAGGTTCGGATTTGGCAGACCGCTCTTTACCGCCTCTGCGATCAGCCCGTCCACAGAACGGGTGCGGATCAGTTCTTTGAGTATCATCCTCTCCCTCTCCACCGCATTGTCATTGACGGCTATCTGAAGGATGCAGCCTTCCCGGGACAGTTCTGATTCCATCCCGCGGATGAGAGCCGGAAAAATATATGTGTCCACATGTGTCAGCATCACGGCGATCCGGGTCTCTCCCGCCGATGTCCTCCGGGTGTTCACAGACACATAAGTTCCGCTTCCGCGCCTGCTCACCAGGATTCCCTCAGCATTCAAGTCTTTCAGGGCACGCCGGACAGTCTGGCGGCTGACGCCGAACTGCTCCGCCAGTTCTTTTTCCGAAGGGATGCGTTCTCCATAGCACAGAGTTCCCTTTTCAATCTCTTCTGTGAGCCATGCTGTGATCTGTCTGTACTTTTTCTGCATCTGTCCCCTCCTTTTCCTGATCATAGATATGTTGGGCAGCATCTGCTCCCGGACAGCAGTTCCGCTCTCCACGATTCAACTATACATCAATACAACTTTCAATACAATTCGCAGTATTTCTAAAATTGCACACCACTTTTTTGTATAAAAATAGAAAGATGTATTGCTTTTCCTCTCAAAAAGCAATACATCTTTCTATTTTCTCCGTCTTTCCCTCGTCAGGACTTCTCCCGGCCTTTCACTGTCTCAGACGGCTGCTGTTTCACATGCACCGTAAGCTGATCATACGGAATCTCAATCCCCTCCGCGTCAAACGTAAGCTTGATATTCTCCAGCAGTTCCCATCTTGTCGCCCAGTATTTCTCTGTCGGGACCCATGCCCTCAGCCCGATCACGACCGCACTGTCCGCAAGAGAATCTACAAACACCTTGATATCCTCATCCTGTATGATATCTTCATGTGACAGAAGCATATTTTCAATCAGACCTTTCGCCTTTTTCAGATCCGAATCATAGGAGATCCCCACCTTCAGATCAAGCTGGCGTTCCGGTCTCGCCGTAACATTTGTCAGACTGTTGTCTGTCAGGATACTGTTCGGGACTACAACAGTCTGATTGTCAACCGTTGTCATTTTAGTATAAAAGATCTGTATCTCTTTTACTGTTCCTTCAATCCCTTCCCCTGTAACGATAATGTAGTCTCCCACGGCAAAGGGCTTGAGCAGAAGTATCAAGATCCCTCCTGCCAGATTAGAAAGACTCCCCTTTAGCGCCAGGCCTACCGCAACTCCGGCTGAAGCGATCAAAGCCGCGACAGAAGACGGTTCCACGCCGAATCTTGTGGCAATGGAGAAGATCAGGATCGCATACAGGCCGAACTTCAAAAACGAATCCACGAACTGCCGTACTCCCATATCTGCTTCCGCCCGTTCCATGGAGCGGCGCACCAGTTTCCGGATCCAGCTGATCACCTTGCTCCCCACCACAAAAAACACAAAAGCGAACACTACCCTGATCCCGAACGCGATGATATCCGGGAGATTATCCTGAAACATCTGGAAGAACTGGTTCACTTCCTGTCCTGCTTCCGCCGTCACTTCCGTAGCAGAGTCGATCACTTCTTCCACAGTCTGGTCCGTTGTTCCGGACGTGGATGTAAGGGCCGTTATATATGTCATCAATTTTCCTGCTGTTCCAAACATTTTCATTTACCTCCATATCTGAGGGCAAGAAATGCACAGAGATTTCCTCTCCGGTTTCCCGCCGTACGGTGGGAATACAGAATCTCACTGTTACAATGGGTGCATACGTTCGTCACTGCCATATGCTCCGGCAGGACCCCCGCTTCACGGAAGATCAACTCGTTCGCCCTCCAGAGGTCCAGCTGATATTTTCCGTTTTCTTTTCTGTAAAACAATTCCTCCCAGAACTTTTCTTCAAAATTTTCCCGGAACTTTTCGATCACATCTTCACTTACCTCATAACAGTCCATACAGACAGAGGGACCGACTGCCGCCAGGATATCTCCCGGGTCAGAACCGAAGTGTTCCGACATCATTTCCACCGTCTTTTTCCCTATCTTCCCCACAGTCCCGCGCCAGCCCGAGTGGCTCAGACCGACCGCTCTTTTTACCGGATCCACAAAATACAGCGGGACACAGTCTGCGAACGAAGTCACGAGGCAGATCCCCGGAACGTCTGTGATCAGTCCATCTACGTCGGTGTAATCCCGCTCCCTCACGATGCCCTTGCCCCGGTCTTCCTCTTTTACGAGGCGGATATTTGTAGTATGGGTCTGCTGTGAGAGTACCATATCCTCACATTTCACTCCAATGGATGCACCGATCCGCCTGAAATTCTCCCGCACCGCCTCAGGATCATCTCCCCGGTCAAAACTCAGGTTCAAAGAAGCAAAGTCCCCTCTGCTCACCCCGCCCAGTCTTGTAGAAAACCCATGGTCCACGATCCCTGTCCTCTCCAAAAGAGGGAACTGCAGATAAGGAGTCCCGTCCAGTCCTCTCTCATCAAATATGTGACTGTCATTTTTATAACGGAGCCCCAGGCTCATAGCTTCCGCCTCCCTTCATCTCAAATCTCACTTTGCAGATACCGTCCTGCTGCCGTCCCCGACATTACAAACATGCAGGATTATCCGGTCATCCCTCCTCCGCTCAGAAGGCATCCCGGATATGGGTGACTTTTGTCCCCTCGATCCCGATCACATCAAACCGGCAGGGCACATCACTTTTCCCGTGTTCTGTCAGATAGTACAGCGCAGCCCGACGGATCCGCTGCTGTTTCCGCGCGTCCACTGCCTCGAGCGGGCTGCCTTTTTTCCCATCAGAGCGGTACTTCACTTCACAGAATACCAGATACTCCCCGTCTCTTGCAACTATATCGATCTCTCCGTTTCTGGTTCTGTAATTGTACTCCAGAATCTTCCATCCCTCCTGCTCCAGATAAAAACCGGCCGCACGCTCATAGTCCGCACCTGTCTTCCGCCTGTTTCTGTTCTCCTGCATACAAGTCCTCCCGCGCCATTCCTGCGCCTCTCACACGTCCACAAAATGCCCGATAAAGGAATGTCGGTGGATGGGAGTCGGACCCAGGCTTTTCAGTGCTTCGATATGCTCCTTTGAGCCGTATCCCTTGTTCTGCGCGAACCCGTATCCCGGGAGGATATCGTCATACTGTATCATCAGCCTGTCCCTTGTCACCTTTGCGATGATGCTCGCCGCGGCGATAGACACGCTCTTCGCATCCCCCTTGATGATCGGCACCTGCGGAATCGTCATCTCCGGGATCGTCACCGCATCATTCAAAAGAAGTTCCGGCTCCGTTGAAAGGCTGTCCACTGCCTGGCGCATCGCCTCATAGGTTGCCTGAAGGATATTGATCTCATCGATCCTTGCCGGCGACGCCATGCCTACTCCCACGGACACCGCCTTCTCCATGATCTCATCATAAAGTTCCTCTCTTCTCGCCGCGGACAGCTTTTTGGAATCATTCAGATGGAGGATCTCGCAGCCCCGAGGCAGGATCACTGCCCCCGCCACGACCGGACCGGCAAGGGGACCTCTTCCCGCCTCGTCGATCCCGCAGATATAGGTATACTGCTCATACTTTCTCTCATATGCCTTCATGGCATACAGCCTCTCCCTCTCCCGGTCAAGTGCCGCCTGCTTTTTCCGGCATCCGGCGATCAGGTTCTGCACCCCGCGCCGTTCGTCGGAAGCGTACAAACCGCAGAGAGCATCCCATTCACTCTCTGCGGCATGTTCAAATTCCTTTTTGATCTCTGCGATACTCTTACTCATGTTTTATCACTCCGAATTCAGACAGGGGCCAGATCCGGATCCATGCGCGTCCAAGAAGATCTTTTCTGTGGATCACGCCCACGTTGGCAGCCCTGCTGTCCTGACTGTTGTTTCTGTTGTCCCCCAGGACAAAATACTCGTCGTCCCCCAGGGTGACCGGCTCCTCTGCGATCCCCGGATCGAGCATCACTTCATTTCCATAGTGTTCGTCCAGCTGCTGCCCGTCTATGTAAACATAGCCGTCAACAATCTGGACCGTCTCCCCGGGAAGCCCGATGATCCTCTTGATATAGTATGTTTTTTCCTCATACTGATATGGGAAGACAACAATGTCATACCGGTCCGGGTCGCGGAATCTGTATGAGATCTTGTCTACAATGAGCTGATCTCCGTGAGAGAGCGTAGTCTCCATCGAGTGTCCGCTTACCTGAGTCCTCTGCCCCACAAATGTGATGATCACCCAGGCAAGTGCCACGATGATGATGATATATACGATCCATCCCATAAGTTCTTTTAATATGCTTTTCATCTGCTCTTTCCTTCTTTCTGCTCCTGCGCTTTTTCCGGAGTCTCCAGGGTGATCCTCCCCAGCTGTCCGTTCCGGAAATCATCCAGCAGGATCGCTGCAGCTTTTTCCGTATCATATCCGCTCCCCTTCGTCAGGCAATGACGGCTCTGCGCGATCTCTCCCAGCGTTTCATAAGGATCTTCCGATGTCCCGATCTTATATTTCTCCTCAAGCACGCCCGGATAGGAACCGTTCAGAAATCTTACAAGCTCTGAGGCAAGTTCCTCTGTCTGGAGGATCTCATCCTTGATAGATCCGATGAACGCAAGCTTTAATCCCACTTCCTGGTCCTCGAACTTAGGCCAGAGGATCCCCGGCGTATCCAGAAGCTCCACATTCTTGTTCAGGCGGATCCACTGTTTTCCCTTTGTGACGCCCGGTTTATTCCCCGTCTTCGCGCATGCTTTTCCTGCCAGCGCGTTGATAAATGTAGATTTGCCGACGTTTGGTATCCCCACTACCATCGCCCTCACAGGACGGTTCAGGATCCCTCTCTTCCGATCGCGCTCGGTCTTCTCCCTGCATGCTTCCTGGATGACAGACTGGATCGACTTGATCCCTCCGCCTTTCTTTGAATTTACCTTTACGGCAGAATACCCTTTTTCCCTGAAGTATTCCAGCCACTCGTCATTTCGCCTGTCCTCGGCAAGATCCGCCTTGTTCAGAAGGATCAGTCTTGCCTTGTTCTTCCCCAGCTCATCGATATCAGGATTCCTGCTGCTCAGGGGGATCCTCGCATCCACCAGCTCGATGATCAGATCGATCAGCTTGATATTCTCCTGCATCATTCTCCGCGCCTTCGTCATATGGCCCGGATACCATTGAAAATGCATCTTTTTCCTCCTAATCACTCACAAAACCGAAATTTTCTCCAAATCCTGCTTCAAACCACACTTTTCCGTAAATGTCACTTCCGCTGACATTTCCGATCTCCGCGATCCGGCTGTCATCGCTCGCCGAGGCATTGTCACCCATCACAAAGTACTCGTCCTCGCCCAGTTCCACCGGCTCCTCTGCCAGTCCGGCATAGTCGATCCCTGTCACATAAATGTGGTCCGATATCTCTTCCCCGTCAATATAGACACTGCCGTCCACGATCTGGACCGTCTCTCCCGGGAGCCCCACGATCCGTTTGATCTGGTAGTGGGCGCCCGCATCTCCATTTGGCCGGAAAGCCACCACGTCCCCTCTTGACGGTGACTTTATATTATAGATGACACGGTCGATCAGGACAACGTCCCCGTTCTTCAGGACCGGGTTCATGGAATCCCCCGCGACGCTCACACGCTCGCCGAATGCCAGGACCAGGAAGACCGCAGCCATACACAGGATCAGGATCTCGACCGCCCATATAACGACTGCTTTTGCATTTACGGCAATATGCCGTCTCTCAAAATGGAGTTTCTGCCTTTTATCTTCAAACCTCAGCCTGGCAGATGCAGGCTTTTTACGCGGTCTCTGGGACGGTCTCTTTCGCTTCTTACGAAAATCTAACCCCTTCATATATCCTCCATAAGCAAAAGAGGGACAAATACAGATCTGTAATTGTCCCTCTCATGGTCATTATTTTACTAATTCTTTCACCTTAGCAGCTTTACCCACGCGTTTTCTTAAGTAGTTCAGTTTAGCTCTTCTTACTTTACCTCTGCGGACAACCTCTACCTTTTCAACGTGCGGAGAGTGGATCGGCCATGTCTTCTCTACTCCGATTCCGTTGGATGTCTTTCTCACTGTGAAAGTAGCTCTTGCGCCGCCGCCCTGTTTTTTCAGGACTGTTCCTTCGAAAACCTGGATCCTTTCACGGTTTCCCTCTTTGATCTTTGCGTGTACCCTTACAGTATCACCTACGTTAAACTGGGGAACCTCCGCTTTTAACTGCTCAGCTTCAATCTTCTTAATGATCTCGTTCATTTTGTGTGACCTCCTTAATATTTGACGTTCTTAACACATCCTGTGTGCCAGAGGACCATCGCTCTTCTTTTCACAACTGTTGTAGTTTATCATATTTCCTCTTGGATTGCAAGCCCTTCCAGCCATTTTTTCTCTTTGTCTGTCAGCTCACACTTTTCCAGAAGATCCGGTCTTCTCTCCCTCGTCCGGAGGATCGACTGCTCTCTCCTCCATTTTTCTATATTGGCATGATGCCCGGACAGAAGGACCGGCGGCACTTTCTTCCCATGCCACTCCTCCGGCCTGGAATACTGCGGATACTCCAGCAGATTGTCCTGGAAAGACTCAAACTCTGCCGACACATCGTTGTGCAGGACTCCCGGCACAAGCCTGGATATGGCGTCCACCATGACCATCGCCGGAAGTTCCCCTCCGGTCAGGACATAATCCCCGATAGACACATAATCTGTCACGACCTCCTCCAGGACTCTCTCATCGATACCTTCATAATGCCCGCAGAGAAGAATCAGATCCTCCTCCTGTGCAAACTCTTCCGCCATTTTCTGGTTAAAGACATCTCCCTGGGGGGACAGATAGACCACACGGGTCCGTTTTCCCGAAGTTCCCGGCCTCATGGCCGCTTCCGACTGATCCGGCGCTCCTGGCTGGTCCAACATTCCTGACTGATCCGGCGTTTCTGTCTGTTCTGTCAGCGCCGCATCGCTCTCCGCGGAAAGGCTCCGCCGTGACTGGATCTTCCCTTCCACTGCCTCCCAGGCAAGATAGACCGGTTCCGCCTGCATCAGCATCCCGGCGCCTCCGCCATAGGGATAGTCGTCCACGCTCTGATGCTTGTTGAACGCATAATCCCGGATGTTTACCGCCTCGATGGAGAGCAGGCCGGCGTTCACCGCACGGCCGATGATACTGGTGTTCAGCCCGTTCATCACCATCTCCGGGAAAAGAGTAAGTATGTGAAAATTCATTTGTCCTTTCTCCTTCTGTAAACGAGTTTCTATATCAGCCCTTCCATAAGGCGCACCGTCATCCGGTTTTCCTCCACATCCACATCCAGCACACACTGCCGGATCGCCGGAATCAGCACTTCTCCATGACTGTCCGAATCCACGATATACACTTCATTGGCTCCTGTCTCCATAACGTCCCGAAGCACTCCGAAATGTCCCTCTTCCGTGAACACGTCCATGCCGATCAGGTCCCCGATATAATACTCGTCTTCCTCCAGCTGTGCTGCGTCCTCTCTTGCTACAAAGAGGCTCTTTCCTTTATATTTCTCAATATCATTGATATTGTCAATGCCTTTAAATTTCACGATGACAAACTGCTTGAAAAAACGGACGGACTGGATCTCCAGTTCAATTCGCTCCTTCCCCGTATCAAGCAGTACTTTTTTCAGTTCCTTAAAGCGGGCGGCGTCATCCGTGGTTGGAAAGACTTTTACTTCTCCCCGGATCCCGTGTGTGGATGAGATCACCCCGACCTGAAGAAATTGTTCCATACTGTTTCTCCTTCAATGTGCCTGTAAGAAAAGAAAAGGGCAGGCTCTCCACAGATATGGAGGCTGTCCCTCTTCCCACTCGTCTTGTCAATGATTCTAAACGATGTCAACAACGACTCTTTTGTCTTCCTTCGCCGCTGCCGCCTTTACCACAGAGCGGATCGCTCTTGCGATGCGGCCCTGCTTCCCGATCACTTTGCCCATATCGCCGTCGGCAACATGGAGCTCAAGCACGGTAGTACGCCCTTCCTTTTTCTCGGTGACCGAAACTTCGTCCGGGTTATCCACGAGGGCTTTTGCGATAACTTCAACTAACTCTTTCATTTACGCGCACCTCCGCGGTTACTGTTCACATTCGTAACCCTCAGTGAAAACAACTTATTTCTCGATTCCTGCTGCCTTGAAGATCTTTCCGACAACCTCTGTCGGCTGTGCACCGTTGTTGAGCCATTTCTTAGCTGCTTCCTCGTCAACTTTGATCGCGCTCGGATCACAGTTCGGATCGTATGTTCCGATCTCCTCGATAAATCTTCCGTCTCTCGGGGACCTTGAATCAGCTACTACGATTCTATAAAAAGGAGCCTTCTTCTGTCCCATTCTTCTTAATCTGATCTTTACTGCCATTTTCTTTCACCTCTTGTTTTTTTCTCTTTGTTTTGTTTCTTAATTTCTGCCGTAAGCCCGCCGCACTGCGGTCCGCTGCCTCCGGCATGATCTATGTGTTAAAAGGGAAGTTTGAACCTGCCCCTTTTTCCACCTCTGCCACCCATCAGCCCCGGGAGTTTCTTCATCATCTTCCTGGACTCATTGAACTGCTTCACCATACGGTTCACTTCCGCGATATCAACCCCGGCGCCTTTTGCGATCCGGTGTTTTCTCGACGGGTTCAGAAGATCCGGGTTTCTCCTCTCCTCCGGAGTCATAGAGTAGATGATCGCTTCCATCCTCGCCATTCTCTTCTCATTCTCCTCCGAGTCAAGGTCCGGCATCTTTCCTGCTTTTCCTCCCATTCCGGAGAGTCCCGGCATCATGCTCATGATGCTGGACAGACCGCCCATCTTGCGCATCTGTTCCATACTCTCGAGATAGTCCTCGAAATCAAACTGGGCTTTCTTCATCTTGTCAGCCATCTTCTTGGCTTTGTCCTCGTCCATCTCGGCCCCTGCCTTTTCGATCAGGGTGAGGACGTCGCCCATTCCCAGGATACGGGACGCCATACGGTCCGGATAGAACTGTTCCAGATCCGAAAGCTTCTCTCCCATACCGGCGTAGAGGATCGGTCTTCCTGTCACTGCCCGGATCGACAGCGCTGCACCGCCTCTTGTATCGCCGTCCAGCTTTGTGATGATGACTCCGTCGATGCCGATCTTGTCATTGAAACTGGACGCTACATTGACCGCATCCTGTCCGGTCATGGCATCCACGACCAGGATCGTCTGATGCACGGTCACAGCTTCCTTGATCTCCTGAAGTTCCGCCATCATGTCTTCGTCGATGTGGAGACGTCCGGCCGTATCCAGGATCACGATATTGTTGCTGTTCTTCGCCGCGTGTTCCACTGCAGCTTTCGCGATATCTGCAGGTTTGTTCTTGTCTCCCATGGAGAAGACTTCAACGCCCTGCTTCTCGCCGTTGATCTGTAACTGTTTGATCGCGGCGGGACGATAGACGTCACACGCCACGAGAAGTGGTTTCTTTCCTTTTAATTTGAATTTTCCTGCCAGCTTTGCGGTAGTCGTCGTCTTACCGGCGCCCTGGAGACCTGCCATCATGATGACTGTCATGGCGCTCCCCGGCTGGAGCTTGATCTCCGTCGTCTCGGAACCCATGAGTTTGACCAGTTCTTCGTTGACGATCTTGATCACCATCTGCCCCGGGTTCAGACCGGTCATCACGTCCTGACCGACCGCGCGCTCCTGCACGTCTTTGATGAAGCTCTTTACCACCTTGAAGTTGACGTCCGCCTCGAGAAGAGCCATCTTGACTTCCCGGAGGGCAACCTTCACGTCGTCTTCGGTAAGACGTCCTTTGCTGCGCAGGTTTTTGAACACATTCTGAAGTTTTTCTGTTAAGCTGTCAAATGCCATTCTATAACTCCTCTATGATCGCATCCGCGATCCTGCGGATATCCGCTGCCATTTTGCCGGGATCTGTCTTTTCCCGCTCATACTCTGTGAGGATCTCCCCGATCTGATCCACCTTTTCCCTGACGGAAAGGAATTTCCCGACCAGATGCAGCTTCGCCTCATAGCCTTCCAGCGTCTTCTGACACCGCTTCACCAGGTCATGCACCCCCTGACGGCTGATGCCCGCCTGCTCTGCGATCTCACTGAGAGAGAGATCTTCCAGAACAAACTGTTCATAGATCTCTTTCTGATGGTCAGTGAGAAGTTCGCCGTAGAAATCATATAATAATGTCTGTTCTAAAATCTCATTCATCGCTGTCACCTCTGGTATCATACACGAAAGGCGGAACTCTGTCAAGTATTTTTTCTTTACACTTTTCAGCATCTCATCATCCGGCTCACATTGATAAGTCCCCACCCGGCTTCTGTCCCCGGACGCTTTACACACGACTCCCTCAGCTTCAGTTTCACTTCCACATTTGACATATCCGGATATTTAGACAGCAGACATGCGATCGCGCCCGATACGACAGGCGTGGCCATGGACGTCCCGCTCTTCATGATATACGGATGCTCTCCCGGCATGGAATAGCGCCCGTTGCAGCTTATGATACCGGTCCCGGGAGCAAACACATCCGGTTTTACGATACACTCCGAAGTCGGTCCCCTCCCAGAATAGTTCAGCCTCCTTTTTCCTCTCCCGTTCCCAGTCAGCGTATCCGGCACCCCCGCAGTGATCACTTTTCTGCTGTTGCCCGGAACTGCCACGGAGCCCGGCGACGGCCCGTAATTTCCTGCCGATACCACAACGACCAGCCCCTGGTCCCAGAGCCTTTCAACCGCATTAAGGAGCCTGTGCTTCTGGACGCAGGCAAGCTGCGGCTGGGTTCCTACTGAGATATTCACGATCCGTATCCCCAGCCGTTCCTTTTCCGATCCGATCCACTCCAGGCCCTGCAGCAGTTTCTCCACATCGCCGTCCCCTTTTTGGTCCAGCACTTTTCCGATCAGAAGCTCCGCCTCCGGCGCCATTCCCGCATACGCTCCTTCCGAGGCACAGCCGTTTCCTGCCAGGATCCCCGCCACATGTGTCCCATGCCCTGAATCGTCATACGGCTCCCGCCGTCCATGGATAAAATCACGGAACCCCACGATCCTTTCCCGCAGGTCCGGGTGCCGTGATATCCCTGTATCCAGAACAGCCACGCAGATATCTTTCCCGGCACATCTGCCGCTCGCAGTGTCCTCACACCAGTAATCAACCGTCTGTTTTACCCATCTCATATAAAATCCCTTTTTTATCAGGATATTCCCGCTCATACAGGATTGTCACCTCACATCCTTCCATAAAAAACGGAGATATGATGAATTTCAGGCCGGGACATCGTAAAATTGATCTTTCCTTCATTTCCAAATCACACTTTCCCGGCACCGGCATACTATAGAACTGTAAATAAACCTATTTGGAGGATTTAACATGAGTGATTTAACTGCTACAAACTGTGGATGCGGATGCGAAAACGGAAACGGCATGTCTTCCTGCCTGTGGATCATCCTTCTGCTCGCCTGCTGTGGCGGCTGTGGAAACGGATTTAACGGAAACGGATGCGGAAACGACAGCTGCCTGTGGATCATCCTTCTGCTCTGCTGCTGCGGCGGCTTCGGAAACGGATTTGGCGGCAGCGGATGTGGATGCTGACCCGCCGGAATGCTGTGCCGGATGATATAAGACATCAGATGACATAACAGCCAAAAAGGGGCGTGCAGACCATGATCCGCACGCCCCTTTTGATTCGGTCACCTGTTTTTTCCCACACTGTTTTTCTGCTCATCTCTCTGTTTGGCTTTTCCAAAATGTCTGTCCTGATCACTTTTTTCTTTATCCACACGCCGCTTCAACATACACTCCTCGTCTATCTCATACACAGCATTTCCATCAATGATAAGTTTTCTCGCCATCGTCTCTGTTCCTTTCTTCTTTTTTCTCATCATTTTACATATTTATAATATGATGTTCCCGCAAACCGGACACTTTATATCTGCGTTCCTTTCCTTCATTTTTCCCCGAGTTCATAATCTTATACCCTGCAGCATATAAATTTACAACACGATCGTCAGGAGTGCCTATGGATAAAAGACCGCCAAGACCGATGACTCCCTTTGACGAGCTCGTCAGTTCCCCTCAGCTGCAGACGATAAAGCTTCTTCTGCCATATGCTCCGGCACCCGGACAGCGTCTGCTCGCAGCATTCATCAAATTTTTCGAGCTGCGCCGGGCGATCCTGCTCTTTAGCCGCCCTTCTTCCTATAACAGTTCGAAGTTTTTTTCAGAAAGCAGCAGCGGATCCGGGGAATTTCTGGACAGCTTAAAGCCCTACCTGGATCCCCGGGAATCCGAGATGCTCGATATGGTACTGAATATGAAGGATATCATGGAAATGGCTCAGATGATGCAGGACAGTTCCGGAGGCAGTCCTGCTTTTGATCCGATGGACCTGATGGCAGGGATGCTCTCACCGGAACAGCAGGAAATGTTCAGCACTTACAGCGACATGTTCTCACAGGCACTGGACAAGGACAGGAAAGGAGATGATGACAGTGGAAGAATGGATGAACGATCCCGCACTGAAGGGGATCGCTCCGGAGAAGCTGGAACTGATCCGCATGGCAGCGGCACGGACGAAAGGGAAGACTGGACGTGACCTCGCGCCGGTCATGCTCGCTCTGATCACGAGCGCGAACAAACAGGGGATCCGCTTCTCTCCGGATGAAGTTTCCCTGATACTGGATATCCTGAAGGATGGAAAGTCAAAAGAAGAAAAAGAGCAGATCGACCGGACGATCCGCATGGCAAGTTCTGTTTTTCAGAAGCATATGAAATGAACAGAGTCTGTCAGTTTAAACAAAGACAGAAGGGTCCTGAACTTTCATTTCAGAACCCTTCTGCCTTCCGTTTCATCCGCATCTCTCTTCTCTTTTCAGCCGCTTCCCACTCTGCCCTTTCTTCCTCCGATTCCAGCACCAGCCTTGGGACACGCTTCGGTCTGTCTTTTTCATCCAGAGCCACCATAGTGAAATATGCGCGGTTGATGGGGTGCCTCATCCCGTCTTCCAGGTGCTCCACATAGGTATCCACCCGCACTTCCAGTGATGTGTTCCCCACATAAGTCACCTTGCCTATAATGACCACCATCTCTCCGTTATACGCGCCATGGATAAACCTCAGATTATCCACAGATGCGGTGATGACATTGGACCGTGTATGGCGCTTTGCCACCAGCCCCGCCACCTCGTCAAGCCACTGCATCAGCATCCCGCCGAAAAGCCTTCCTGCCGCGTTCATATGATTCGGTCGGACCATGTGGACCGTCTCCACGAGCGAGTCCTTCACTGTACGTTCTTCTGTCATATCTTCATCTCCGTTTTCCACATTTCCGGATATCCCTTTCTGATCCGGATCCTCTGCGTCTTTCGATCTGTCACAGTTCACTGCACCTAAAAGTATACCACGTTTCACGCATCTGTGTAATCTTTTTGGACTTTTCCTCCCTTTTCCTGTAAAATAAATATTACTGTGAAAAATAAACCGCAGGAAGGAGTTCGAAATGCAGAATATCAGACTTGACATCCAATATGACGGCAGCCGGTATCTGGGCTGGCAGCGCCCGGAAAAGGACGGGCTGCACCGTTCGGTTTCCTATAAACTCAATGAAGTCCTGAACCGGATGACCGGGGAGGAGATCCACCTCTGCGCCGGCGCGCGCACCGATCCCGGCGTCCACGCACTGGCACAGACTGTAAGCTTTCAGACTGAGGCTCCCCTCTCCCCGGAAGGATTCCTCCGCGGACTCAGCCTCTACCTGCCGCAGGATATCACTGTCCTTGGCGCGCAGCACGCACCCGACAGGTTCCGCGCCGATCTGAACGCCCTGTCCCGCACATATGAATACAGGATCTGTACATCAGAGATCTATGATGTCTTCCACATGAGATATGAATCGCACTGTTTCCCTTCTCCGGACCTTCAGGCCATGGGACAGGCAGCCTCCTTTCTGAAAGGACGGCATGACTTCCGCTGTTTTTCCTCCGGCAGGAAGAAAAGAGGAACGGAAAAAGAGATCCTGGATATCAGCTTTATCCAGGAGCCAGACCGTATCGCGATCTGCATCACGGCAAATGATTTTCTCCATCAGATGCCCCTCCTCATCTCCGGAGCGCTCCTTAAGATCGGCTGCGGCTTCAAAGACCCAAAATATATTCAGGACATCTTTGACGGAACAGAAAAAGCAGGGCCTCCCGCCGAGGCGAAAGGACTCCTGCTCAAAAGCATACAGTATTGACCCTATCATCGGTCCGTGCAGCTGTCCGGACCGGCTTCTTTTTATTGTGATCACAGGAACAGCCCTGCGATATGATAGACGATAAAACTTACCACCCAGGCAGTCGCAAGCTGGAACAGGATGATTCCCAAAGTCAGCTTTTTGCTCCCTGCTTCCCGATTGATGGTTGCGATGGTCGCCGTACATGGAACATACAGCAGGCAGAACACCATCAGGGAATAAGCATTCGCCGCGCCGAACCCCATGGACGCCAGCAGAGCCACAAAACTGTCCATTCCATGGGCTGTAGTAATATTCTGGATACCGAAGAGCACGCTGCAGCTTGACACCACCACTTCTTTTGCCGCGATCCCCGAGATCAGCGCCACCACGATCTGCCAGTACCCAAGTCCCAGCGGGGCAAAGAACGGCACAATGGCTTTTCCGATCAGGGAGCCGAAGCTCTCTGAGATATCCGTCACATATCCTGTCGCGCCGAAATTCAGCAGTACCCACATGATGATGGACGCCAGGAAGATCACAGTCCCGGCCTTTGTCAGATAATCCTTCACTTTCTCCCACACATAGAGGGCGATGGTCCGGGCATTTGGCGCCTTGTACTCCGGAAGCTCGATGAGAAGTTCATTCTCCGCCTTGCTTCCGTCCACCTTCGACAGGATGTACGCGGTCAGGATCGCCACTATGATTCCCAGGAGATACATGGAATAACATGCCATCATCGCATATTTCCCGAAAAACATGGACGAGAACAGCACATAGATCGGCAGTCTGGCACTGCAGGACATAAACGGCGTCACAAGGATCGTCTTCAGCCTGTCCTTCCTGTGTTCCAGCGCCCTGGACGCCATGATCGCAGGAACCGAGCAGCCGAAACCGAGGAGCATCGGGAGGAACGCCCTTCCAGACAGACCCAGATGTCCCATGATGTCATCCATGACAAAGGCGACTCTTGCCATGTATCCGCTGTCCTCGAGAAAGGCAAGGGCAAGGAACAGGATAAAAATATTCGGCAGGAACGTCAGGATCCCGCCCACGCCGGAGATGATCCCGTCCACGATCAGAGATTCGAGTACCGGAGATACTCCCGCCGTCTCGAGGAGATTCCCCGCAAAACCGGTGAACATATCAAGCGCGGTCTCAAAATACCCTTTCAGCCAGTCCCCGACCGTAAATGTCAGGAAGAATACCAGCGCCATGATCACAAGAAAGATCGGCAGCCCCAGCCATTTTCCGGTCATATACCGGTCGATCCGGTCTGTGCGCTCCTCCTTCTCACTTTTATTTACCAGAACCTCATCAATGATCTCCTCGATAAAGTCATATTTCTCATTGATAATGTCCTTCTCATAGCTGCGGTCAGCGATCTGTTCCGCCTCGATGGGATATTTTTCCATCACGGAAGTATCCTGCTCCAGCATCTTGATGGCATGCCAGCGCATATTTTTCATCTCCGGATATTTCTGCCGGAAACGCTCTATGATCTGATCGATCTTGTCCTCGATCCCGTCGCTGTATACCATGGCATATTCGCTGTGGTGGTCATGCCGGTGCTTGGATTTCTCCGAATGGTGATGGATAAACGGCCCCTGCTTCTCATATTCCTTGTGATGCGCCACCGCATGCATCAGGATCTCCAGTCCGCTCCGCTTTCTGGCAGAAACCGGAATGCAGGGGATCCCCAGCATCTCCGGCAGACGGTGGAGGTCGATCTCCATCCCCCGCTCTTCCACCACATCCATCATGTTCAGCGCCAGAACGACCGGCTTGCCAAGTTCGATGAGCTGAAGGGTAAGGTACAGATTCCTCTCCAGACAGGATGCGTCCGCCACATCGACGATGACATCCACTTCATCACTCATGATACACTCCCGGGATACCTTCTCTTCCATTGTATAGGATGTCAGGCTGTAGATCCCGGGAAGGTCGATCAGCTTAAACTCCTGTCCTTTATAAAAGGTCCTTCCTTCTTTCTTCTCGACTGTAACGCCGGGCCAGTTTGCCACTTTAAGGTTTGCTCCCGTATACGCATTAAACAGGGTGGTCTTTCCACAGTTCGGGTTTCCGATAAATCCTACATTGATCACCTTTTCGCTCATGCTGCCGCCTCCCTCACGATGATGTTGTCGGCGATGCGGCGTCCCAGCGCAAATCTGGTCCCGCGGAAACGGACTGTCATCGCTCCCTTTTTATCATTGTTCAGAATCGTGATCTCAGACCCTTCTGTCAATCCCAAAGCTTCCAGCCGGCGCTCCAGGTTCAGTTCAATGTGGATCTCCACCACAATGTATGTGTGATCGTTCTTTCCTTCTTTCAATCTCATATGCCTCATCCTTTGTGTTCAAGATCTGATTTTCTATACATGCACATTTTTAGCGCCGGAAACAGGAAAGAAAGGATTTCCGTCCCCGGCGCAATTGATAATAATTATCTATATGTATTATAATCTCTTCAAACATATAAGTCAATTGTGGACGCATTTTTTCCACACTGGTCCGCCGGCCACAGATTACAGTTCATTTCTACATCGACGGAAACATACAGTAAACCGAAGCCGCTGTGCATCAATAAGTTCCGCCTCCATCCTGCCGCCCATCTTCTCTGCAAGGGTCTGGGCGATAGACAGTCCAAGCCCTGTACCCGGTGTATTTCGCGATTCATCTTTCACATAGAAACGCTCAAAAATTCTCTGCACGTCCTCTTCTTCAAAATCACTCACATCATTTTCAAACGTCAGAACAGCTTCGTTCCCTTCTCCACTCATACCAACCTCAAGGATATTGCGGGCATATCTGCATCCGTTCTGGATCAGGTTACAGATGATACGCTCTGACGCATTCCGGTCTCCCCACACCATAACCGAGGTTTCCGGAATCCGCACCGAAAGTTCAAGCCCGCTCTCCTCAATCTCCCGCCAGGAATCAGCCAGAGTCTCCCGGAGCAGCCTTCCCATATCCAGCTCCTTTATCTCCGGTTCGTATTCTTCTGAAGAGATCCTGGAATATTCATAAAACTGCTCCACCAGCCGCGAGAGAGCTTCTGCCTTTCTGCTGACCGCATCAAGTCCTGCCCTGTCCTCATCGGAAAGCGCTCGGAGATCCGTGATCTTGAGGTAGCCTAGGATAGCTGTAAGAGGGGTGCGAAGATCATGGCTGATATTTTCAATCTGCTTTTTAAACTCTTTTTCTCTACGGTCAAATGTATTCTTTTCCCGGCGTATCTCCCTTAACATCTGATTGATCCCGGCCAAAAGCACTTCCAGGTCTTTCTCTTGAGTTTCCATCTTGATCACACGGTTTTCCTCCAGATTTGCGGATATCTCCTCAAGTTCCGCCGAGGCAGCCCTCAGCGCTCTCTTCAGCAGCAGAAGCCGTACGCCTAAGACAACTGCCACTGCAGCCGAAATTGCCACTGCTATATACATCATCTTCCACCGCCTCCTTTCCGGTCATTCTCTCATCAGATTTCTTTCCTGCGATTCATAAAGACTCCCGCAGCCGCAAATACTATGATTCCGGCGACTCCCGCCAGAATACACTTTACTGCTCCGGCGGGTTCGCTCCACAGGCACAGATATCCGCTCATCCCCGCCATCACATCTGTCATTAAATAATTTCTCGGCATCCACGACGCTATCTTCGCCAGAAGCGGGATTTCAAAGCCTGCCATGTAGAAGACCGCCGGTAACAGAAAGACCACACCCATCCATGCAAGTCCGGACACAAGTTCTTTTTCAAAAAACTGTGTGAACCCCGCTGCCAGTATCACGCCGGCTGCCGCAAACGGAAGATTGACTGCTATCCCCTGAAGCATCAATCCAAGATAGGGCTGTACCGGACCATCCAGAAGAAGGACCGCGCTGATAACATAAACTGCAGTCAACAGGATCATACTTGCAAATGCCGCCACAAAGGACACGATACACTTTCCTAAGAAAAGGCTTTTTCGCGAAATGCCGTATGCCACTGCATTTTTCATCACGCCGATCCTGCGCTCCCCCGAAAACAGAAGCACAGAAAGTATTGCTCCCGCAACAGCGAGGAAGAGCATATTATCCGTGAGAAATGACAGCGAAAACTTCACATTTGCATACTGAAATCCTGAGATTGCTCCGGCTGAGACATACAGCCCCACGTTCAGAAACAAAATCCCCAGAGCCATCAGACCGGTAAACAGGTAAATATCCTTTGTATGCAGTATCCGATAAGATTCGCTTCTTATATAGTTGATCATGATTCTGTTCCTCCCCTTTTCAGCTCCATGTAATACTCTTCCAAGGTCATCTTCTTTACCGAGAGCGATGAGACGCCTATCCCATTCTCCACCGCCAGTCTGCTGTAAAATTCAGGTTCCTCAGCAGTTCCCGGTATTCGCACTTTGTGATCCGGGAGCACCTGATAGGGCCGCCCCGGCGCCCTCCTCTCAAGCAATACTGTATAGAGTTCCGGTTCATCCACTCTGATCTCGATATAGCCGCTGCACTCTTCTTCAAGCCGTTCTGCCGTAATCTGTTTTAACAGCCGCCCTTTATCCAGAAAGCAGTATTCATCTGCCAGCTGCTCCATCTCTGCCAGGATATGGCTGGAAAGTATGATAGTAATGTTCTTTTCCCGGCACAGCCTGATCAGAAGCTCCCGCATTTCAATGATTCCGCTGGGGTCCAGCCCGTTGATGGGCTCATCCAGCATCAGAAGTTCGGGTTCACCGATCAGAGCGATCCCAAGTCCCAGCCTCTGCTTCATCCCAAGGGAAAGCTGTCTTCCGTATGTCTTCCTCCTGTCGTAAAGCCCGATTTGTTTTAAAACCTCTCTGACCTGTTCCTTTCCCGGTATCCCCTTCTGGATCCGATAATATTCCATATTTACTTCTACCGTAAGCTGAGGAAAAAAAACGGGAGCTTCGATCATTGTCCCAATGCGTTTTCTCTGCTTCTCAAGCTCCTTTTCTCCGTGAGCACCGAACAGGATCACCTCACCTTTCGTGGGGAATATCTGTCCTGCCAACAGCTTCAGAAATGTGGATTTTCCTGAGCCATTGTCCCCTACCAGCCCGAGGATCTCCCCTCGCCGCAGGCTCAGGTTCACATCTATAAGCGCCCTGGTCTTTCCATACTCTTTTGTCAGATCATGGACCTCTGCTACTGTCTCTTTCATAATCTTTTTATCCTTTCCTGAGTCTTTCATATTTTTTCATCTCTGTTTCCTTTGATGTACCTGTATCATACCCTTCTGGTTTTTAATAAGTCCTCAAGAAACTTTAAAGAAACTATAAAGATTACTCCCTTAAGGCAGTACGGCTCATGCCATCTTGAATCCGATTCCCCATACTGTTTTTATATACTCTTCCCCGGGATCCGCAGCGGCGATCTTCTTGCGGATATTGCTCACATGAACGTTCACCGTATTGTCCTCCCCGTAATATCCATTCTCCCATACCTGTTCATACAGCTTTTCTCTTGAGAACACCTTGTCTGGATGCTCTGCCAGGATCCGCAGGATCTCAAACTCATGGGGAGTCATAGCGATCATCTGGCCATTTACCGTAACTTCCCTGGCGCTCTCGCTCAGTACCAGACGTTTATAGGTCAGGAACCTCTCTTCCTCCCCTGCTCTCCCGAATCCGCTGTCTGCCCCGCTGCGTCTGAGCGCCGCCATCACACGAACAACCACTTCCTCAGGTTCAAAGGGTTTCGTAATATAATCGTCTGCTCCGCTTCTTATTGTCCCGACCCTGTCATCCAGCGCGCTCTTTGCTGAGAGCACTATAATAGGGATGGACTTTCTCAGTTCATCCCTGACATAGGTTATGATCTCTTCGCCCGTCACTCCCGGGAGCATCAGATCCAGGAGAATCAGATCAGGCTCGGACATATCAAGACGGAGTTTCGCCTCCGTCCCCGAGTATGCCGGAGTCGTTTCGTATCCTGCTTTTGACAATATCCTGCACAGGAGGCGGCTGATATCAGCATCGTCCTCGACCACAAGTATTTTCGCCATTTTATATCCTTCTTTCATCTTCGATTTTCTCTTGTCCCATCATAAATCCGGTATATTTTAAACATTTACATCTTTTTATACTCCCTGTATAAGGAATAAATTCCCACAGACGTCAGAACTGCTCCCAGCCCCAACGGGACCGTACGCCACGACCGAAACAGATACGTCCCCAGCGGTCCCCAGTCAGCATAATACTCCTGATAGGGCTGATATGTCTCGATCACTGCCAGTATACAGGCGGCAGCCACGAGAAGAAGTCCGACCGCAGTTATAGCAATATACGCTCCTCTCCGAAAACAGCTTTTTTCATTGGAAAAGTTTTGTTCCTCCGAACAGCCAGACGACAATTCTTCCTTTTCATCAAAAAGAAGATAATCCGCTGGGACTTCAAATATCCTGCAAAGCGCTTTGATCTTTTCAACATCCGGGACAGATTCTCCCGTCTCCCACCGCGAAACAGCCTGTCTCGACACTTCGATCCGCTCTGCCAGATCCTCCTGTGACATTCCTCTTTTCTTTCTGCACGCAGAAATTTTTTGCCCGATCTTCATCTTTTCTCCTCCTCTGTGTGCATATCATGACATATATTTTCTGGAAATTCCACCATTCTGCCATTACATTTCCGCAAGTATCAGTTGCACTTATATTTCACGATTCTTCTTCCACGATCCGCAGTCCCCATGCCGGGATCGTGATCTTTTCATCTGCCTTTACCTGTTCTCCCGACAGCAGATCCTTACCGCCCCCACACACGGGGACTTCCGCCTGCTCCTGTCCGGAATAGTTCAGATAGAACCGAACCGTTTTCCCCAGATCGTTCACGCTTTTTCTCACGACCAGCGGGAACTCACACTCCGTCTCCCTTGTGATCCCCGCATCTCCCAGCGCTCTCAGGAAAACTTTTTTCAGGAAACTCTCATCAGTCATGCATCCGATATGATATGCATATCCCTTTTCACAATGATTTCTCGTCACTGCCGCATAGCGGTTCCAGTTATAGTGGTCGTAGGAGGCAAGCACTTGTGCCCCTTCCGGGATCAGCAGTTCCATGAACACTTTCGCCTCATCGCTGCCGTCCTTCGCCGCGATCTCTCCCTGAAGCCCCGTGTCCACAGGGAAGGTAAACTGATCATACCGGTATCCCATGCACGCTCTGAGGATATGCGGCTGGACCTCATGGCTCACCTTGACATTCTCATTGGCAAATCCGGTCTTGAAGGTGGTCACCAGCGTTCCGCCCTCTCTCACATACCGGTCAAGTCTTTTCAGCAGTTCATCCGGCGCTGCATAGAGGGCCGGCACCACGATCATCTTATAGTCCGCCATATTTTCCGATTCCGGGAAAAGGAAATCACATTCCACGTTCATTTTATAGAGGGTATCATAGATCCATCTGACCACATCATTGTACATGATCTTTCCGTTGTCCCCGGAAACTGCTTCAATGCCGAACCATTTCAACGCAGTCAGCGCCTCGTTGCTCACAAGGACCGCCACATCATTTTTCTTTTTCAGATTTACAAGATGATCCCCGATCTCTTTCCATTCATTTCCGACGATGCACGCCTCTCTGTAGGTCTCATTCTCCTGAAAATCATGGCTTAACAGCCCCTTCCAGTAGGTCTCGAAAGAATTATGTATGGAGTGCCAGTGCCAGTACATGACGCTGTTGGCGCCGGAAGCGATATGGCTGTACGCCTGCAGCCGGAGCTGCCCTTTGTAGGGCGTCCATCCCGGGAATCCCTGGGCTTCCGTCTCCAGGACAAGATAGTTATCCCCTTTGAGGCTCCTCGTCATGTCGCCGCCAAAGGCGATCTCCGCCCCGGTCAGCTTATCCTGTGTCGGATGGTAGATATCTGTCCCGGCAATAGTCAGGCATCTTGCTGTGCGGAAATGATCCACGTCCGGCTGGACACCGTAGGAATATCCCCGCCACTCAAAGTCCAGATTGTGGGTGATAAACTGATCTTCCCTGCGGTATTCATTTACGATAGACGCCTGCCAGCTTAAGAACTCCTCCACCTGAAGCCTCTGGAACTTTTCAAATTCCGCTCCCAGGCTCCCGTTGATCGTTCCCCTGACATCCGGAAAGTCCTCCCAGGCGTTGATCCGATTGCTCCAGTAATCCAGTCCGAACTCTGCATTCATCGCATCCAGATCATCATGGAACTTATTTCTCAGATACTTTATAAACTTCTCCTGCACGTTTTTCCCTGCGGTTCCGTAGTATTTCGTCTCGTTGTCGATCTGAAACCCGATCACGCATTTTCTTTTCGCAGTGCGTTTCATCAGCTCCCGGATCACCCTCTCGGCATAAAAGAGATAGACCGGGTGGGTGATATCCATGATCTGGCGCGCTCCGTATATGCCTCTTCCGTTTACCGTGGTTGCCAGCACATCCGGATAAGACTTCACCATCCAGGTCGGGATGGCATAGGTAGGCGTCCCGATGATGACTGAGATCCCCGCCTCTTCCATGGCGTCCATGACCCGCTCCACATGGGAGAAATCGAAAACACCCTCCTGCGGTTCGCAGGTACTCCAAGTAGACTCCGCGATGCGCACCACATTGATGCCCGCCTTCTTCATCATCTCCACGTCTTTGTCAAGACGGTCATAAGGCATATACTCATCGTAATAAGCTGCTCCATATAACAGTTTTTCCATGAAATCAATCCTCCTGTTTTTGTTTACTGATTATGACCATACCATAGCAGAACATAGTGCTGGAATATATCACAGATTTTCTGTATTTGTCATACATTTTCGTTTTTGTGTGATGTTCTGTATTTTTCTCTGTATCTCGCAGGCGTCATGCCTGTTATTTCTTTGAAAACCCGTCCCAGGTGGCTCTGAGAGCTAAACGAGAGATAGTTCGCAATATCTTTCACCGGGTATTCTGAGTAACGGAGCAGATTTTCCGCCAGCCGCACCTTCTCCCTCCGGATGTACTGCTGTATGGTAACACCTTCCACTCGGTGGAACAGATCTGAGAGATATGCTGTAGAAACGCCGATCCGACATCCGATCTCGCCGATCCGTATCTCGCCGTGCAGATTCTGGAAGATATAGTTTTTTGCTCTTTCCACCAGCTCATTCTTCTCTCTTTCTCCATGGATCCGGTTCACTTCATCCGCAAACTCATATTCCGCCTGACGCATTGCAGCATCAATCTTTACGATGTTCTCCATCTCTTCAATTTTCTGTATAAAGCCATCTGCCATGGAAAACGCCTCTTCCGGGAGCAGGCCTCCCTCTATGGCCGCTCTGGATGCCAGAGTGATCACACAGACCGCGATATTCTTGGCCTGACGGATCTCGCTGCGGGACAGTCTTCCCACTTCTCCCCTGTATGTTTCCTCCAGACTGCGCCGCAGCATCTCCCTGTCGCCCCGCCGGATACTGTCCAGCTCCCTCCTTTCCTGATCATAGGGATTGTGAGGCATTCTGTTTTCCTGCCGGGAAAAAATCACTTTCTGGACATTGGAACGGGCTTCCTCCCGCGTCATGCCCTGCAGACCGTTTTTCTCCCATAATTCCTCAGACGACAGTTCCCTTCCGGTAAACACATGATAAAGCGCCAGGATTCCCGAGCAGAACGTTTTTGGTTCACAGTAGGGGATTATATGCATCGCGGCTCCGCTGATACGATGTGTTTTGACCATAAATGCATCCTGTTCAGCCGACGGTCTTGTAATACTGACGGGACCGATGATCAGTTTTTCCTGCCCGATCGGGATCACGGCATACAGGATAGAGTGATTTTCGCAATATATATCAGGGTACTCCTTTTCTTCTCTCTCCAGCAGCATTTTCAGAAACGCCCGATCTGTATGTAATGGACTCCGCTCTGCAGACATGCCGCCATATGACTCCCGGATGTTACAGTCCCGGCTTACCAGACAGATATCACAATGAAGCATCCGGCCCCACTGGTCAAGCAGAAATTCCCGTTTCACTTCGCACCGCTCCTTTTTATTATTCCTTTGTCGAAATCATGCATTCTCACCATTCGCCGCTTCTTCCTTCTCTGTTTTCAGCTCCGGATCCGCAGAGATTTTCTTCACTTCCCGGTCATAAGTATAAATTCCGTTCACCTCTTCTTCTATATCTGACCACTGTGTATACACACTGGCGCACAGCCCCTCGGGGATCAAAGCCTCTACATTTTTCATCAGTTCCCTGAACGATTCATTCAGTTCTTTCCGGCTCTTATGGTCCTTATACCCGTAAAGCTCCCCGCAGGCAGTATGTCCTTCCTCCCGGAATGTATATCCTCCAATCTCCGAGAGCACCGCCGCTCTCTCCTTTTCCGGTCTGACTTTCAGCCTGAAGAAATAATTATGGACGCTCTGAAGGTCTCCGCTGCCCTGGTCAAACCAGCCGCTCGCCGAGTCAATGATCCTGTCCGGATCCAGTTCTCTCGCGATCTTCGTCAGATCCTCTGTCTGAAACTGTCCCCATCCCTCGTTAAAGATCACCCAGACAGCAATGCAGGGATGCCCTTTTAAAATCCGCAGGGTCTCCTTCATCTCTTTTACGAATTCCAGTTTTCCCGCTTTCTCCCGCCTTGAGAGAAGTCTGGTGTGCCGGTCTTTGATGTGGATATTTCTCCAGGACAGCACTGTCGCCGCATAGGTCACAAGCCAGGATTTGTACACCCCGCCGCCGTTTACCATATCCTGCCAGACGACCATCCCCAGCCGGTCGCAGTGATAGTACCATCTCTGAGGCTCGATCTTGACATGTTTGCGCACCATATTGAATCCGGTTTTCTTCATCTCCCGGATATCAAAGAGCATCGCTTCATCCGAGGGCGCTGTATACAGCCCGTCAGGCCAGTATCCCTGATCCAGGACACCGTTCTGGAACTGTACCTTTCCGTTCAGACAGATACGCGGAATTCCTTTTTCATCTTTCTCCACGGAAAAACTGCGCATTGCAAAATAGCTTTCGACGGAATCCTCCCCCATCCTCACTGTAAAAAAATAGAGCCAGGGTTCCTCACAGGTCCAGAGAGCAGGATCCGCGATCTCGGACTCGATCACACTGTTCGAGTTTCCCTCCACTGCGTTGATCACTTCCGGGGCTGCCGCTCTTTCAGAAGCCTCTCTTTCCTCCGAACAGATCATCGGACGCCTGATCTGGATTTCCACCGGACAGTCTCTCTCAGACTCCACCGTGATCCGCACACTCCCCTTTTTCAGATCAGGGACCGCCTCGATCCGGTGGATATGATCTTTGGGGACTTCCTCCATCCAGACCGGCTGCCAGATCCCGCTCTGGGCCGTGTAAAACATTCCTCCCGGTTTTAATTTCTGTTTTCCTCTTGCATGATAGGAGGTATCGCTCAAGTCCTTTACAGCCACAAGCAGCTCGTTCTCTCCGTCTCTCACAAACTCTGTGATCTCCGTCTCAAAGGGCAGATATCCTCCGGTGTGCGCCGCGTTTCGTTTTCCGTTGACAAAGACCACACAGGACTGATCCACCGCCCCAAAATGCAGGATCATTCTCCGTTCTTGCTGCCGCTCGCTCCATCCCTCCAGGGCAAAACTTCTCCGGTACCACAGATACTCTTCCGGCATCAGCTGTCTCCCCACACCGGAAAGCACGCTCTCCGGCGAAAACGGAACGATGATCTCTCCGTCAAACCGCTCCGGCCTGCGGTATTTCTTCGTAAATGCATATTCCCATACACCGTTGAGATTGGTATAACTCTCCCTGACCAAAAGCGGACGCGGATACTCACTAAGAACGTTCTCTTTGTCCAGCATCCTTCCCCACTTCGTATAAAGCTGCTTCATCCTCCCACCTCCTGCTTGTAAAGCGCTCACCCTTGATCCACTCTTTGTTCACAGTCTTCAGAAATCCTATATACCGAAACTCTGTAAAAATCCATTGAACTAATCATACCAGATTTGATTGCAACTTCCAATCGCACAGACTATAATAGTCTAAAAAAGAGGGGGACATTTATTATGCAGGGAATGAAACCAGTCAAAGTGCATTCCTGTTCCGACAGAGTCCAGGCAGATATGCTGATCGAAGCGCTCAAACGGGAAGGAATCCCGGCTTACGCCGAATCAAAGGGAAGCGGAGATTATCTGAATATCTATATGGGAACCTCCGTCTTCGGAGAGTCCCTCTATGTGGATGAAAATGACGCTGACCGGGCAAAGGAGATCATAGAGAGCATGACACAGGCTGACAGCGATGTTGCAGATACGATTGAAGATCAGGAACCCGTCCCCGCCCGTCAGGATAAAAAAATCCTTGTCGTGAGGATCATCTCCCTGATCGCTGCCCTGTTTCTATTTCTCGGCGCTGTAGTCCCGACGCTGCTCAATCTCTTTCTGGGATGACAGGGAATCAAAAAACGGATCCTTTTCGACAACAGTTCATCACTATGCCGAAAAGGATCCGTTCTCTCATCTTGCTAATGGTCCGTCTGTCTGCTGTTTTATATCATATGAGTCCCAGGCGCCCCAATACAAAGCAAAGCCCCATGACAACAGCAAAGGCGATCGCCGCGAACAACAGTGCCAGCGCCCAGGTCTGATAGGGACGCTTCCCTTCTTCCCGTATCTTCTCGATCTCGTCCAGCCGCTTTCCCTCCATAAACATCTTGATTTCCTTATAAGTCCCGATGTCATGCTCTTTCTTCTGTTTCTCGATCCTGCGTGCGAAATACATCGTCACCGCGTAAATACAGACCCATATCCCGATCCCCACAGGCCACAGAAAGAAAAACAGCGGCACGATCGACACTACGGTCACGACCAAAAGTATTGTATATACCCACGCATCACGGTTCAGTTTTTTAACGTCCTCTTCTCTGATCATTTCTTCCATCTTTTTAATATCTCCTTTCACCAGAACGTCCAGAGAGATTCCGAAAAGAGAACTGAGCAGAACAAGACTGTTTATATCCGGATAATTTTTATCATTCTCCCAGTTGGATACCGTCTGCCTTGTCACATATACTTTATCGGCAAGTTCCTCCTGGGACATCTTCAGCTCGAGTCTGTATTTTTTGATCTGTCTGCCAATTTCCATTTTCGTCTTCCTCCTGTGGACATTCTAGATCAGAAGTTCCCTGATGCGCTATCAAATCGATTATACATCCCGCCTTTTTGGCATGTCAAAACGATTTTGCAAGCACTTTTTTATTTCTTTTATTATCTTTTTATTAATTCAATTTTGCTTTCTATCCTAATAGTATGCTTAAAGTCACAAGACCTGCTCCTCCCACTGCAAGAAACACAAGCCCGGCTCCCGCTCTTCTCTTTCTGGAATCTATTTCCTTTTTCATCTTCTCTGACAGATTGATGGTCGGATAATTTCT
>DWXK01000020.1 GCA_019119205.1 Candidatus Mediterraneibacter intestinavium
CTTTCCCTCCATTCGCCCCTCCAGAACAGCTATCAACATATCTACTGCGCACTTTCCTTTTTCGCTTATATCTTGTCTCACCGTAGTCAAGCGAGGATAACAATATTTCGCAAGAGGACTGTCATCAAAACCGGCTATTCCAAGTTCATTTGGAATGTCCACTCCATGGCTTTGAAAATAGTGCATCGCTTCTACAGCAAACATATCAGACAAAAAAAATAATGCAATATTTCTGTTAATAAATTTCAACATTCTATTATAATTCTTATTTCTCTCATTTTCTGTATCATATAATGAAATAAAATCGTTTTCTTTCAAAGCTCTTCCGCTCTCTGCCCAGGCCTTTCGAAATCCATTCCACCGATCATGATCAACACCGACATTTTTCCTAGAGCATACAAAGATGTCCTGATACCCACACTCTAAAAGATACTTTGTCATCATATATCCGCCATTTTCATCTTGCAGTCCGACATTAAAATAATCTCCGCTCTCCTTGTCAATCAGGTCAATCGCAACTATGGGTTTGTTCGTCAGCACTTTCAGTTTCATATATTCCTGATATCGAAATGTTATAACAATCAATCCATCTACATTCCATGCAAGTGCCATATGAAATATATCTTCCAGTTCACTCGCCGAATAAAGCATCATATAGTACCCGGCCGTCCGTAATGACTCTTCAAGCGCGCCAATCACATGGCTGTAAAACATATCCGAAATTACCGTATCCTCATAATATCTTGAAGTATGAATTACCACTCCAATAATTTTAGAACTATTATTTTTTAACGCGCTTAATCCCATTTTAGGAACATAATGATACTCGTTCAGCAATGCCTGTATTTTTTCCATTTTAGCTTTGGATACTTTCTTTGCATTACCATGTATCACGTTATATACCGTTGTCATGCTTACACCTGCCATCTCGGCAATTTCTTTAACTGCAATCATCTCTCTCCACCAGCCACAAATTAATTATCATAAAAATCTTGAAATAATTGTAATACATTCTCCCGTAGGCTTCAATAAAATTTGCTACATAGTTGAAATACAAAAGGCAGAATAAATACAATGAATCTTTTCATTCTATCTATTCCGCCTCTATTTTTCACCAACTCTGTTTTTCTACAGATTCTCCACCCACTTTTTCAGTTCATCAGCAGACGGATTCCCATTGAGGAGTTTCCCTTCCCGGATGTCTGCGCCCGGGCAGCTCGGCGCAAGTCCCTGCAGTGTTTTTCCAAGACCGCTTCCTCCCGAGGTCGCGAAAAGTACGATCTCTTTTCCTGCAAAATCATAGCTCTCGAGGAACGTATTGATGATCGTCGGCGCCACATACCACCAGATCGGGAACCCCAGAAAGATCCTGTCATAGGATGCGATATCTGCATCCTTGTCCGCCAGTTCCGGACGGGAAGACCTGTCGTTCATCTCCACAGAGCTTCGGGATCTTTTATCCATCCAGTTCAGGTCTGCCTGAGTATACGGAACAGCAGGTCTGATCTCATACAGATCTGCTCCCGCAGCCTCTGCAAGCTGCTCTGCTGTCCTCTTTGTCACTCCGCTCGCTGAAAAATATGCCACCAGTGTCCTGCTCATAATATCAGTCTCCTTTTTTCCTTTTTACTGAATACTATTATAAGACTTCTGCTGCCTGCTGTCTAATGCCTCTGTTTCATCCCTCGCTATGCCTGTTCCGTATAGGATGCCGACCTGCTATTTCCCGAAGATCTCTTTTGCCTGCTTCATGTTCTCCATGATCGGCACACCGAAGGGACACCTTGTCTCGCAGGCGCCGCAGCGGATACACTCTCCACCATGATGCGGCAGCACCTCGTAATGCTCCCTTACCGTCTCAGGCACAGTCCCCTGTGCTTTTGCAAGGTTCAGAAACTTTGTAACGGATGCCACGTCGATCTTCTTCGGGCAGGGCGCACAGTGGCTGCAGTACATGCAGTGCCCCTCCCAGCTGATCTTCGGGAAAGAGGCAAATGCCATCGCATAATCCCTCTCTTCCTCTGAAGCCTCCTCGTAAGCCGCGCTGGTCCGAAGCTGCTCCACGCTGTGTGCTCCGGAGAGAACGGTCGCGACAGCCGGACGTGTCAGAGCATAATGGATACACTGATTCACTGTCAGCGCTTTCCCCGCCGGAGAGAGCGTTTCATCCAGAAGGTCTCCGCCCCCGAATGCTTTCATGACAGTGATGCCCACCCCCATCCTCTGACAGGTTTCATATAGTTCCTGGCGCTTGGGGTCCATATTCACCAGATGCCCCTCATAATTTTTCTCTGCCCACAGTTCTTCCACATCCTCGCTTGCCGGCTGCAGGTCATAGCAGGGATTCACACTGAACATCAGCACCTCTATGACTCCGCTTTTCACAGCCTCCAGGGCGACCTCGGGATTGTGGCTGCTCAGCCCGATATGGCGGATAGCTCCCTTCTCCTTCAGTTCCTTTACAAAGTCAAGCACCGGTCCTTCCGCAATTTCCTGCCAGTCTTTCATAGAATCCACATAGTGGATCATTCCCACGTCAATGTGATCTGTCTGAAGCAGGGACATCATCTCTTCCCATCCTGCCTTCACTTCATCGATCTTTCTGGAGCGCTTATACTGCCCGTCTTTCCAGATCGAACAGACATGGGACTGGATGATAAATTTCTCACGCCTCCCCTTCAGCGCTTCCCCCACACTTGCCCTCACTTCCGGATTCGAAGCATAAAGGTCAAAATAGTTGATGCCCAGCTTTTCCGCCTCGTCAAAAAGCCGCATCGTATTGCGGCACTCATCCTCCGCAAAGCCCTCGCATCCCATTCCGATCTCACTGACCTTAAGCCCTGTGTTTCCCAATTCACGATATTCCATCTTTCTCTTCCTCTCCTTCTTATACTTTATCTTTGTCCTGCAGCAGTTTTCTGAACGTCTCTGCAAATTCCTCAATATAATAATTTGTCCGCTCTTTGACCCAGAACAGACAGTAGTTCCTCCGAAGAGGCTCTCCTCCCTGCATGATCGGCAGACGACTAAAATATTTCATCTGCCTGAAAAGCAAAGGCGCACCTCCTTACTATCTCTTATCCCGGATGCCGCCTCACTCCAGCATCTCCCGTACCTTTTCAACCGGCAGGCCGCACTCTTCAGCGATCTTTTCCACCGGCGTCCCTTTAGCGGAAAGCTGAAAGATCTTTTTTGCCCGCTCCATCCCCTTTTTGTCAGCCTCTCTCAATTCCTCCGCAAATAATTCTTTCAATGCTTCACACATCTTCTTTTCCTCCTTCATCTGATTCCAGTTTGCCCTTGTGATCAGATCCATCACCGCTTCATAGTCTTTTATCTTTCTGTGTTTTTCATAATTTCTCATCACATCCCGTATCTCTTCACCCGCTTTCAGATCTGTCCTCAGTTTCTGAAGCCAGTAATTCTCTGCTCCAGACAGTTTCGGTGTGATCAAAAGCTGCATCGCTATCGCATCCCCTGTCAGCCAATAGATTCCCTCCCCTTTCTGTTCTGCTCTGATACCACGGACTTTAAAAAGGTGTTTCATCATCTCTCTGGGGTAATGACTGCAGACAAAGGTGATCGTCAGTTCTTCCGGATCGATCTCCTTCACCGTATCTGTGTTCGCCTGATAGATACAGGCGTATCCATACACTTTATAGAAATCGTTAATGCTCAGTGAGTCTTCCGGCGACTTATACTCAATAATATTATGTTTTCGAAAAATCCTCCCGATCTCTTTTTTTATCTCAATATTCCTCCGATTTTTTATGATGAGGACATCCATCTGCAAAGGTTTTCTGCCAAGCAGATATTCTTCCCGCATTTCCAGAAGTTCCATCTCATCCCCCAGGGTGATTCGCAGGGCTGCGCTGAAACCGGAATGCCACTGTATTTTTTTCTTTTCCATCAGGTTCTCCTCCAAGTATAATACACTTCTTTTCTACAATGCAACTGTCTCCCGTTCTTCCTGTTTTACCTTTCTAAAAAATTGCTATCGATACCTGAAAAACATTTCTCACAGACAATGGCATCCCTCCTTATTCGCCTGCAATGCGGATACTTATACCCCACTTCTGTGTTGTGAATTGGAAATCTGCTCAGAAAACTTTGAGCATGAAAGCAACAAAAAACGGATACCAGAGCGCCACCGCGCCCCGATATCCGCACATATTACAAAACTCTTATCTCACCGGAGTATAATCGATCTTTGACTCTTCCTCCGTCGCCTCGATCTTAAAGATCACCGGTCGCAGCCCGTCATTGCAGCTGCAGATCGCAACGCCCGGCTTCCTGATCCAATCGCCGTAGTAAAACAGTCCTTCGCCCGCTCCGTGGGAGAGTGCGAACACATACTGATAGATCGCTTTCCACGCCTCATCGCAGAATCCCTCCGGCTTCGCATAATCCGCATAAAAGACCTGCCCTTCTTTCATCATCGGACAGGCGCCCAGCCCCGGAACCCCATACTCTTCTGCGAGTTCCTTATCCAATGTTGTTTTTAATACTGTGATCTTACATTTTTTCATAATGCTATCTTTCCTTTCCGCTTGATTGAAGTCCCGTTTTTTCTGTGCTATGATGAACTCATCCTGACGAAAGAAGGTACCAGACATGCTGATCCCCCGCTACTGCTTTTCCGGAGACTATGAGGATTTCTACGGATATTTTCTCACCCGGCCTCACACCAGAAAAACATTCTCAAAGAACGACGCTCTCTGGGGCCGTGAAGAATTCGTGACCCACGTCCACTACATCATATCCGGAGCCGTCGTCACCACTCTTGAGCATGAAAACGGTTCCCGCAAGATCTGCTCCTTCCACGGCAGCGGCACAGTCTTTCCCGGATGCCATCGGTCCGCTTTCAAGATCGAACACTCTATCACTTCCACGGCAGTCACTGAGGTTGAGACACTCTGCTTTACCAACGAAGAATTTCTTCAGATGCTCTGTGATAATAAAGACCTGATGCTCTGCACGCTGGACTGGAACGCGGCTTATATCAATCTGCTCCTGTACGAGAGCGCCCATCAGGATTATAATAATTCCTTCATCAAGCTCTGCAATCTTCTCTATCTTTTCTCAAAGAATCCTCTGGGAAAAGACATTGGGCGCATTGACCTGACACAGGAAAATATCGCGGAGATCCTTACCGTGACCCGCGTAAACGCCGCGCGCAATCTCGGACGTCTCCGGGACGAAAAGATCATCATTCCCCACCACCGGTGGATCGAGATCATCGACCAGCAGGCACTGGAAACCTACTGCTCCGCAGAAACATTAGAGTCCTGAGCTTACCGGCAGAGGGACATCCTGCCGGTACGTTTCATCCGGGTCTATTTTACAGCGGTCCTGGATTTTTTTCTGTATATTTTTTTACTTTTCCGCATTCTTTTTCAGGATACTATGCTTCCGGTCTCAATGGTCCGTAGAAATATGACGCTGTAGCTCCTCCGTCGATCAGAAAATCCGCCCCCGTGATGAATGCTCCTTTGTCACTCAAGAGCAGCTCTGCCACATTAGCCACTTCATCCGCGGTCCCCGGACGTCCCGCCGGACATTTTGCGAACATGTTCTTATAGAAATCGCCTCGCGGGCCGTTAAATTCATCGATGGCAAGAGGCGTCACGATGATCCCCGGAGAGATTGAATTGATGCGCGCCCCTTTCTCTCCCCATTTCACAGATTCTGCCATGACCCGCTTCTCATTGCAGCGCTTTGCGAGCTGATAGGCATGCAGCGTGTCCCGTATATTTTCCGGCTGGAGCAGATCCAGTTTCAGAAGGTCCTCTGCGGGAGTACATGCAAGCTGTTCATCTTCTTCCGGGGTAAGAGCCGGCATCCTGTGTCCGGACTGGCTGGAGATGGTCACACCGACGCCGCCTTCTTTGATGACCTTTCCCACTTCTTCCAGAAGAACGGCTGTGCCGTACAGGTCCACTTTCAGGATCGACTCAACCGGCGCCTGGCTCGGGGATACGCCCGCCGCATTTATGAGCATGCTGATCTGTCCTGCTCCCGTTAAGATCATCACATCTTTCATCGAAAAATCCTCCTTTTTCCTTCTGAATTACAGTTCACATTAACTGTTACTACTACAATTTTAACTGTTTGGGGTAAAGATACAATTCTGATTTTGAATGGGATCAATAAGAAAAACTTATGCGATTTTGTGCAAAATCACCTTTGAAAAGTACTGAATAAATGATATAAAATAGCATCTGACGTGTGGCATTCTACTGCGTAAATCCAGTTGAAAGCCGCACGTTTTTCTTTTATTAAACAGCAAGCAGGCTCAAAAGCCCACACACAGAAAATGCACAGTCTTTTGAGCCTGCTGTCATCAAATCTTGAAAGGAGAGAGAAAAATGCCGAAAGCCAAATTTCAAGGAATCATTTTCGGGATCATCATGTCTTATGCCATGGCATACGGCATGGAAGTCTACAACATCGCCATCAAAGAAGGAGTCAATCTGGCTGCAGGCGGATTCAGCAATATGACAAACACCGTATTCTGGGACGCTCTGATCGAAGCGCTCTATATGGGAGTGCTCGTCTTTCTGTTTTCCAGCCTGTGGGGAAACCGGATCGGTGCCGCATTTGCCGCAAGACACTGTGATCCCCAAAAAGACAATCCTTACATATGCCGGATACTGCGCCAGGCAGGAACGGTCGCCATCATGTGCCCGACGATGAGCCTTGCAGCTTCCATCTTGTTCAATGTCATCCTTGCCGGCGCTCCGGTCACGCGGCTTCCCGCGATCTGGGCCGGAACCCTTCTTAAGAACTTCCCCATGGCGTTCTTCTGGAACATGTTTGCCGCCGCACCATTCTCACACTGGCTGTTCGGAAAGATATTTCCGGAAAAGTAAACCTCCCATTGTCTGATCCTTCCTCACAGACATTTGCTCCACCCGCAGCATTTGCAGATATTGCATCCTTCCTCAAACACCAGAGGCTCCCCGCACTCCGGACAGTACATCTTGTCCGACTCCGCCTCGGAAGACACCGCCTTCGGCTTTGGCGCCTTCTGGATCTTATGCGCTGTTTTTATCTGTCCGTCGTCTTTTTTCTGTGCAAGTTCCTCCTGCATCTCGTTGTACATATCCATCAGCGCATTTCCCACTGCCATCGGACAGCATGCGCCTTTGCTGGTATCCTTGCGCGATACGCGTCTCGCCGTATAGGAAGGACAAGAACCGCTGGAATTGAGCTGGTCCACGATCGTCTCAATGGGGATGCCGCCCCGGGCGCTGATGGAGATCATACGGGAAAGTCCCACCATAAAGTTGTTGCATCCGCCCGTGGACCCCTTGCTCAGATAAGTCTCCAGGAGTGCCCCGGTGTGGGGATCGAACAGGGCGATACAGTGAAGGCTTCCGCATCCTGTGGTCAGCTTTCTCTTCTTTCCGACCACATCGTCTGTGACAAGAAGGATCTCGCCCCGCTTGAGCCCTTCTCCTGCCACCACCTGTCTGCTCTCCTTCTCTTTCTTCTCGCTTGTGTTCAGGATACCGATCCGCTTGCATCCGTCGCGGAAGATAGTGATGCCCTTCAGTCCTTTCTGGTAGGCATACATATAGAGATTCTCCGTCTCCTCCACAGTAAACCGGTTCGGCACGTTGACCGTGGAACTGATGGAAGCGTCGATATGTGTCTGCCATACAGACTGCATATCGATCCTCTGGCGGTAATCCAGAGTCATGGCTGTCACGAAATAGTCCGGCAGCTCCGCATCGCTCCGGAGCCCGTGCTGTTTCATATACGTCTCCACGATCTTTGTGTAGACTTTATAGTAAACGTCTGTCCCGTGCAGCGACTCGGTCTTACGTTCATAATAGTTCGCGTAGACCGGTTCGATGCCGCCGGAGATCCCAAGCATTGTAGAAAGAGTTCCTGTCGGTGCGATGGTGAGGAGCTGGGAATTACGAAGTCCGTACTTGCGTACCAGTTCTCTTGTCTTTTCCGTGGTATTTGCTATAAAATACGGGGTAGACATGATCTCCGCTGTATCACATGCCGCGAAAGGACCTTTCTCCTTTGCCAGCAGCGCAGAAGCCGCGATCGCGGCATCCGCCATAGCAAAACCGATGTTATCGCACATCTCCACCGCGTCCTCTTCCCCGTAAGTCAGTCCCAGCTTGATCAGGCAGTCCGCAAGCCCCATAATGCCAAGACCGATCTGTCTCCACTGCCCTACGCTCTCCTGCTGCTCCTGGAGCGGGTGCAGAGGCAGACCTTCTTCCAGCACCTCATTGAGAGCACGCACCGATACTTCAACACAGTGTTTCAGCCCTTCATAATCAAACTGTGCCTGTCCCGTAAACGGATCCTGCACAAACTCCGACAGATTGATACTTCCCAGAAGGCAGCTCCCGCCTGCAGGAAGCGGCTCCTCCGCACAGGGATTCACGCCCGCGTAGGAGAATTCTTTCGTATTGCTCAGAAGGTTCCATCCCTCGATCCGGTCCCAGAAAAGGGCGCCCGGTTCTGCATAGTCCCAGTTCGTCTCCGCGATCCGGTGGAACAGTTCCCGCGCGCTCACAGTGCGCTCGATCACTTCCCCAGTGGCTTCCCTCGTATAATGAAGGAGATAGTCTTCATTGTTCTTAACTGCCTCCATAAAATCCTCTCGGATCCTCACAGAAATATTTGCCTTTGTCACTTTCTCAAGGTCTGTCTTCAGGTCGATAAACTCTTCCACATCCGGATGGGAACAGTCAATGGAGATCATCAGCGCTCCCCTGCGCCCGTTCTGTCCGATGAGCGCGGTGACCAGAGAGTACAGTTCCATAAAAGAGACAGAACCGCTCGTCTCCTTCGCCGCATTGTTGATCTTTGCTCCCCGGGGGCTCAGTTTTGAGATATCTACACCGCATCCCCCGCCGTAGCTGTAAGTGCGCGCCAGTTTCTTCGCACAGTCAAAGATGCTCTCGATATTGTCCTCCGGAGGGTCGATCACATAACAGTTGGAGTATGTGACCTTCCTCCCCTCCTGGTCCAGTCCCCTGTTTGAAAGGATCCTTCCACCAAACAGGAATTTCTTCTCCCGGATATACCCGGCGATTTCTTCATTCCCCCCGCTGATACGTGCGAGCCACTCGTCAAAAGACTCGCCCTCGTTACAGTATTTTTTTGTCCAGATGTCCGTTCCCAGCTGGTTATCTTTGTCCAGCCATTCTTCTACTGTCATTTTTAGCTCCCTCTTTCTGCCTTTTTGATTTCATTCACATTTCGCCAGTAAAAACATGCTGTCGCACGACAGCTTTTTCTTTTACGGCGTCCGACATATAAGATGTTATCATCCCGGCAGAAGAATATCAAGGCTTGACAGCCCAAAAAAAGTGATCCACGCACAAAATATGGTGTTCTTCAATCATTTTTCACACATGATATACGCACTCCCCTCCCAGTGGCCCAGTTATGCTGTCCTGCTGTACCGTGCAGGCAGGGCTTGCCCCGTCTCCGGTCAAAAAAAGATCCTGCTGCGCAGGATCCTCCGCCCGGATGACCGGTCTGAATCTCATATCAGTTTATTCGGCCACAATGATATTACCTGTTTCCCGGACTTCCTCCGGAATCCGGTCAGTTATAACGGATGCCGACAGGAATTCTCCAAAACTTACCGGGCTTATCTGATGAAACTTGGTACTGTCACACAGCACGTATTTCTGCTGCGTATGCCGCATGGCGCACTCCTTGATCATTGCCTCATTGATATCCGGCGTGGTAAAGCCTGACAGTTCGCTTACACCGTTTGTCCCCCAGAACCCCTTCGTAAAATTGTATTTCTGGAGCGCCGCATAGGCCTCATTTCCGACAATAGCTTCCGTTGCAGCCTTCAGTTCCCCTCCTATGAGTATGACCCGGAAACCGTTCTCCGAGAGTTTCAGCGCATGAGACACCGCGTTTGTCACAAACGTTACTGCCCTCTCCTGCAGAAAGGAAATCATATAGCCAGTTGTTGTCCCCGCATCCAGATAAACGAAATCCCCCGCCTTGATCAGAGAAGCCGCATATCTGGCAATACGTATCTTCTGATCCCTGTTCTGTTCTTTTCGCAGAGCGACCTTTTCATCCTTCGTGGCGAGCCTGCTTTCCGCCTGCACTGCCCCGCCAAACACTTTTATGAGGGCTCCTTTCTTATGGAGTGCGTTCAGGTCCCTCCGGATCGTAGATTCTGACGTGCGAAACTTTTCCGTCAGTTCCTGCACGGTCACGCTTCCCTTCTCCTCCAGCATCTGCAATATCTCGCCCTGTCTTGTTTCTGTCAGCATTATTCATTCCTCCGTGAAACAGTTCTGAAAAGGAAAGCGGATTCCGGGAATCCGCTTTCCTTTTACTTACTGTTTATTTTACCTCGAAATTTCTGCTTCGGCAAGCAGTTCCGGGGAGAGTCTTTTCTCCGATATTACAGACGTTTCGGTAAACAATGACTTACTGATGTTCGTTATTCACGGATCTTTTTCTTCAGTACGCCGAGGATCAGCGCACCGACAACCGTCCCGATAACCAGAGCCGCAAAATACATCAGCGGATTTGTTACTACGGGGAATACAAAGATTCCACCATGGGGAGCCATCAGCGTGCATCCGAACGCCATAGAAAGTGCTCCCGCCAGGGCCGATCCCACGATACAGGACGGCAGTACATGCAGCGGATCTGATGCTGCAAACGGGATCGCGCCTTCTGTGATAAATGCAAGCCCCATGATAAAGTTAACCGGTCCGGATTCTCTTTCCTGTTTCGTAAATTTGTTTTTGAAAAGAAGCGTTGCAAGGGCGATCAGGATACCGCCTCCAACAACAAAGGGAAGCATATGGGAAACACCGTTCATTAGCTGCGTATAAATCTTGTGCCCCGCGCTGCCGGAGCCGTTCTTTTCCTTTTCGGAGGCTGGATTATCCGCATGGTACACAGAGACCTCTCCATTCATCGCCCGCTCGACCAGCTTATCCGCTTTGCTGATTCCGTCCGTCACCGCACACTCGATCAGCTTTTTCCCGTCAAACCGGTCCATAGGCACCTGCGCGTCGGCTGCCACGATAATGCAGTCTGCGTCTTTGATTTCCTGATCAGTCAGTACATTTTTCGCGCCTCCGGATCCTCTTGTCTCTACTTTCACAAAACATCCTGCAGCCTTTGCTGCTTTCTCGATTCCTTCCGCAGCCATATATGTATGGGCGATTCCCGTGGGGCAGGATGTAACGGCAAGGATGCGGCATACATTTTCCGATGTGCCGGCTTCCGCCTGGGCTGCCAGCTGATCATCTACATCCGCCTTCTCCTGATCCGCCCTGTCGATCACTTCCAGAAACTTATCCACTGTAGGCGCATTCTTCAGGTCTTCCACGAATTTTTCATCCATGAGCAGCATGGAAAGCTTGCTCAGCACATCAAGATGGACATTGTCTTTCGTGTTCGGTGCGGCGATCAGAAAAATAAGATTGACCGGCTCACCGTCCAGCGAATCAAAATCCACTCCATTCTTTATGACCATAGCCGCCAGTCCCGGACGGATAACAGCGTCGCATTTACCGTGCGGGATCGCAATTCCTTCTCCAATCCCGGTAGTACCTTCCTCCTCCCGGTGATATACCTCTTCTCTGTATGCCTCCTCATCTCTGATCTTTCCACTCTTCACCATCAGCGCGACCATCTGATCCAGAGCTTCCTTCTTTGAAGCCGGCGAGCCATTCAGTGAAATGCTCCGTCTGTCGAGCAGTTCTGTAATCTTCATCTTGTTTTCCTTCCTTTCACAACTTATTTTAACCGATCACTTTTACAGTTTTTCATAAAGCGCTCTGATCTCCTCTTCTGTCGCCAGAAGTTCTGAGAATGCGCTTGCGCTTCCCGCCGCTATCCCCATCTTAAATGCATGTCCGTAATCTTTCCTTTCTGTCCATCCCGCAATAAATCCTGCTACCATGGAGTCACCGGAACCAACAGCATTTACCAGCTTTCCTTCCGGAACGGGGAGCATATGCACCTGCTGTCCGGCATCGAGAAGAACCGCACCCTTTCCTCCCATAGAGACAAGAACATTCTCTGCGCCTTTTTCCTGAAGCTGCCGGGCATATGGGATCACATCCTCTCTTTTTTCCAGAGTCACCCCAAAAATCTCTCCCAGTTCATGGTGATTGGGCTTGATCAGAAACGGATGATACTCAAGGACATTGAGCAGCAGATCTTTCGTCGCATCCACCACAAAAGTGATCTCTCTGTCCTGAAGTGCGGCAAGGATATCACTGTAAATCGAATCCGGCATACTGGAAGGAATGCTCCCTGCCAGCACAAGTGTATCGCCTTCTCCAAGCTTATCCAGCTTCTGCATCAAAGCCTTAATGGCATCGCTGCCGATAACCGGCCCCTGCCCGTTAATCTCTGTCCCGTCAAATTCCTTCATCTTTACATTGATCCTGGAGAAACCATTATCTACTTCGATAAACTCACTTCGGAATCCCAGTCCCTCTACTCTGCGCCGGATTTCATCCCCTGTAAAACCTGCGATGAACCCCAGCGCCGTACTCTCTATCCCGAGATTCTTGAGGACAGTGGAGACATTGATTCCTTTTCCTCCCGGCAGGATCCGCTCCGATACGGTCCGGTTCGTATTTCCCAGTTTGAATCCCTCTGTTTCAACAATGTAGTCCAGTGAAGGATTAAATGTAACTGTATAGATCATCTTTGTTTTACCTCCTCTTGATGATTTCATTATATATTCATATTCATTTAATTTCAATCATAATAATTCACAAAATTAGCGCTTATTTTTTATATATAATTCATAATCTTTCATTTCCATTCACAAACGCGCAAATCAAACTTTGCCTGTTCAACTCTCCTTTCCCTCAAGCATGAGGGGATGGGGGCCTTTTGTTACTTTTTATTGCATAATGGACTTACGAATATCTTACAAAGAATCTCTGCCGACCCGGATGATCCGCTATGGTGGTCTGTATGCAAGACACCGTAAATTTCCTATAAAGCAAAAAATCGCCTGTACTAAAAAGTACAGACGATCTTCTCTGTTTTCACAGCCACAGACTCCGTTATGAATTTTTCATGACTACATTTCCTACCACATCCGCCGCATGCTCGCATGCGTCCGCACACTTCTCCATATAGTCATAGATCTCTCTCCATGCGATGATCTGGAGTACATCCTTCTCCTCGGTATGGAGCCGCCTCATGCTGTCGATATACAGCCTGTCCGCCTCTTCCTCCAGCGTATTGATGGCGATGATCTTTTCACTGAGTTTTTTCGACTTTCTGAAGTCAAAAAATTCTCTCATAAGCTCCTGCAGCGCGTCACAGCATTTTATGACAGTGTCCAGAAGTTTCAGAGCTTCCGGACGGATCTTCTGCACGTTGTTGATATACACACGGATCAGGACGTCCTCGATCTTGTCCGTCACTTCGTCGATATCATGGCTGAGCTGCGCGATGTCCTCTCTCTCGATCGGCGTGATGAACGCTTTGACCAGCATGTCATTGAGTTTATGCCTTTCTTCATCCGCCTGCCGCTCGATCTCATGGATCTCATTAAATCGCTCCCCGATCTTATCCGGATCAAAATCCGTCAGGATCTCTTTCAGGAGATGTGCCGCCTTGCATGAATACCCTGCACAGGCGATAAAATTATCATAATAAAATGCATCCTGCTTACTTACCATTGTATTTCCTCCTCATTATCCGAAAACAAACATGAAGATCTTTGCCATCACAAAACTTATCAGACCGCAGCCCGGAAATGTAAAGATCCATGTCAGCATCATATCTTTTACCACGCCGAAATTGATCGCCGAGAGCCGCTTTACCGCTCCCACTCCCATGATCGCGCTGGTTTTTGTATGTGTTGTCGACACCGGGATACCAAACAGGCTGGAGAACAGCAGGCAGATCGCCCCCGCCAGATCCGCGGAAAATCCCTGGTATCTTTCCAGTTTTACCATATCCATTCCCACGGATTTGATGATCTTCTCTCCGCCCACACTGGTCCCAACACCCATCACGATACTGCAGAGCATCATCAGCCAGACCGGGATCTCCATGCCGGTGACCGAATTCTGCCCGTCTGCGAAAGCAATGCCGAGGAACAGGACACCGATAAATTTCTGCCCGTCCTGTGCGCCATGCATAAAACTCATTGCGGCAGCGCCGGCGATCTGGGCACTTCCGAAGATGCCATTTGTCTTTCTCCTGTCCATCTTACAGCACAGGATCGTGATCAGCTTACAGACCGTCCACCCGGTCACGAAACCAAGAGCAAGGCTGAGTACCAGCCCGTACAGGACTTTTACCCATTCACTTCCGTTGATCCCGCCGATTCCGCCCTGGATCGCGATCGCAGCTCCTGAGAGACCGGCGATCAGGCTGTGGCTCTCGCTGGTCGGGATCCCGAAGACCGACGCGGCAACACTGTACACCACGATAGACACCAGCGCCGCGCAGAGCGCGATCATAGCCTCATGTGTACTGTCTCCAAAATCCACCATGTTGCTGATCGTGGAAGCGACCGAGCTGTTGATCTGAGTCATGATGAACACACCCAGAAAATTAAATACCGCACTCATAAGAATCGCCCTGCGGGGACTTAAACAACGCGTTGTCACGCAGGTGGCGATCGCATTCGGGGCGTCCGTCCATCCGTTTACAAAGATCACGCCCAGTGTGAGCAGGACTGTGATCATCAGGATGGGGTTCCCCATGATATTATTTAGAAAATAGTCAAGTGATAAATCCATAGTAACTCCTTTTTTGCGCAGTCTCACGCGCATCTTTCTGCTGGCTCAGCCTCTCCTCCCTGTCCCGTCCACAAAGAGACCGGTCTGTAAATAAAGGCTGCCGCCGTTTTTATGCACCGGAAGGACGGAGACGCTTTTTCCCGTCCTTCTCCAGTCGTATCAAAAGTTCGCACAGAAACTGCGCCGGGAGAAATGCGGCGCTGCCCAGACACACCGCGCCGGTCCTTCTCCTTCTGATGAAAAGGGCAAATACGATTCCCGCCATGGCAAAGTGCGTTGTCCTCTGTGCGCATTTAGCCGCTCTGCAGGGCTGATAAGTCAGGACGGCCATCCCGCTTTCCAGACATATCTTATTTTCTTCCGGACGCTGAAGTTCTCCCCCGATAAATCTCAGGTCACCTGTCTTACCTGCTCCTGTCAAGTTTTCAGCTTGCTCTGTATGCCCGCTGAATAAAAGGAAAATACTGACAACACCGATCAGGATGGCGGAAGATATGGATTTAAGCCTCTTCTGCATTTTTCTTTTTCCCCTTTGTTATCATACTGTTAAATCTGTGTAAAATCCATTTTAAACAATATCATCTCGGCCTGAATGTGTCAATTACTCATTTTCTCTTCATGCATGCTCCGGGTTCATGATATAATAGTAGCGCACACAGAAAGGAGGATCCTTATGAATCCGGTTGAAAGATTATTAAAATATACTGCGATACGCACCCCCAGCGATGAATACAGTTCTTCTGTGCCTTCCAGTTCCTGCCAGTTTGAACTGGCGCAGCATCTGTGCCGCGAACTGTTCACAATGGGGATCACAGACGTAAAAGTAGATACAAAATGCTATCTCTACGCCCATATCCCTCCTACACCGGGTTATGAAGACCGCCCGGCGCTGGGATTCATCGCCCACCTTGATACCGTATCTGATTTCTGCAGCCGTCACATCTCCCCTGAGATCCACGAAGATTATAACGGCAGGGACCTTCCCCTCGGGACTTCCGGCCGCATCCTCTCCCCGGAGATGTTTCCTCATCTGAAGGACCTGAAAGGGCGTACCCTGATCACCAGTGACGGGACGACGATCCTGGGTGCGGATGACAAGGCGGGGATCGCGGAGATCATGACCGTGGCAGAGCAGATCCTGACAGATGATATTCCCCACGGACCTCTCTCCATCGCCTTTACCCCGGACGAAGAGATCGGTATGGGTGCAGAACATTTTGATCTGGAGGCATTCGGCGCGGATTTTGCCTACACCCTGGACGGAGACACGGAAGGAGAGATCCAGTATGAAAATTTTAATGCCGCCAAAGCAGTCTTTGACATATGTGGAGTCAATGTGCATCCCGGCTCCGCAAAAGATGTCATGGTAAATGCCTCCCTGGTCGCCATGGAGATCAGCTCTCTTCTCCCGCCTGACGAGACGCCGCGTGAGACAGAAGGATACGAAGGCTTCTACCATCTCATCGACATGAAGGGGGATGTATCCCAGGCACAGCTCCGGTATATCATCCGCGACCATGACTCCGCCCGGTTTGAGCAGCGTAAGGAATGCCTTAAGAAGGCCGCCGATGCCATGAACCGAAAATGGGGACGCGGCACCGTGACACTGACCATCACAGATCAGTACCGCAATATGTCTGAGATCATAGGAGACTGCATGCACCTGATCGAAAACGCCAAAAAAGCCTGTGATGCTGCCGGCGTAACACCGCTCGTCCTCCCGATCCGGGGCGGCACCGACGGGGCACAGCTCAGTTTCAAAGGGCTCCCCTGCCCCAATCTCGGCACCGGTGGTCACGGCTACCACGGTCCGTATGAGCATATCACCGCAGAGGGAATGGATGCGTCATGCCGGATCGTACTGGAACTGATCAGGATCTACGCAGAGGATTTCCCTAAAGGATAAAAAAAGATCAGGGACCCGACCGCCACGGTGGCCGCATCCCTGATCTTTTTTCTCTTTGTTTTCTTTTTTATTTTTATCCGCCGGGTCTGCACACAGTCCACTGATCAGAGTCTCTCACTGCTGTCATTCATGAACTTGTACTCTGCCACTGAACGGTCAAATCCTTTGATATGCCTGTAAAGCCATTCGATCACGTTCTTGTTCACCTGCTCTACAAACGCATCGGAAGGTCCTTCCTCTTCCTCCAGCATCTCATACAGGTCTTTTACTACCTGGCGCAGTTTGTCATGTTCTTTCTTATGCTCATTGACCCCCGGATAATTAATGGATTCCTGGAGTTTTTCTTCCTCTCCGAAATGGAATTCAGTGTAGTCTGCAAGGTAATCCAGTGTCTTCACTGCCACCAGTTTGTCCTTGCTCGTCTCACAGCTGTCCAGAAGATTGTTGATCTTTTCGATCAGCTCTCTGTGCTGTCCGTCGATCATCTCATTTCCTGTCACAAGGCTGTCATCAAATTCTGCTCTCATAAGTCTGTTACCTCCTATACCTCTCCGTTCTTAAATCTCATGATCATCTCATTTGTCAGACTTTCGTGGGACGTCACTTCCGGGATCTCCTCTCGCTCAAACCACCCTGCCATAGCCAGTTCTTCCCGGTCCAGTGTAATGGAACCGCTGCCATCCAGGTCGCAGTAGAACCCCATCAGGAGTGTATCGCTGAAAGACCATGGCTGGGATTTGTAGTACCGGATATTTTTCACCTTCAGCCCCACCTCTTCCATGACCTCGCGCTGCACGGTCTCTTCCACCGTTTCTCCGATCTCCGTAAATCCTGCGAGCAGAGCATATTTCTTATATGCCCTTCCCGCATATTTTGACATCAGGATCCGGTTCCCGTCTGTCACGCCGATGATGACCGCCGGACAGATCTTCGGATATTCCATATTCCTGCACTCTCCGCAGTACAGCATCCGTTCTTTTTCGTCCCGTTTCATCAGATGCCCGCATCGCCCGCAGTATTTATGATCCCGGTACCAGTTATGGAGCTGATATCCAGTGATCCCTGCGAAACACTGGTATCTGGGATCAGCGCTGCGGAAGATCTCCGTGTTCTCCATCGCAAATTCTGATAAGGGTTCCCGGTTGATCTCCTGTACAAGGTAGTAGCGTTCCTCATCGATCGTAAAGAGATATATCCAGTCTTCATATATCTCCTCGTTCAGCCGCTCCAGATCCTTAAACTTCGGAAACGTGATCCCGTCCGCTGTGCGCTTCACCAGCACGGTACGCGCTTCATAATACATCGCATAGCTTTCCCTGTCGGGAGGGACCGGTCTGTACTGATTATCATAATGGTGCGGCTGTATGTCCTGTATCATTGTCTGTCTCTCCTGTCTGACTTGAGTTCCTGTATATCATAGCACACTTTCCCCGATGTGTAAAACAGGTATCGGATGCCCCCATTATATCAGTTGTCTCCAGTTCCGTCATATCAGTCTCCCGTTCTCCGCCATCTGCTGCGTCACTCCAGCCGCGTCATCTCTGTATCCGGTAGACATACTCCGGGAGCGCATCCTCCTGTCCTTCCGCTACCACATTTGAGAGATATCGCACCTGATCCTCCTCATCCATCTGTATCGTCAGATAATGTGTCAGGAACGCGTCATCCGCTGTACTCTCGCACACAGCATCCACAGTCAGAGTCACGGATCCGTCGCCGTTTTCTTCCATGCCGACCACCTCCGGGATCGCACCTGTCAGCGGTCCCAGAGTCCTGTTTCCAACTCCCAGGCTGATCCATTCATAGCTTCCCTCTTCCGCATCATATGCCGCATATCCTCTGAGCTGCTCCGGCGTGACCGGAAGGGCTGCGGTCATCAGTTCCTCGAACTGTCCGCCGGGAATCCCGTCCTGATACTGTGTTTTATCAAAATCTTTTCCAGTCCTCACTTCATAGAGATATTCAAACAGCCCGTTGTAATCGATCCCATCCATATGTTCCGCATCCCAGTCCGTCCAGAACAGGTTGTTCCCATTATAGGCGACCGGTTCCAGAAATGCTTCCGTGACTTTCGCATATTCTTCCTCCAGAGGGACCACCCTCATCATGGCATTGGAATAGATCACCTCCGTCACTTCCGGATATTCCGGTGTACAGAGTTCATAAAAGAACCAGCCTTTCTCTGTGAAACTCCACTCCCGCATCCGGGAATATGAGACGTCCCCCAGCACTGCCTGCCCGTCCTTCCAGGATGCGGTCACAGCGAACAGATACATGTCTTCCCCGTCGCAGATAAACTTTTTCCGGCCGATCCTGCCGTCATCGTAGATCTCATATGTCACGATACTTCCCGATCTTCCACTCTCGCAGTCCCTCAGGAACCGCTCCATGAGATCATAGTTCTTCAGCCCCCGGTACAGATCCGTACCTGCTGCCGGAACTCCCTCGCCGGCGACCGCCTCCGCTGCCTGTTCCGTCATGTCATCTGACAGCAGCACCGGAGTTTCCTCCAGGATCTCCGGACAGACATCTGCGGCCAGAGACAGCATCTCTGTGCAGTCTTCCTGTGCCGCTTCCGTTTCCTCTTCATCAACAGGCAGATCATACCCTTTTTCCGCTGCCCCGCTCTCGTCCGTCTTTCCTGTCTCTGTTTCTTCTCCCTTGCCACTGTGGTCCGCATCTCCTGCACATCCCGCCAGAAGGGCTGCTGCCGCAGCAGCTGCCATCCATCTTAAAACCTGCCTCCGCCTGTACATCTTACGCTCCTTTTTCCGGTATCCTCCTGCGATCCCATATCCCGATACCGGGCCGTTCATTTTCTTACATTTGTAAGATTAGTTTAAAGCAAGACCAACGGGCTGTCAACCCCGGAAGCAGGAAAAGACCGGAGGACTACTTCCCGTCCACCGGTCTTCTCCGTATTTTCGCTGTTTTATCCTTTCACTGTTCCGCAGGTTCTTCTTCCGCTCTGCTCTTTCTTCCGTTCTTTTTCTTCGATGTGACATTCACTGACAAAGATGCCAAAAGGGCAGTCACACCGCCCGCTGCGATAAAGAAATCTCCCAGGTTGTATGTAACGTCTGAGATCTTTTTATTCTCACTGCGGAAACCGATATAATCCACCACATGCCCCCGGGCACACCGGTCGAACGTGTTGCTCCAGGCTCCCGCCGCCATAAGCGCAAGCCCTTTCTTTCTCCAGAATCCTTTCTTCCGCATCAGACTCAGAGCATAGACAAGAGTCAGGACAGATGCGGAAAACAGGGACAGATATTTTACTGCCCCCGGTTCCTCCTCAAGCAGGTTCAGACACATTCCCCTGTTGTGTACCCTGCGCAGCACGATCCGGTCCGTCAGCTTCTTCTCTTCGCCCCTGTCAAAATTCTGTTCCACATAGGTCTTCATAAGCTGGTCTGCTCCGAACAGCACCGCGCTTTCTCCGAGAAACCATAATCTTTTCATCACGATACCTGCCTTAGACCGTTTATCTTACTCCCCCGCATCCTCCGGCGTATTCTTGATCTTCTCCGCAGCCTCATTGAGTCTGTCTGCCGCCTTCTCCGCCGCTTCGCCGACTTTCTGAGCCGCCTTCTCCGCCATATCGCCGGTCTTCTGCGCGGCTTTCTCTGCCATGTCTCCCGCTTTCTTTGCAGCCTCGTCAGCTTTCTCTGCTACCATCTCTGCTGCATCTGCCGCTTTCTCCCTTACGACATCCGCATATCCTTCTTCTTCAAAATCCTCTTCTGCCACTTCCGCATCATATATGGCTGTATCGATCTTCTCCCCGCAGTATGGACAGAAGGACATATCTCTTGCAACCATTTTCCCGCAGTTTCCGCATTCGGACGCGCCCTTGATCCTGGCGATCTTCTTCTCGTAATTCTCCATGCTCGCCTCGCGGTTCTGTATCGCTTCACAGAGTCCTTTTGCTGACTCCTCAACCTCCTCGCCCGCTTTGAAACGGTCATAGATCGTCTTGCCAAGTTCCATCAGATCCACCGCGTTTCCTCTTGCTAGGCTGCGGATCTGACTTTTCAGTTTCTGGATCTCGATCGCGTCGCCTGCTTTGTTTGACATTGTTTCTGCCGTCTCACCGAGACGCTTTCCTAAATCTTCAAAAAAATCTTTCATCTTTCCGTTCTCCCTTCTTTCGGCATCACTTCTGCCGCCTCAGCCGTCGCGCCTGTCGAATCCGCCTGATGCACGCCGCCGGCACAGGCTGAGCCATCACATTTTTGACTTATACTCATTATACCCCATTATCTGCTATCTTCAACCGCTTCCCGGATTAATTTATACTTTTTTAACCAGCCTGTTTCTTACAGCTGGCACCTGACCGCCGCCCGCATGCGTACCCGCTGCGCCGGCTTGTTTCAGGCATATTTTTTCTGTACAGGGCATATGTTCTGATAAGATTTTTTCTCCGCAGGTAGAGACTATGGCTGATCTTGAAACATGCCGGGAACACATTCTGTCCGAAGATTACCGGGACTTCATCGGGAATCACGTGCGGACACCCTTTTTTGACAGCATCATGCGCGACGGGCAGTGTGAGCAGGATGCCGGCTTTGACTATAAATGTATCTATCTTCCCAAAGAGGATGCCGAACCTGTGACCCTCACCCGGTTTTCTTACAATTCCATCCCCAAATGCTATTCACCGCTCAGCCTGGAGACACTGAACCAGGCAGGTATCCTCCCCATACAGAACTACCCCACGCTGCAGTTAAAAGGAGAGGGTGTGCTCATCGGTTTCCTGGACAGCGGGATAGACTATGAAAATGCAGTGTTCCGGAACCTTGACGGCAGCACACGGATCACAGCGATCTGGGATCAGACCGAGCAGAGCGGGACTCCGCCCGAAGGATTTGCCTACGGAAGCGAATTTTCAGAAGAGATGATCAACGCGGCGCTCGCGGCAGAGGATCCACGTTCTCTCGTCCCATCCGGGGATGAAAGCGGGCACGGGACCTATGCTGCGGGCATTGCCGCAGGGGGCGCCAATGCCGAAGAGCAGTTTCTCGGCGCCGCACCGGAAGCTTCCATCGCCATGGTCAAACTGAAACAGGCAAAGGATTATCTCCGCGATTACTACTTCATCCCCCGGGACGCAGTCTGTTATCAGGAGACAGACCTGATGCTGGGACTGAAATATCTCAACGACCTTGCTGACAGACTGAAAATGCCTTTGGTCATCTGCATCACCGTCGGCACCAGCATGGGCGGGCATATCGGCACGCTCCCCTTCCCCTTTCTCATCGAGGGATACAGTACCCGCGCCAACCGGATCACTGTGATCGGCACAGGGAACGAAGCGGACAAACGGCATCATTATTACGACACCCTCGAGAGCAGCACCAACTCCCGCACTGTAGAACTGCGCGTCGGAGAAAATGTATCCGGCTTCTCCCTGGAACTCTGGAGCGATATCCCCAACGTCTTTTCCATCTCCATGATCTCGCCCTCCGGGGAAAGCACCTCGCGGATCCCCTTCCGGGCAGGGGCAGGTGCTGAGATCGATTTTCTGTTCGAAAAGACAAAGGTCTCTGTAGATTACCGGCTCCTTGTCGAAAAAAGCACATCTGAGCTGGTATTCTTCCGCTTCCAGGCTCCCGCACCGGGCATCTGGAAGATCATCGTAGAGCCCCTGGCCTCCATTGATGGAAATTTCCACATGTGGCTCCCGCTCACGGAATTTCTGAGCGGGGAAGTCTATTTTCTGGAAGCGGACCCTTATTACACGCTCACCAGCCCTGCCAACACCGACAGCCCGGTGATCGTGTCCTGGTACAACGGGAGCACCGGCGCGCTCTCTCAGGAGTCCGGCAGAGGATACACTCGGTCGCAGCGCATCAATCCCGACATCACCGCCCCGGGCGTAGATGTCCGGGGCGCGCTTCCCGGAGGGCGCTTTGCCGCCCGCTCCGGTTCCTGCGTCTCCGCCGCGGTCACCGCCGGCGCCGTAGCGCTGATGCTGGAATGGCTGATCTACGACCAGGACGTTCCGGGCATTGATTCCTACCAGATCAAAAGCCTTCTGATCCTCGGCGCTGTCCGTCCCGATATCATGGAATATCCGAACCGCGAATGGGGATACGGGCAGCTCAATCTGTACAATACATTTGAGACAATGCGGCAATTATGACAAAAAATTAACAGGTACCGTGTACTTTTGCAAAAGTACACGGTACCTGCTGCAATTGTATAAACACTTCAAAATATTCCGTATCCAATCCTCAAACAGACCTGACTTTTTACAGTTCCTTACTCCAGCCGCGGCACTTCCTGCCCCCGCAGCTGTATGATCGGTCCGCCTGTCCCCTCGATATATTCTCTGGTGATGGTGACCTGTCCGATGCTGTCATCCTTCGGGATCTCGTACATGATATCCAGCATGAATTCTTCAATGATCGCACGCAGCGCACGCGCTCCGGTATCTTTCTTCATCGCCTTCTCCGCGATCGCTTCCAGCGCTCCGTCGTCAAAATCCAGTTTGACTTCATCCAGGGCGAGAAGCTTCTGATACTGTTTCAATATCGCGTTTTTCGGCTCCTTTAAGATCTTCACGAGCATATCCTTATCCAGCCCCTTCAGGGTAAAGATGATCGGCAGACGTCCCAGGAACTACGGGATCATACCGAATTTTCTCAGATCCTCTACTGTCACTTTGGACAGCAGATCCTTATCATGCTCATATTTATCCTTCAGTTCCGCGTTAAATCCCATAGATGTCTTCTTCTGGAGCCTCTCTTTGATGATCTCTTCCAGGTCCGGAAATGCACCGCCGCAGATAAAGAGGATGTTCTTCGTATTTACCGTAGTCAGAGGCACCATAGCATTCTTGCTGTTCGCTCCCACGGGCACCTCCACCTCACTTCCTTCCAGAAGCTTGAGCATCCCCTGCTGAACAGACTCTCCGCTCACATCCCTCTGGTTGGAGTTCCGTTTCTTCGCGATCTTGTCGATCTCATCGATAAAGATGATCCCCTGCTCGGCGCGCTCCACATCGTTGTCCGCAGCGGCAAGAAGTTTTGATACCACGCTCTCGATATCGTCGCCTATGTACCCCGCCTCTGTGAGAGATGTCGCATCCGTAATGGCGAGCGGCACATCCAGGAGGCGCGCCAGCGTCTTAACCAGGTAGGTCTTCCCGCTTCCCGTCGGTCCGATCATGAGCATGTTTGACTTTTCGATCTCGATATCATCCATCGTGTCCGTCGCCACTCTCTTGTAGTGGTTATATACTGCGACAGACATCGCCTTTTTTGCATATTCCTGGCCCACCACATACTCGTCCAGTCTTGCCTTGATCTTGTGCGGCGCCGGGATAGCTTTGATATCGAGCTGATGGAACTCCTTCGGCTTTTCCTTTTTCTTCTTGATCTTCTGGGGCTTCGGCTGCATATTCTCAAGGTCCGACATATTAAAGAACTGCACCCCCGGCATGTTCATCAGACGGTTCAGATCTATGGAACCGTTGTTCATCGCGTCAAAACTCCTCTGCATACAGTCCGGGCATACCGTGATATTGTTAGGCAGTTCGATCATCTTCCCGGTCACGCTCTCAGGGCGGTGGCAGATAAAGCAGATCTTCTCGTATCCATCGTCGTCCTTCTCTTTCTTCTGCTCTGAAGCAGTCACTTCCGTCTTCTTGTTCTCTGAAGACTCATGTCCTGATGAGGAGCCGTCTTTTGTCTCTTCCTCATCTAATATGATAAAATCGTGATCTGACATAATTTATCCCTTCCTGTCAATATAGTAGCGGCGCCAGAATGCACTGACGCCTCTTTATCATTATAGTACACCTGTCAGAGTTATACAAATGAACTTTTTCTAAATCAGTCCCGCGTTCAGCGCAGCACACTTGTGCCGCTGACAGCGCCGACATAATTTTTGACCATGCTGCAGTCCGCTCCTCTACTGTACCTCCTGCAGCCTGAGACCTGCCGTATCCGTCACCGGCAGCGAGAACACCACCGATCTCGCCTTGCTCTCCAGCCCCGCGTTCTCCATGATCGATCTCATGATCCGGTTCTTCTGCTCCGCCTTGGAAACGATAAATATCATCTCCTTCTCATCCGCGATGGACACACCCAGAAATTTCTCCGCCTTCTCCAGGCCGGTCCCTCTTGCATGGATAACGGTTCCGCCGCCCGCGCCCTCTGCCCTGGCTGCGTCCATCACTTCCTCACTGTAACCATGGTTTGCCACCACAACGATCAGTTCATATTTTGTATTTTTCATCTCGCTCTCCTCTCCTTTCTCGTAGTCCAGTCCATCCGTCAGAAACCGGAACACCTTCCTGCCTCCCACGCTGGACAGTGGGATCAGAAATGCGATCCCTGTCCCCGGCACGTCGATCCGGAATCGTTCCTCCAGCTCCCTCCGCACCGTTTTCCATGCCTCATCCGATACCACCGCCATAGTGACCGTCTTTTCTGTCACCTCCAGCCCGAGATAATCCAGCGTCTCACTGGTCGCAGTTCCCTGAGCCAGCATACAGAGCACTGACACGAGACCGTTTTCCTCATAGCAGGCGATCAGCTTTTTTCCCATCGACCTTTTTGTGATCGTCATCATCCAATATAATCCACTCATATCTACACCTCACGTAGTCATTAAAGTTCTATGATCTCGTCGTCCGGAAGCTGCACGGACTCCGCCGCTGCTTTGGCTGTCTCCTGCTTCTCAAGACGTCTGGAATTGATCTCATATACAAGTCCCAGGATCTGTATCGTGATCAGCGGCGTCATTGCGACCATCGCCACCACGCCGAACGCGTCCGTTACGATATCTCCTCCCACGCTCACGCAGGCGCCCATGGCAAAGGGCAGGAGAAAAGTCGCAGTCATCGGTCCGGATGCGACACCTCCCGAGTCAAAGGCGATCGCAGTAAATATCTTCGGGACAAAAAGGAGAGCGCCAGTGCCAGCACATACCCCGGAATAATAAACCAGAATATAGATATCCCGGTCAGAACGCGTACCATCGCAAGCCCCAGTGATACTGCCACCCCCGCCGAAAGGCTCATGCTCATGGCTCCTGCCGTGATCGTCCCGGAAGTGATGCCCTCCACCTGTCTTGTCAGAACAAACACTGCCGGCTCCGCACGCACGATGAAATACCCGATGATCATCCCGATCGGTACGATGACCCATTTATACGGATTGTCTGCCAGGATCTGTCCCAGATAATTTCCCGCCGGCATAAACCCGACATTGACTCCCGTAAGAAAAAGCACCAGACCAGCATAGGTATACACCATACCAACCGCCACTCGGATGAGCATCCTCTTCTGCATCCGCCGGAAGACCATCTGGAAGACCACGAAGAACACGATGATCGGAAGCAGGGAGACCGCCATCTCTCCTATATAATCCGGCAGTTCTTCCGCAAAGATCTTCCACAGTTCCACCGAGTCACTGATATCCGGGATACTGCTCGGAGTATACTCCGCGCTCTCCGGGCGATAGATCAGGCTCAGCACCAGAACGGAAAGGATCGGTCCTACAGAGGACAGCGCCACCAGACCGAAACTGTCGTCCTCCGCCCTCTCATCGCTTCGGATCGCAGAGATACCGATACCCAGCGACATGATAAACGGCACGGTCATGGGTCCCGTCGTCACTCCTCCCGCATCAAACGCCACTGCGATGAAATCCCCCGGCGCCAGGAACGCCAGTGCGAACACGATAATATACAGCACGATCAGCATATGTGCAAGTGTGATATTAAAAAGCATACGCAGAAGTGATGCCACTAGAAAGAGTCCTACACCTGCTGCCACGGACAGCACAAGGACCATGTTCGGCACCGAAGGCACCTGCTCTGCAAGAACCTGCAGATCCGGTTCAGATATGGTTACGATAAATCCGAGAACGAAGCTTAAGAGAACCATCAGCCACAGCTTTTTCGTCTGCGTCATACAGGTTCCCACACTCTCACCGATGGGTGCCATAGACATGTCCACCCCGAGCGTGAAGAACATCATTCCCGCGATCAGGAGCACTGCTCCTAAGAGAAATGCCAGCAGTATCCCCGGCTCAACCGGAGCGATCGTAAAGCACAAAAACAATACGATCGCTATGATCGGGAGCACCGCCTTTAAAGTTTCATTGAGTTTTTCCAGTAGTTTTTCTTTTAATTTGGCTGTCTTAAAATTCACGCCATCCCTGCCTTTCCTGTCTCTTCCTCTTTCCTGTTCCTTTCCAGCCCGGAATTTTCAAGCCTGTCTGCGTTCAGCCGAGCATCTTCATAAATTCCTCCTCTGATATGATCGGAATGCCAAGTTCCCTTGCCTTCCGGTTTTTTGATGAAGTTGAGTTCACATCATTATTGATGAGATAATTCGTCTTCGATGTCACACTCCCCGTGACCTTTCCGCCCCGCTTCTCGATCTCTTCTTTCACCTCCCTGCGGTTGGCGAAATGCTCCACACTTCCCGTGATCACAAAATTGATTCCGCTGAAACTCTGTCCTCCTGATGGTGCTTCCTCCTCCGGGATCTCCACTTCTTCAAGAAGCCGGCGGAATATCTCCCTGTGTTCCCCGTCTGCAAAATATTCCACAAACGTCTTTGCGATGACTTCGCCCACGCCCTGGATCTCATCCAGTTCTTCCTCTGTGGCATCCGCCACGCGCTCCGGGTCATTTCCCAGCGCCTGGCAGATCATCCTCGCATTGGCGATCCCGATATTGGGGATGCCAAGGCTGTATACCAGCCGCGGCAGTGTTGTCACACGGGCATTCTGGATGCTGGCCTGAAGATTCTGGTAAGATTTCTCACCGTATCCGTCCATGCTCTTGATCTCATCCTCATAGCGTTCCAGATGGAAGATATCCGTAAAGTCCTTCACGAACCCATTCATGATGAACTTTTCCAGGGTCGCCTCCGAGAGTCCTTCAATGTTCATGGCATCCCGGCTCGCGAACAGTGCGAACGCCTTTACATGCTTCGCCTGGCATTTCGGATTTGCACAGAAGAGTGTCTTTGTCTCGTTCTCCATCCGGATCTGGGTCGGACCACCGCACACCGGACAGGCATCCGGGATATCCTTCACACCGCTGCGCGTCAGGTTTTCCGCGATCTGAGGGATGATCATATTTGCCTTGTAGACCTGGATCGTATCTCCCACGCCCAGTTCCAGTTCTTCCATGATACTGATGTTATGGACGCTGGCACGGCTCACTGTCGTGCCCTCCAGTTCCACAGGTTCAAAGATCGCCACCGGGTTGATCAGCCCTGTCCTGGACGGGCTCCACTCGATCTCCAGGAGGGTGGTCTCCCGTATCTCGTCCGCCCACTTAAAAGCGAAGGAGTCCCTGGGGAACTTCGCTGTCGCCCCCAGCGATTCGCCATAGGCAATGTCGTCATAGACAAGTACCAGCCCGTCGGAAGGCACGTCGTTTTCCGAGATATGCTCGGAAAACCATTTCACTTCCCCATCGATACTCTCCCTTGTGACAGGGTGATGTTCCACCACATCGAATCCCTGTCCTTTCAGCCAGTCCATCTGATACATCCTGGAGTTGTGGAAATCCACTCCGTCCGCCCTCACCAGGGTAAAAGCATAGAACCGGACGTTCCGCTTCGCCGTGATCTCATTGTTGAGCTGGCGTACAGAACCGCTGCACAGGTTCCGCGGATTTTTATACTTCGCGTCCACGTCCTCGATCTGCGAATTGATCTTCTCAAACTCCTTATATCCGATGACCGCCTCCCCACGGAGAACGAGTTCTCCCTGATAGGGGATGGAGAGCGGGATGTTCTGGAACACCCTGGCATTGCCGGTAATGACCTCCCCCACCTCACCATTTCCGCGGGTCACGGCTTTTTCAAGGCTCCCTCCGCGGTAAGTCAGCACGATGGTCAGCCCGTCCAGCTTCCAGGAGATCACCGCCTTCTGGTCTGCCAGGAACTCTTTTAAACGCTCCACATCCTTCGTTTTATCGAGGGAGAGCATGGGGCGCTCATGGCGCTCTTTCGGGAGTTCACTGAGCACTTCATACCCCACATTAACAGTAGGGCTGGAAGCAAGAGTCGTGTTCAGCTCCTGTTCCAGTCCCTGAAGTTCATCATATAACTGATCATATTCGTAGTTACTCATGATCTCCTTGTCTTCCTGTTCATAGGCGCGCCTCGCCCTGTTCAGGAGTTCCACGAGTTCTTTCATCCTTGCCATCTTATCTGCCATATCGTCTATTATCCTCCTGCCGACTTTCTCTGTTTCTGATCCGCGTTTCTCCATATGCCCCTTCATCCGGTCACCTTTACCGTCCCGGTTCTCCTGGAGAATCCTTGATCAGCTCATATAATCCCTCTAACTCTTCATCCGTCAGTTTCCTGTACTGACCGTCCTTCAGACCATCCAGGCGGATGTTCATGACCCGGACCCGCAGCAGGTCCCGGACCTCGTACCCGAGGGCGCTGCACATCCTGCGGATCTGCCGGTTCAGCCCCTGGGTCAGGATAATGAAAAACGTGTACTTCCCGATCTGCTTTACCTCGCAGGGTCTGGTCACTGTATCAAGGATCGGGACGCCGGATGCCATTTTCTCAAGAAATTCCGGCGTGATCTCATGATCCACAGTCACCTTGTACTCCTTTTCATGGCGGTTCGCCGCGCGCATCATCCGGTTGATGATATCCCCGTTGTTGGTCATGAGAAGGAGTCCGTGGGAGTCCTTATCCAGCCTTCCGATGTACGTCACCCGGACCGGATAATCCAGGAATCTCACGATACTGTTCCTCTCTCTCCGCTCCTCGGTACAGACGATACCCTTCGGCTTGTTCACGGCAAGGACCACCATCTCATCCTGCTTTGAGACAACTTTATGCCCCACTTTCACGACCTGCCCCGGAACGATCCTCATCCCGGTCCGAGCCCTCTCTCCGTCCACGGTCACACGTCCGCTCTCGATCAGGCGGTCAGCTTCCCGTCTGGAGCAGACTCCCGCCTCACTCAAATATTTGTTCAGCCTCACAGGCTCCTTTTTCTGTAGAAATTCTTCACTGATCCGATTACTCACTGCCAAACACTCCGCTTATACTGTTATCTGTAAAAAATGTATTTCCGCTGTAAAGGAACAGCACATCCGTGATCCGGTAGGTGTCCATAAGATCCTCGACCGTCCCGCTGTAATATCTGGGATCCACCACCACGATCTCTCTGTAGTAAGGCGTCAGGAACGGGATAAAACAGTTCGCAAAAGAATCCTTGATGACAAGGAGACGATCCTGACTTGTGGAGACAGTGCGGATATCCAACACAGATGTGCTGTCTCCCAGATAAACTCCATACTGATCTCTGGACTGCAGCTTGGACGAATCATACAGAGACGTGGTCCGCTTTCCCTCATCTACATAATTTACGATCAGGTCATTGTCCCCCTGGGTCGGTGCGTAGATATCGATCTGCTCCTTCTCCCCCAGCCCCACGCCGCTGCGCGCCGCGAGCCTTCCGGTAAAATCATTGGAGACCGCATAAGACACATACTTGTCCGAGACATCCTCGCCGATCCCGAGGGTTGGCGCCGCGCTCTGGAAGACATAGAACGCTCCAAGCGCAGTCCAGTGCTGGTCTGTTTTATAATATATCTTTTCACTTTTGTGCTTGTTCAATACAGACACAGCGTCGATCCAGTTCACAGAATCCCCCAATTCCCTCTGGACCATACTGATCATCTGTGTCTGATCCTCCACAGAAGCAAGAGCGGGCAGGCTGTCGCTGAGCACGCACGCCGCATCCGGCACGAGGATCATATTGACCGGGATATCCGGATAAGAGTCTTTAAAACTCCTGATGGATTCCAGGTTTGCCGAAAGGTCTTCCTGGTCCGCCACCTGGATATCCTGGAGGAGCTGTCCGCCTTTTCCGATCAGCACTCCGTTCTCCATCCGGCTTCCGCCGATCCGGTCCGCAGTCACCTTTGCCCCCCGCAGTGCATCCCTCGCCATGAACTGATCGCTCAGATAGTTTTCAAACTGTTCTGCAAAATCTCCCGTCACGATCGTCGACCAGTTGAATTTCGGCATGGATGCCAGCACTCTGTTCTCCGCATCCGAACTCTCCCTGTCCGGGATGACCAGGTTGATGACCGCCACCAGAAGAAGGACCAATATGAAGATCTTTCCGATCAGGCTCTCTGTCCTGCCGTTCTTTCTTTTTCTGCTTCTCATATCTCCACCTTAAAATCTGAAATACAAAAACGGGTTATAGCTTCCTGTCACAAGATATGCGATCGAGATAAAGTACATCCCGAAATACACGACCACTGTCGCCGCAGTCCGTGCCCTCCGGCTCTTCCACGCTCCCGTGATCCCCCGGACGAGCGCATATCCGATCCGGGTCGATCCCAGCACAGCAAGAAGGTATAAAAGCCAGTGGGAAAAGAGCACAAACCACGCCCCTTTATCCGCGATCCCTGCGCCTCCGCCGAACATCGCCGCCAGATAGCGGAGAGCATATCCGATGCTGGGACTGAAAAAGAACACCCAGCCGATCAGGATGAGCACAAGGGAATAAATATGCCTCACCGGCTTTGGCAGTTCATCAAGTGATGCGCCGTATACATATTTCTCCATCACGATGATCACGCCGTAGTAAACGCCCCACACGATAAAATTCCAGGCTGCTCCGTGCCACATTCCTGTGAGCGTCCACACGATCATCAGGTTCACGATGTTCCTCACCGCGGAGCACCGGTTTCCTCCCAGCGGGATATAGACATACTCCCGGAACCAGGAGCTCAGGGAGATATGCCATCTGCGCCAGAACTCTGTGATACTCTGGGAGATGTACGGATAGTCAAAGTTCTTCTTCAGCTCAAATCCGAACATCCGCGCCAGTCCCAGCGCCATATCGGAATATCCGCTGAAATCAAAATAGATCTGAAATGCATACGAGATACACCCGAGCCATGCCATGAGCATGGACATCTGGCTCGCCGGCATATCTGAGATCTGCTGGAATATCTCTCCGGTCATGTTGGCGATGACCGCCTTCTTCGCAAGTCCTCTGATAAAGAGCATCGCCCCCTGCCCAAGCTTTGCCGCGCTGGTCCTTCTGTTCGTGAGCTGTTCTTCTATATCCACATACCGCACGATCGGTCCTGCGATCAGCTGCGGGAACATGGCGATATACAGCGCATAATTCAGGATATTTTTCTGCGCCCCTGTCTTTTTCCTGTAAACATCAATGATATATGTCAGGCTCTGAAACGTATAGAAAGACAGGCCGATCGGCATAGGGAGTTCCCGGTACGGGATCTCCACAGGAAGGATCCCGCTCAGCATATCAAGGACAAATGCATAATACTTGAAAAAAGCAAGGATAGCCACATTCGCGGCGACGGCAAAGACAACACTGTGCTTTGCCTTCACCGGATCATCAGATTTCCGGTCTATATCGAGACCGCAGAAATAGTTCAGGAGAATGGAGAGTACCATCAGGATCACATAGACCGGCTCTCCCCACGCGTAGAACAGAATGCTCGCAGCGAGCAATACGATATTCTTCCATTTTTCCGGAATGATATAGTAAACTGCCAGCGCCGCCGGCAGAAACAGAAACAAAAAAGTAATACTGCTGAATACCATGTTCTCTTTCCCTCTCCCCTACAGACTACTGTCAAACACAGACCTGTATTCTCCGGCCTGTGATGATACCGCGAAGAAGATAAACCTGCCCCGCACGCTCTGCTGAGCGTCTTCGAGCAGCCTTACCTCATCGGATCCATATCCCTCAAAGGCCGCGATCCGCGCCTGGGTCCTCTCATCAAGGGCGTCTGTGACTTCCTGGATCTGCTCCCTGCTCTTCACCTTGATCAGAAGCACTTCCTCCACAGACATGCTGGATTCTGACGCATAGTACATCACACCGTCATAGTCCGCGCTGTTCAGCCCGAAATTCCGTTTCAGCATCCGTTCACTCATCTCTGTGAGGTTTTCCGTATCGATGGACGCGCTCACGGCTTCCGACACCTGTTCAAAAGACTTGTTGCTCCCGCTGGTAAAAAGCATCAGAACGACCACGTAGATCAGGATAACTGCCAGTACGATATATTTTGCCACCTCCGGCAGCCCGGGTCTCTTCTCCATCATAACGATGCCACCTCCGCCATCCGGTCCGCCCACAGCGGATAGAACCCCGCTTTAAAGTGGATCCCGTCTTCCTCATAATACTGGTCGGACACGAGTTCCGTATTGTCTATAAAACCGATCTGCAGCTTCGTACACATCTCCGACAGTACCGTGTTATACTCGCTGATCCGCTCAAGAGCCGGCTCGTTTTCCACCGCCGTATCAAGGACAGGGAAGATCGAGTTGACAAAAATGTGCGCGTCCGGCACCTCTTCCTGGATCTGTTTTACCAGTGCTTCATAATCTGACCGGAACTGCTCCGTATCCTCTCCGTCCTCGATGATATCGTTCATCCCGAACGTGAGAAAGATGACCTGCGGGTTCAGTTCTTTCACCTGGGCCACCTGGTCGTCCAGTTCATCGAGATGCACTCCGATCTTTGAGACGACACTGGAGGCACTCAGCACATCATATTCCACAAGACCTTCTGTGATCGAATCTCCCATCACCACAGAACTTGCGAACTTTTCTTTGGCACTGCGCGTATCCTCCTCCCCGCCGTCCTGGCTCTCAAGCTGGGCGATCTTCTGCTCGATCACGGTGATGTCTTCCGCTTCTGCTGCTTTGATATATGCGATCCCTTCCTCCGTGTCCGCTCCTGAAGAGGTAAACCGGGTGACGCCGTACACGATCCCTGCTGCCAGTAGGAGCACAGCGGCACAGCCGCCACAGAGGAGAAACATTTTTCTTTGTTTTCTGCTCATTTTTTTCATAGGTTTATAATACTTTTTTTACCTTTAAAAGTCAATGTTGTGTTATGATGGACAGGTACACACCGGTGCTGATGCGTACAGTGCGGGCTGCGCCAGCTGACCTTTCCATACCTGATACAGGTCCTGCGCCGGGAACACAGAGAGGAACCACAGATATGATAGCATTGACCTTAACTGACTTGAAATCATCCACGTCTCATCTCTTCTTAAAAGATACCTTTGACAGTTTCTGCTTCATCGAGGGAGAGATCGTGACCTTCAATACATTCCGCATCGACGGTTTTATCCAGAAGGATTTTTTCGATCCCGGAGCAGAACTTCCGGAATACTCCTTCTGGAAAAATGTGCGCGAGCACTGTTTCGCCGTGATCCGCGGGAAAAAGACGCCTTTAAGTTTCCGTTTCGTGTTCAGCCTGTCCCCGAAAAATATCGAACAGCTCATCTCACGGAACTCACTTCCCGTAACCCCGCAGGAGGTGCAGGGTCTCTATCTCAACATCCATTACGACGGGACACGCCTTACCTGCGTGACCGGCACATCGTTTAAGACATTTACCATGGATAAGTCACTCGAACGCGCATGGGATGAGATGGCAGAAAAATTTCTCCTCCGGAAGGGGCTCGACTTTGAAAAAGAACTGTGAGAAAACGGAAGTAAAACCGAAATAACATTGAAATAAGATCAGAAAAAGATCCCGGAAGAGTATCCTCTGTATTCGGACCTCTCTCCCGGGATCTTGCTGTTTTCACTCTCTGTTACGCCATTATCTTTCGCTGTACCGTGATCTTTTGCTGTATCATGGGCTGTCGAAACGCTTTATTTTGTAAGGAGAAGCATGATCTCGTTGCTCCTCTGGACAAACGCCGTCATCTCTTCCGGGCTCAGCGGCTTGTGGGCCAGCATCGCCAGGTCGTAGAGCTGTTTACAGATGACCGGTACATTCTTGCTGCGCTTGTGCTCCACAAGGAATTTCACCAGCGGATGGTTTGCGTTGAGCACCAGAGTCGCCTGGCTTCCGAACATAGACGGATCCATTCCGTTCATGCCGTACATCCTCATCATCTCCGCCATACGTCTCTCCTGCTCGGAAAGGACTGCCATGGAAGCGACTTTGTCGTCTTTGAGCTTCTCCACTTTCACATCGAGTTTGTCGTTGTTCAGCTCTTTGCGGAAAATCTCGACCAGGCTGTCAGAAGTCTTCTTAAATTCTTCCTTCTCATCTTCCGCCACTTCATCTTTCAGGGACTCATGAACATCCGCGTCGATCCGCAGGAACTCGATATCCTGATGCTTCTGCTCAAGATAAGTCACAAACGCGGAATCAATATTGTGTGACAGGATGATCGCGTCCTGTCCCTGGGACTTGAACATGTTGATGTACTGGCTCTGCTGTACCTCGTCGGTCACATAGTAGATCCTGGTCTTCTCCTCTTCCTTGTTCTCGTCCTCCACAGCATCCGCACCTTCTGTCTTCGCCTCTTCTGTCTGTCCATCTGTGCTCTCTGCCGCTTCACCTGCTGCCTGAGCCTCAGCGTCGTTATCCTCACCTTCGGCTGTCTCGCCCTTGCTCTCTTTGATCACATCCTCCAGTGTCAGGTACTTGTGCTCCAGATTCTTATAGATCATAGAATCCTTCATCTTCTCGCCGAACTTCTCATCTTTGAGGCATCCGAACTTGATGAACGGGCTGATGTCATCCCAGTATTTCTCGTAATTCTCACGGTCTGTCTTGAACATCCCGACCAGTTTGTCCGCAACTTTCTTGGAGATATAATCTGCGACTTTATTTACAAACCCGTCGTTCTGCAGCGCGCTCCTGGAAACGTTCAGCGGCAGGTCCGGACAGTCGATAACGCCCTTTAATACCATCAGGAATTCCGGGATCACTTCTTTGATGTTATCCGCGATGAACACCTGGTTATTATACAGTTTGATCGTTCCTTCGATGGACTCGTACTCTGAGTTGATCTTCGGGAAGTACAGGATCCCTTTTAAATTAAACGGATAATCCATGTTCAGATGGATCCAGAACAAAGGCTCCTTGTAGTCCATGAACACTTTTCTGTAAAATGCAATGTACTCATCCTTCGTACACTCGCTCGGGCTCTTGCCCCATAACGGATGGGTATCACTCAGGGAAACCGGACGCTTCACGATCTTGACTTTCTTCTTCGGCGGCTCCTTCTCTCCATCCTCTTTTCCTTCTTCGCCAGCCCCTGCGTCTGTCGGAGCCTCCTCGATATGCTCGATCACTGTATCCGTATCCAGAAGGTCTTCCTCGTCGATGGTCTCGTATTCCGGCTCCGCGTTCGCCTTGGAAAGAAAGATCTCCACCGGCATGAAGGAACAGTATTTCTCCAGCACTTCTCTCGCACGGTACTCATTTGCAAACTCCAGGCTGTCCTCGTTCAGGAAAAGTGTGATCTCAGATCCGACCGTGGTCTTGTTCCCCTCCTGCATCTCGTACTCCGTACCGCCCTGGCTCGCCCAGTGTACCGGCGCCGCCCCCTCTTTATAGGAAAGGGTATCGATCTGCACCTCGTCCGCTACCATAAATGCAGAATAAAATCCCAGACCAAAGTGTCCGATCATATCGTCCTCTGTGGTCTTGTCTTTATATTTCTCAAGGAACTGGGTCGCACCGGAGAATGCGATCTGAGTGATATACTCTTCTACCTCATCCGCAGTCATTCCCAGACCGTTATCGATAAACTTCATCGTCTTCTCTTCCGGGTTGACAATGACCTCGATCTTCGGCTTATATCCTTCCGGGAGTTCATACTCTCCCATCATATCCAGCTTTTTCAGTTTTGTGATCGCGTCACATCCGTTGGATACCAGCTCACGCACGAAAATATCGTGATCCGAGTACACCCATTTCTTTATGATCGGGAATATATTCTCGCTGTCAATGGATAAGTTGCCTTTCTTTACTTCCATGTCTAACACTCCTTTAAAATACATTTTGATATCATATCAGCCTTTTTTCAAGCTGCCAAAGGCTGTATCTTATGCCTAAAAGACATTCTAGCTCACGGGATTTTAAAAGTCAATAGAAAATTAGCACTCTTTAAAGATGAGTGCTAATAATTGTGTTAAATTTATAAAATATCTGTAAACATCACAGGAGCCGTGTTGCAGCGTACACGGCTCCTGTCAGATTTATGCCGGCTTTATGCAGGTTTTACGTCGGCTTCATACCGATTTCATACCAGTTCCATATTGATCTCATACCGGCTTCCTGACACATATGTCACACTGTCTCCGGCTCACCGTACTCTTCTCCGAACGTCTCCACAGTAACTTTCTTCATCACCTGTTTCTCCAGCGGACGGTCGCTGTAATCTGTCGCGGTCTCCGCGATCTTATTTACAACGTCCATTCCCTCTGTGATCTTTCCAAAAGCCGCATACGCTCCGTCAAGATGGGGAGACTTCTCGTGCATGATGAAAAACTGGCTTCCCGCTGAATCCGGATGCATGGCACGTGCCATGGAGAGGACTCCCGGATCATGCGCCAGATCATTCTTGAAACCGTTCTGGGAGAACTCGCCTTTGATCGAATATCCCGGGCCGCCCATTCCTGTTCCGTCCGGGCATCCTCCCTGGATCATAAAGCCACGGATCACACGGTGAAAGATCAGCCCGTCATAAAACCCTTTATTTACCAGTGAGATAAAATTCTTTACCGTATTCGGCGCGATCTCCGGATAGAGTTCCGCTTTCATGATATCGCCGTTTTCCATTTCAAATGTAACAACTGGATTTGCCATAATAATGATTCTCCTTTTCCTATAAGATCAGCAGGAAGAACGGATACCACCGTCATCGCGAATATCCCCCCGTCCTGCCCAAATGATATTGTAGCGGATTCCCACAGTGCCGTCAACGGCGATCGTCTTTCTCCTTGATCGCCTTTCCCCTGTCCTTGTATTTCAACAAAGCTGCTGCCGGGGCATTCTCTCATCAGCTCCGTGACACACAGTCCCTGAAATGGTATAATCCTGCATAGAGTAAAAGACGATAGTACGGAGTAGACGATCATGAACATATTAGAATCAGCAAACAACAGTGATATCGATGTCTGCTGGGACATCCTTGCCGACGGGCGCAGATTCCAGAGGGAGCAGGGCTTTGTCCAGTGGACGGATGACTATCCGAACCGTGATACCGTAAAGGACGACATCCTCAGCCAAAAAGGTTATGTCCTGAAAGTGGACGGCGCCATCGCGGGATATATGTGCATTGACTTTTCAGGAGAACCCGCCTACGAAAGCATCAACGGCAGCTGGCGGTCCGAAAAAAACTACGCCGTTATACACAGGATGGCTTTTCGCAAAATCTTCTGCGGAAAAGGGCTCTCAGAGGCCTCGTTTTCTCTTGCAGAAAAACTGTGTATCGAGCAAGGCGTGGACTACCTCCGGATCGATACCGCATATCCTAATAAGAGGATGCAGCATATCCTGGAGAAAAACGGCTTCAAATACTGCGGCGTGATCAAGTATCAGGGGAGTGAACGGCTCGCCTATGATAAGTTTTTATGACTGTATGTTCTCTGTTCTCGTTTAAAAAACAAGAGAAAATATTACAGTTCGAACGAACGTAGATTCTCAAAGTAAGAAAAACGCCGGTCATCTCTGACCAGCGGTATCTAAGATCCATATAACTCAGTAAACAGAAAGATATTTGGCGGGTGTGCCCTTTCCCGCATTTCTTTTGACCCAAAGGGTGCGTAGCCACTGTCTTTTCCGATCAAAATGCAATTCTTTTCTATCGACTTTCAACTTTCAGAATTTCAAAATTTTACAGTTGATAGTTCAGACCTATGATAGTATAAAAAAAAGAAACGCTGTACTCCAACATTTCTCTCACTTTTAAAGAATGCCGCAGACCGGAATCGAACCGGTACGGGTATCACTACCCACGGGATTTTAAGTCCCGGGCGTCTGCCAGTTCCGCCACTGCGGCAGCTATAAAATTTTCCTTCTCTTATCGCTAAGAGAAACGACCCAGAAGAGACTCGAACTCTCGACCTCCGCCGTGACAGGGCGGCGCTCTAACCAACTGAGCCACTGGGCCATACTGTGCGAACTTTGTAAAAAATTCGCGATGGACCTTCGGGGACTCGAACCCAGGACCGACCGGTTATGAGCCGGTTGCTCTAACCAACTGAGCTAAAGGTCCAAAAACATGTTCCCGAAGGAACAAAGCCGATGATCGGACTCGAACCGATAACCTGCTGATTACAAATCAGCTGCTCTGCCAATTGAGCCACATCGGCATATTCAGTTTTTCTGCAGAGCAGCTGATCTGTAATCAGGCTCTGCACCGTAAACAAATGACCCCGACGGGAATCGAACCCGTGTTACCGCCGTGAAAGGGCGATGTCTTAACCGCTTGACCACGGGGCCAAAAAGCACAGAATAATATAAGCCGCCACTTCTAGCGACGATTTATATATTATCATATGCAGATTCGTTTTGCAAGCACTATTTTCAAGTCTTTTGCACTTATTCAGCTAAAATTTCATCCGTACTTTATTCGTTTACCGATCTGTATTTTGTGAAAATGTTTATAATGATGCGTTCGTAAAGATTCAGCGTGATATTGATATCAATGTGTACTGTAAGATCTTACAGTTTTTATGCAGAAACACTTTGCCGGGGGAACACTTTGCGGCTCAAAGACTCCTTTTTTCAAACACCCTTGTCACCGGTATGATACATGCTCCGATGATCCATGAGATGACAGCGGCTGCTATAAATAAGTTTCTGCCTGAAAATGTTGAGACCAGCAGCGCAGACAGAAACTACCCTAAAAACATTGCCATTGTACACAGGCTTATATTCGTCCCCTTTTTCCCGGGAGCACTTTTTCTCACAACGAGACTGTTAAACAACGGCGTAGACAGCCCGAACCCCGCCCCTGCCAATAACACTGCCGTCCACAGTGCCGCTGTTTGTCCCGAAAGAAAATAGATAAAAAATGCGGCGCCGTAACAGGAAAACGCAACGAGCAGACAGCCTTTCTCATTCAGCTTTGCGACTATTCGGGGCATTGCTCCCGCAGACAGTACAGCAACAAGATCCAGCGCTGCTAAATAATATCCTGTAAAGGACGGGCTATAACCGAGATCATTCTGCAGATAAATAGGCAGTGACACCATCGCGGTAAAAAACATCAGCATCCCGAAAAAAGCAATCAGCAGCACAAGTGAGACAGGCGTTCCCTGCTTCTGAAATGAGCCGTCATCATCTTCCGTGTTTTCAGCCACTTTTTTACACTTCGGCACAAACAGCACCAGCATGAGAAACGCTGCCAGACCCAGGGCATAGATAAAAAACGGATATCTCCATGAAAATCCTGCCAGCACTCCGCTTATGCTTAAGAAGATCACTCCTCCCAGTTCCATCGACATACCCTGCAGCGCGATCATCCGAAGCTGTTTCTCGCCATCAAAAAACACTGTGATCAGCGCTACACTCGCACTCATGATCGCAGCGGTGGCAGCCCCCAGGAAAAACCTGTCTACAAAGATTGCGGCTGCATTTGGCATAAAAGCTCCTGCCACCCCCAGTACACCGTAGAACAAAAGACCGAAAAACGCCGTGTGATAGGGTCCCTTCTTATCTATCAGTTTCCCAAACAGCAGCGCCATTGCAGTCACGCCAAGCGCCGGCGCTGTCACAAGCCATGATGCATAGTTTCCGAGACCATACACTTCTCCCAGTTCGGGCAGTGCAGGGGTTATTGCATTGCCTACCATCACTGTCAGGCTGCTCGCAAGCATGATTGCAAGCACTCCGGGTATCCCTATCTTCTTCGTTCCTTTTTCTCTGTTCATACTCAAAATTCCCCCTTCCATTCCTCTTACTTCTTATAACTGATGCAGCAAAAACCTTCCTGAGTAAAACAAAGGGGCTGTCGGTTAATACCGAATTTTAATCCCTGACATGCAAGGAAGAGACAATCCCAGAGAATTCGGACTTTTTAAGAATTGAATTCTCTGCTGGACTGTCTCTTCATTTTTATCCCTCTTATTTTA
>DWXK01000021.1 GCA_019119205.1 Candidatus Mediterraneibacter intestinavium
CACGGAGAGGGCTGCTCCGAGACGCGCCACGACGGGATCCATGCGTTCCATGTAGGCAAAGGATGCAATGTAAAATATGTGGAGAATCACTACGCGGAAGGGAAAGGAACCGGGCAGAAAGTGCTTAATCCCGTGACAAAGATTTATGTGGGTGAGGATTCCACCTTTACGCTTGAGACGACCCAGATCAAAGGCGTGGATTCTACGGAACGTGAGAATTATATAGAACTTGCGGACAATGCGAAACTTTTTGTAACAGAGAAGCTGATGACAGACGGGAATCAGACGGCCATATCCAATATGGACGTGGAGCTCAACGGCGAGAACAGTTCTGCAAGAATCGTATCCCGCTCTGTAGGAAAGGGTACATCCAGACAGGTGTTCCATCCGAAGGCGATCGGGAGCAACCGCTGTCACGCCCATGTGCAGTGTGATTCTATCATCATGGATACGGCAGAGATCAGTTCCATACCGGAGATCGACGCGAAACATGTGGACGCGCAGATCATTCACGAGGCCGCCATCGGAAGGATCAATGACGAGCAGCTTGTGAAACTGAGGACATTCGGCCTGAACGAAGAGGAGGCGGAAGCCGTGATCATTGAGAGTTTCCTGAAATAAACAGCAGATCCCCTGTAGGTGAGTGATTCACCTGCGGGGGATTTCTTTTGTTGCGATGATATCAATGCCGGTGCCGGCCACATCTTTTACGATCACGTCGCCGATGTTCACCGGCGCTTCCACAGATATATTTTTCAGACAGGCGATACAGTCGAAAATCCTGTCCTTCGGTATATCGGTCTTTGTCTTTACCGACACCACCGGCGAGGCACCGCCGGTTACCCTGACTGTAGTGGTGACGGTGCGGACCGGCGCCGTTATCTCCCTGCGGGCGTATTCTTCCCCTCTTTTACATGTATTTCCCGATATATTCGCGATTTCATTTCCGTCCAGGAGGACCGTGATCCGGCAGCCCAGCGGACAGCCGATGCAGGTCAAATGCTTTTCCATCAGAGTTCTCCTTATATGTGTTCGATTTTCAGCGTGAGCGCTTCATGCCCGGAGCACTGCATGAGTTTCTGCTTTGATATCCGGATTTCTTCCATTTCGCCGGGGGACATGACAAGCCTTTTCTTCTGGAAGATCCTCTCTTCTCCGGAATACAGGGCGATCCGGCAGTTCCGGAAGACTCTGTCCACCCGGAAACGCAGTGTGAGGGTTTCGTCTGTCCGGGCGGGATGTATCACGGAAGGCACTGTGTAGCGGATCCCGTCCGAGAAACGGACGGAGATACACGGGTCATTACCGTCAGAAAGCGGCCCGATACGCCTGATATAATCAGCGGCGCATTTTCCGGCGACGGATGCTTCCTCAGACACATAATCTACCAGATCATGTACATGAAGAACATTTCCGCAGGCGAATACTCCCGGAGAATCCGTCTCAAGGCTTTCATTTACAAACGGACCGTGAGTGGCGGGGTTCAGCCGGATGCCGAGCTTTTCCGTCAGCTCATTTTCCGGGATCAGGCCGACGGAGAGCAGGAGCGTGTCGCAGGAATAGTATTCCTCCGTTCCGGGAATTGGTTTGCGGTGTTCATCCACTCTGGCAACGGTAACGCCCTCCACCCGTTCTTTTCCGCGGATGTCGATGACCGTATGATTCAGCTTCAAAGGAATCCCGTAGTCGTCCAGACACTGCACGATATTTCGCTTCAGGCCGCCGGAGTAGGGCATGATCTCGACGACAGCCTTTACCTTTGCTCCCTCAAGAGTCAGTCTTCGTGCCATAATAAGACCGATGTCTCCGGAGCCGAGGATCACCGCTTCACGGCCGGGCAGGTACCCTTCCAGATTGACGAGGCGCTGGGCAGTGCCGGCGGAAAAGATACCTGCAGGTCTGTATCCCGGGATGTTCAGCGCGCCGCGGGGGCGCTCCCTGCATCCCATGGCAAGGATGACGGCTTTTGCCCCGATTTCGAACAGGCCGTCCGTACGGTTTATGGCGGTTATCTTCCGGACAGGGCTGACGCGGATGCCGTCTGATGCATCGCAGTGAGAACTGTCAGGATCGTCCCGGCATGGGTCAGAGACGTCGATGACCATAGTGTTGAGCATATATGGAATCTTCCGTTCTTTGATCAGATTGATGTACCGGGCGGCATATTCAGGACCTGTCAGCTCTTCTTTGAAAGTGTGCAGTCCGAAGCCGTTATGGATGCACTGGTTCAGGATACCGCCCAGCTCACGGTCACGTTCCAGGATAAGGATACTGTCTGCGCCGTGATCCTTTGCAGATGCGGCGGCCGCCAGTCCGGCAGGGCCGCCTCCGATGATAACGATGTCGTATATATTCATGGGCGGTCACCTCCTGCCGGATAGCCGGTCTCTTTGTTCAGACCGCTGATAATACGGGAATTCCCGCCGGATTTTGTGATCTCTGTCCTGGGAATGCCAAGTTCACGGGAGAGGATCTTCATGACGCCGGGCATACAGAAGCCGGACTGACACCGCCCCATACCGGCGCGGACTCTCCGCTTGACGCCGTCCAGTGACCGGGCTCCGGGCGAGCGGCGGATCGCGTCGATGATCTCGCCTTCAGAGATCATCTCGCACCGGCAGATGATATTGCCGTACGCCGGATATCTGCGGATCAGCCGGTTCCGCTCTTCTGAAGTAAGTGTCTGAGGGTTGAGAAAACCCTTTCGCTCTGCTATAAAATCTGTCTTCTGCGCAGGATGCAGCCTGCCGCAGATTATCCCTGCAGCCATCTCACCGATTGCCGGGCAGGCCGTGAGTCCCGGAGATTCGATGCCGGCGCAGTCGATGAATCCTTTTGCATCCTCAGGTTCTCCGATGATGAATTCATGTCCGTCTTCATGGGCGCGCAGTCCGGCAAAAGAGGTGATGACTTTGTTCATGGGAATGTTCTTTACATTCAGATTTGCATTTTTCATGATCTGCTCCATTCCTGCACAAGTCGTGTCCGTGCCCTCCCGGTCGCCGATATCAGAGGCGGTAGGTCCGATCAGCAGGTTGCCGTGGATAGTAGGGGTGACAAGGATGCCTTTTCCCAGCTTACCGGGCAGGGTGAAGATCGTGTGTCTTACATGGGCGCCGGCGGAGCGGTCCAGGAGACAGTATTCCCCTTTCCTGGGAGTGATGTGGATCTTGTTTTTACTGACCATATTGTGGAAGCGGTCTGCATAGACGCCTGCCGCATTGACTACGATCTTTGTTCTGAAGTTTCCCTGTTTCGAGACGACCAGCCAGCCGCCGTCAGCTCTGGTTATCCCGGTGACTTCTGTGTCAAAGCAAAATTCCACCCCGTTTGCCGCGGCATTTTCCGCAAGAGCGATATTGAGTCCGAACGGACATACGATGCCCGCAGACGGAGCATAGAGCGCTGCCACCGCGTCATCGCTGATATTGGGCTCCATCTCTGTCAGTTCCTTCCGGTTCAGGATGCTCAGGTCCTTTACCCCGTTTCTGATTCCTCTTGCCTTCAGCTCCTCCAGGCGGGGCATATCTTCCGGACTCCGGCAGATGACAAGCGATCCGGTCCTGCGAAACGGAAAGTCCAGATCTTGGGCCAGCTGTTCCATCAGTTCATTTCCGCGCACGTTCAGACTGGCCATGAGAGTTCCGCTGGCAGCGTCGTAACCGGCGTGGACGATACCGCTGTTCGCCTTGGAAGTGCCGCAGCACACGTCTTCATCGCGCTCAAGTACACAGATATTCAGTTCATAGCGGGAGAGTTCCCTTGCAATAGCGGCGCCGGATACGCCGGCTCCGATGATGATCACGTCATACATACTGCTGTGTTTCCTTTTCTGCTTAAATTACTTCTGTGAGACAGATGTGTCCGCTTAGTCTTCTTTCGCCCATCCGTAGGCGTAGCGGACGGCTTTTTCCCAGCCCCGGATGCGCTTCTGCCTGTCTGCATCATCGATGGAAGGAGTGAACGTGCGGTCGATCGCCCAGTTTTTGACCACATCTTCTTTATCTTTCCAGTAACCTGCGGCCAGTCCCGCCAGATAAGCGGCGCCCATGGCGGTAGTCTCCACACAGACCGGACGGTTGACAGGCGCGTCTATGATATCCGCCTGTGTCTGCATCAGAAAATTGTTGGCGCTGGCGCCGCCGTCCACCTTGAGCGCCGCAAGCTCTATGCCGGAGTCCGCTTTCATGGCGGTGAGGACGTCATTTACCTGATAGGCAAGAGATTCCAGTGTGGCGCGGATGATGTGATACTTGTTCACGCCCCGGGTGATGCCCACGATCGTTCCTCTGGCATATTGATCCCAATAAGGCGCGCCAAGCCCCGTAAATGCAGGAACCACATAGCATCCGTTGGTATCCTTTACTTTTGTCGCCATATATTCCGAATCTTCCGCAGAGTCGATCAGCCGCATCTCGTCGCGCAGCCACTGTACGGCAGCTCCCGCTACAAAGATAGATCCCTCAAGAGCGTAAGTCACCCTGCCGTCCAGACCCCAGGCAATGGTGGTGACCAGGCCGTTTTTCGAAAATACAGGCTTTTCTCCGGTGTTCATAAGCAGGAAACAGCCGGTGCCGTATGTGTTTTTCGCCTCCCCGGGATTGAAGCAGGTCTGTCCGAAGAGGGCGGACTGCTGGTCGCCCGCAGCGCCGGCGATGGGAATCGGACCTCCAAGGAAGGACGGGTCAGATTCACCGTAGATGCAGCTGGAAGGCTTTACCTCCGGAAGCATGCATTTCGGGATATCCAGCTCCGCCAGGATCTCGTCATCCCATTGCAGCGTATTGATGTTAAAGAGCATGGTCCGGGAAGCATTGGAGTAATCCGTCACATGCACCCTGCCTTTTGTCAGTCTCCAGATCAGCCACGTTTCCACTGTTCCGAAGAGAAGTCCGCCTTTTTCCGCCCGCTCCCTGGCGCCCGGAACATTTTCGAGGATCCATCTGATCTTTGTTCCTGAGAAATAGGCGTCAATGACAAGCCCTGTCTTCTCCCTGAATTTTTCCGTCAGTCCTTTTGCCTTCAGCGAATCGCAGTATTCGGACGTCCGGCGGCACTGCCAGACGATCGCGTGATAGACCGGTTCCCCTGTCTCTTTATCCCACACGATAGCGGTTTCCCTCTGATTGGTGATGCCGATGGCCGCGATATCCTCTGCGGACGCACCAATCTTGTTCATGGCTTCCACCGCCACCCCGAGCTGGCTGGCCCAGATCTCGTCCGCATCGTGTTCTACCCAGCCGGGATTCGGGAAATACTGCGTGAATTCCCTCTGCGCCACGCTGCACATTTCTCCCTTTTCATTAAAAAGGATGCACCGGTTGCTGGTCGTCCCGGCATCCAGCGCCATTATGTATTTTTTCATCCAATCCCTCCTTTGCATACATCGATCCACTCTTTCGACCGAGAATCCTTCTCCAGCTCCTCGCATGTCATCTCGACGGCGGAGTTCCCGCTTCCGGCAGCAGGGAATACCGTGTCAAACCTTTTCAGAGAGACGTCCAGATATACAGAGGTACTCTCTGGATTCCCAAACGGACACACGCCGCCGATGGCGTGCCCTGTCAGTTTTTCCACATCATCCGGAGCAAGCATCTTTGCCTTCATACCGAAGAAATGTTTGAACTTGCTGTTATCGATCTTCATATCTCCCGCGGTTACAATGAGGATGGCTGCATCCTTTTCCTTTGTATAGAAAGAGAGCGTCTTGGCGATCCGCGCCGGCTCCACTCCTACGGCCTGCGCCGCCAGCTCTACTGTGGCGCTGGAGACAGGAAACTCTAAAATTTCTTTATCAATGTTGTTTTCCTTAAAATAGTTTCTTACGATTTCTACTGACATAATTATGACTACTTCCTTTATTTATGATTTTATCTTATCCAATTATAACAGGTAACGGGCGGCTTGGGTATGAGATTTTGAATTCAGCCGGGAACCGGGCTGTTGCTGCTGGTTTACATTGCCAGACCGCAATGCTAAAATATATGTGTATTAATTTCTAACATTACAATATCTTTATGGCATATATCAGGAAAAGAGGAAATGGAATATGTGGCTTTTCTATGCTATAGGCTCTGCATTTTTTGCCGGAGTGACTTCGATTCTGGCAAAATGCGGGATAAGGAAAACGGACTCTACCGTGGCGACGGCAGTGCGCACGGTGGTAGTCCTTATCTTTTCGTGGATCATGGTGCTCATATCGGGCTCCTTTGACCAGATTACTTCGATCAGCGGATATACGTTTCTGTTTCTGGTCCTGTCGGGAGCTGCCACGGGAGCATCCTGGCTGTGTTATTTCAAGGCGCTGCAGTCAGGGGACGTTAATAAAGTCGTGCCCATCGATAAATCAAGCACGGTCCTTACGATCATACTGGCGCTGATCTTTCTGCATGAGGGAATCTCTTTCCCGAAAGCAGTGGCTGTCATTGTTATTGCAGCGGGGATCATGCTGATGATCGAGAGAAAGGATGTGGAAGAGACGAAGAACACCGGAAAAGGCGGGTGGCTGCTCTATGCGGCGGGTTCGGCTTTCTTTGCCAGCCTGACAGCAATTTTGGGCAAGATCGGCATTTCCGGAGTGGAGTCCAATCTGGGAACAGCCATCCGCACGTGCGTTGTGCTCGTCATGGCGTGGGGGATGGTATTTGTCACCGGAAAACAGCGGGAAGTCACGCAGATCGGGAAAAAAGAGATGGGATTTATCTGCCTGTCCGGCGTCGCGACAGGGGCGTCCTGGCTGTGCTATTATCGGGCGCTTCAGGAGGGACCTGCGAGCATTGTGGCGCCTGTCGATAAGCTGAGTGTATTGATAACAGTCGTATTCTCGTATTTTGTATTCGGAGAGAAACTGGGAAAGAAAGAGGCGCTGGGGCTTGCACTGCTCACCGGCGGTACAGTGGCGATGGCGCTGTTATGAGCAGACGGTCAGATTTTCAGATTCTAATTTTAACAATTCAGAAACAAAAGTCAAATAATATGGAAACATAATCCCCTTATAGTATGCTAAGACAAAATATAAAAGCAAGAGATCATTACCGGATCAGGGACGATGTCAGCCGTGCGGAGAAAGTGAGGAAGAGAAGATGATACACATTCTTGTAGTAGAGGATGACGACAAATTAAATAAAATTGTCTGCACGTATTTAAACGACAGTGGATTTGAGGCAAAAGGATGTTTAAATGCAAGAGACGCCTATGATGAGATGTACAGTCAGCTCTATGACCTGATCATATCGGACATCATGATGCCGGAGATCGACGGATTTGAGTTCGCCAGGACTGTGCGAAAAGTAAATGAGAGGATCCCGATCCTCTTTATGTCTGCAAAGGATGATCTTCCGTCCAAGCAGCGGGGATTCCGTCTGGGAATCGACGACTATATGGTTAAGCCGGTAGACCTGGACGAGCTGGTACTCCGTGTGCGCGCTCTTCTGCGCAGGGCAAATATCGAGACAGAGCGTAAGATCTCTGTCGGCAATCTGACACTGGATGCAGACGGCATGAGCGCAGAGGTGGACGGAGAGGAGATCAGCCTGACGACACGGGAATTTAATATCATATATAAGCTGTTATCCTATCCGAAGAAAACATTTTCAAGGGCTCAGCTTATGGATGAATTCTGGGATGTGGACAGTGACGCCAGCCTTCGCGCGGTGGATGTGTACATGACCAAACTCAGGAATAAACTGTCCGGCTGTGACGGATTTAAGATCGTGACAGTCCGGGGACTGGGATATAAGGCGGTGCTGCAATGAGCGGGAAAAACGGGCAGCGCATCATAAAGGACAGCCTCTTTCCAATCTCACTGTTTGCGATTTATCTGGGGGTTCTTTTTCTTATGTCCGGAATTCATCAGGGCCTGGTCGTACTCATGAACAAAATAGGATGGAACGGATATGTGCAGACTATTGTTCCGATCATTTACTGGGGGTGTGTGGCGGTAGGGCTGACTCTATTTACAAGAAAGAAGATGAAAGACACTTACGAGAAACCTCTCCATATGCTGGCTGAAGCGACGGAACAGGTGGCAAACGGAGATTTTTCTGTGTATATTCCGACAATCCATACATCCGACAGACTGGATTATCTGGATATCATGATACTGGATTTTAATAAGATGGTGGAGGAGCTTGGGAGTGTGGAGACGCTGAAAACAGATTTCGTCTCGAATGTCTCCCATGAGATGAAGACGCCGATCGCGATCATCAAGAATTATGCGGAACTGCTCCAGACAGGGAAAGGAACGGAAGAAGAACGGCTGGAGTATGCGCAGAATATCGAAGAAGCGGCAGGACGGCTGTCTGCGCTGATCAGCAATATCCTGCGTCTGAACAAACTGGAGCATCAGCAGATCGACCCGGAGATCGAGTCCTACGATCTGTGCGGCCAGCTTGAAGAATGCATCCTGAACTACGAAGAGATGTGGGACGAAAAAGACCTGGATCTGGAAGTAGATCTGGAGGAAAAGGCAGTCGTAGATGCGGATAAAAGCCTGATGGAACTGGTGTGGAACAATCTTCTCTCCAATGCGATCAAGTTCACAGAGCCCGGCGGAAGAGTGGCGGTCCGGCAGACTTCTTCCGACGGATATGCAGTGGTGGAAGTGACAGATACGGGATGCGGTATGAGCAGGGAGAGTGTCCGTCACATTTTTGATAAATTCTATCAGGGGGATACTTCACATTCCAAAGAAGGCAACGGCCTTGGGCTTGCCCTTGTCAGACGGATTCTTATATTGATGAACGGAGAAATCAGCGTTGTCAGCGAAGCGGGCCGAGGGAGTACATTTACGGTAAGGATCCCGGCAGCAGGGGGAATACAGGAAATGGATCAAAGGAAGTGATCAGATGGAAAAGACAAAGAGAAGGAACGGAAGTTTTATCGCGTTTGAATATAAGGAAGT
>DWXK01000022.1 GCA_019119205.1 Candidatus Mediterraneibacter intestinavium
AGAAATCAAGGCTTTAGGCAGAATAGTGCAAAATTTTGATGATAAAATTTGGATAAAGTCCAGAGAAGAGATTGTTTATAAAGGTATATTTGAGAAGTTTTACCAAAATCCTGAACTTATGGAAAGGCTGGCAGAAACAGGAGAAGATGTGATTGCAGAATGTGCAGTAAAAGATTGCATCTGGGGAATTGGATTGTCTATGAAAGATGAAGATAGATTCTGTGTGGGTAAATGGAAAGGACAGAATTTGTTGGGACAAATTTTGATGCGTGTTAGGGAAGAAATTAGACATCAGAAAAAGGAGCAGGGATAAATCATGGATCATTTTGAATTAGTATCGGAATACAAGCCTACCGGCGACCAGCCTCAGGCGATCGAGGCTTTGGTCAAAGGTTTCAAGGAAGGCAACCAGTGCCAGACCCTTCTGGGTGTTACCGGCTCGGGAAAAACCTTCACGATGGCAAACGTTATACAGCAGCTGAATAAACCGACGCTTATCATTGCACACAACAAGACACTGGCGGCACAGCTCTACGGCGAGTTTAAGGAATTTTTCCCGAACAATGCCGTAGAATATTTTGTCTCCTACTACGACTACTATCAGCCCGAAGCTTACGTTCCCTCTTCGGACACCTACATCGCCAAAGATTCTGCCATCAACGATGAGATAGACAAACTCCGTCTTTCTGCCACCATGGCTCTGACAGAGCGGCGCGATGTGATCATCGTTGCCAGCGTATCCTGTATCTATGGTCTGGGTAACCCGGTAGACTACCAGAACATGGTGATCTCCCTGCGTCCGGGCATGGTCAAAGACAGGGACGAGGTCATGGCAAAGCTGATCGAGATACAGTACGACCGCAACGATATGGATTTTCACCGAGGTACTTTCCGGGTGCGGGGAGATGTACTGGAGATCATTCCCGCCTATGAGAGCGAGACGGCGATCCGGGTCGAGTTTTTCGGGGACGAGGTGGACAGGATCACAGAGATTGATATCCTGACAGGAGAGATCAAGGATGAACTGAAGCATGTGGCGATCTTTCCGGCATCCCACTATGTTGTGGATAAGGACAATATTAAGAGGGCAGTCCATGATATTGAGGAGGAACTGGATGAGCGCGTGAAAGAGTTCAAACGCCAGGACAAGCTGCTGGAAGCCCAGCGGATCGCTGAGCGTACGAACTTTGACATTGAGATGCTCAAGGAGACAGGATTCTGTTCGGGGATCGAGAATTATTCCAGACATCTGGCAGGACTGGCTCCGGGACAGCCGCCCTATACGCTGATCGACTATTTTCCGGACGATTTTATCATGATGATCGACGAGTCCCACAAAACGATCCCTCAGATCGGAGGGATGTATCACGGCGACCAGTCCAGAAAGACGACTCTGGTGGACTATGGGTTCCGGCTCCCCTCGGCAAAGGACAACCGCCCCTTGAATTTTGAAGAATTTGAGAGTAAGATAAATCAGGTCATGTTTGTCTCGGCAACACCGGGACCTTATGAGGAAGAACACGAACTCCTCCGTGCGGAACAGGTGATCCGTCCTACAGGACTTCTTGATCCGGAAGTTTCCGTGCGCCCTGTGGAAGGTCAGATCGATGACCTGATCGGCGAGATCAACAAAGAGGTGGCGAAGAAGAATAAGGTCCTTGTCACAACGCTGACAAAGCGTATGGCGGAGGATCTTACGGATTATATGAGAGAAGTGGGGATCCGTGTGAAGTATCTCCATTCCGATGTGGACACGCTGGAGAGGACAGAGATCATCCGGGATATGCGCCTGGATGTGTTTGACGTCCTTGTAGGGATCAATCTTTTGAGGGAAGGTCTTGATATCCCGGAGATCACCCTTGTGGCGATCCTGGATGCGGATAAAGAAGGATTCCTGAGATCAGAGACATCCCTGATCCAGACCATCGGACGTGCGGCCAGAAACGCGGAAGGTCATGTCATCATGTATGCGGATACTGTCACCGAATCCATGCAGATGGCGATCGATGAGACAAAACGGCGCCGCGAGATCCAGATGAAGTATAACGAGGAACACGGCATCACGCCGCAGACGATACAGAAGTCTGTGCGTGACCTGATCAGTATCTCGAAGAAAGTGGCTGCAGAGGAGGTGCGGATGGAGAAGGATCCGGAATCCATGAGCCGCAAAGAACTGGAGAAGCTGATCGCAGATCTGACAAAGCAGATGAAGAAGGCGGCAGCAGAACTGAACTTCGAAGCTGCGGCAGAACTGCGTGATAAGCTGGTCGATCTGAAGAAGATGCTAAATGAGATGGACTGAAGCTGATAAATACCGAGAGGTTAAAAAGACGGTGGAAGTACAGTGAGAAACACAAATCTGCTGCGGTCCGGACAGAAAGATGTGAAAAAACAGAACAGGAAGGAAACGTGATGGGGAAAAAGATGGACGCCCGGCAGTACATTAGGATACGCGGGGCGAATGAGAACAACCTTAAAAATATAGATGTGGATATCCCGAGGAATGAACTTGTGGTCCTGACGGGGCTGAGCGGTTCGGGAAAATCTTCGCTTGCGTTTGATACGATCTACGCAGAGGGGCAGAGGAGATATATGGAATCCTTGTCTTCCTATGCGCGGCAGTTCCTGGGACAGATGGAAAAGCCGGATGTGGAAAGCATCGAAGGACTTTCCCCTGCGATCTCGATCGATCAGAAGTCTACAAACCACAATCCAAGGTCTACAGTGGGGACTGTGACGGAGATTTATGATTATTTCCGTCTGCTCTATGCGAGAGTCGGGATCCCCCACTGTCCGAAGTGCGGGCGCGAGATCAGGAAACAGACTGTGGATCAGATGGTAGATCAGATCATGGCTCTCCCGGAGCGCACAAGGATCCAGCTTCTGGCGCCGGTCGTGCGGGGCAGGAAAGGGACACATGCAAAGCTGTTTGACCGTGCAAAAAAGAGCGGTTATGTCCGCGTGCGAGTAGACGGAAACATGTACGAACTTTCCGAAGAGATCACCCTGGATAAAAATATCAAGCACAATATCGAGATCATCGTGGACAGGCTTGTCGTAAAACCGGGTATCGAGAAGAGGCTGACTGATTCCGTGGAGAGCGTTCTTCATCTGGCAGAAGGGCTGCTTGTAGTGGACATCATTGGCGGAGAGCCGATGAATTTCAGTCAGAGTTTCTCCTGTCCGGACTGCGGGATCAGTATTGAAGAGATCGAGCCGAGGAGTTTTTCTTTCAACAATCCGTTCGGCGCCTGCCCGGAATGTTTCGGGCTGGGGTACAAGATGGAGTTTGCGGAAGAACTGATGATACCGGATCCGTCTCTTTCCATAAATCAGGGTGCGATCGCAGTGTTGGGATGGCAGTCGTGCACAGATAAATCCAGCTATACCCGAGCGATACTTGAGGCACTGTGCAAGGAATATAAGTTTGATCTGGATACGCCTTTTGAGAAATATCCGAAGAAGATCCATGATATACTCATCCACGGGACGAACGGGAAAAGTGTGAAAGTTTTCTATAAAGGCCAGCGGGGAGAGGGCGTTTATGATGTGGCCTTTGAAGGGCTGATCAAAAACGTGGAACGCAGGTACCGGGAGACGGGATCTGAGACGGTAAAGTCAGAATATGAGACGTTCATGAACATCACTCCCTGTTCTGCCTGCAAGGGACAGCGTCTGAAACCCGGAGCGCTCGCGGTGACTGTGGGGGAGAAAAATATCGCGGAGGTGACTGCGCTTTCGATCGAGAAGCTGCAGCAGTTCCTGGATTCCCTTAAACTGAGCGAGACTCAGGTGATGATCGGAGGACAGATCTTAAAAGAGATCAGGGCGAGGATCCGGTTCCTTATGGATGTGGGACTGGATTACCTGACTCTTGCAAGGGCGACGGCTTCCCTTTCCGGCGGCGAGGCACAGAGGATCCGCCTTGCCACACAGATCGGTTCCGGTCTGGTTGGGGTTGCATATATCCTGGATGAGCCCAGCATCGGACTACATCAGAGGGACAATGACAAGCTTCTGGCAACGCTGAAACATCTCCGTGACCTGGGAAATACTCTGATCGTCGTTGAACATGATGAAGATACCATGCTGGCGGCAGACTACATCGTTGATATAGGACCCGGTGCAGGAGAACATGGAGGAGAAGTAGTGGCTGTTGGGAATGCCCGGGAGATCATGGAGAACCCGAACTCGATCACCGGGGCATATCTGAGCGGCAAGATCAGGATCCCGGTCCCGGAGGAGCGGAGAAAACCTACAGGATTCCTGAAAGTGGTGGGAGCTTCAGAAAATAACCTGAAAAATATCGATGTAAAGTTTCCTCTCGGCGTCATGACCTGTGTGACCGGAGTTTCCGGTTCTGGAAAAAGTTCACTTGTCAACGAGATACTGTATAAACGACTGGCACATGACTTGAACCGTGCCAGGACGATCCCGGGGAAACATAAACGTATCGAAGGGCTGGAGCAGGTGGATAAAGTGATCAATATCGATCAATCGCCGATCGGGCGGACACCACGCTCAAACCCGGCGACTTACACCGGTGTGTTTGACCTGATACGCGATCTTTTTGCGGCGACTCCGGATGCGAAAGCGCGCGGGTATAAAAAAGGAAGGTTCAGTTTTAATGTGAAAGGCGGGCGCTGTGAGGCGTGTGCCGGAGATGGGATCCTGAAGATCGAGATGCATTTCCTGCCGGATGTCTATGTGCCCTGCGAGGTGTGTGGAGGAAAAAGATACAACCGTGAGACTCTTGAGGTGAAATACAAAGGGAAGACCATATATGATGTTTTGAACATGACAGTGGAGGAAGCTCTGCAGTTCTTTGAACATGTGCCGAGTATCCGCAGGAAGATGGAGACACTCTACGATGTAGGGCTTTCCTATATCCGGCTTGGACAGCCCTCCACGGAACTGTCCGGCGGCGAGGCGCAGAGGATCAAGCTGGCGGCAGAACTGAGTAAAAGGAGCACCGGAAAGACAGTATATATCCTGGATGAACCGACCACGGGGCTTCATTTTGCGGATGTCCATAAACTTACGGAGATCCTGAGGAGGCTTGCGTGCGATGGCAATACGGTGATCGTGATCGAACATAATCTGGATGTGATCAAAACGGCGGATTACATCATTGATATCGGACCGGAAGGCGGGGATAAAGGCGGTACGATCGTCGCCTGCGGAACTCCGGAGGAGATCGTGAAGAATGAAAAATCCTATACCGGGAAGTATATTGGCCCGATCCTAAAGAAAAAATAAATATGGAAAAAAGGGTTTCCATTTTTGGAAAAGTTTATTATACTAGTGATGCGGATAAGGGAGGAGAAGCCAGCACACACAGGAGGAAGATGTTTGTCTGCCGGCAGACTGTTAAGGGAAAGAGTATAAAGAGTTTGGAAGGGAGAATAAAATATGTCTGTAGATCTTGGAATAGATTTGGGAACCGCCAGTGTACTGGTATACGTAAAGGGAAAAGGAGTTGTCCTGAAGGAGCCGTCCGTTGTCGCCTTTGACCGGGATACCAACGTCATTAAGGCGATCGGTGAGGAGGCAAGGCTGATGCTTGGCAGAACGCCGGGCAATATCGTGGCAGTGCGCCCGCTCCGCCAGGGTGTCATCTCTGACTATACCGTGACAGAAAAAATGATAAAGTATTTTGTGCAGAAAGCACTTGGAAAGCGTACATTTAAGAAACCGCGCATCAGCATCTGCGTTCCGAGCGGGGTGACCGAAGTGGAAAAGAAGGCTGTTGAGGAAGCTACGTTCGCAGCAGGCGCGCGTGAGGTGCATCTGATCGAGGAGCCTGTCGCTGCAGCGATCGGAGCCGGGATCGATATCGCGAAACCGTGCGGGAACATGATCGTTGATATAGGAGGAGGAACCGCGGATATCGCCGTGATCTCACTCGGAGGAACGGTTGTAAATACGTCCATCAAAGTTGCAGGAGATGATTTTGATGAGGCGATCGTCAGGTACATGCGGAAAAAACATAATCTTCTGATCGGTGAGAGGACCGCGGAAGACATCAAGATAAAGATCGGTACGACTTACCCGCTCGTGGAAGAAGAGACTATGGAAGTGAGGGGGAGAAACCTGGTGACAGGACTTCCAAAAACGGTCACGGTCACCTCGTCTGAGACGGAGGAGGCTCTGAGGGAGGCGACAAGCCAGATCGTGGAGGCTGTTATCTCTGTGCTGGAACAGACGCCGCCGGAACTTTCCGCGGATATCCTGGACAGAGGGATCGTTCTGACGGGGGGAGGAGCGATGCTCCGGGGTCTTGAGGAACTGATCGAAGAAAAGACCGGGATCAATACCATGACAGCTGAGGATCCGATGAAAGTTGTGGCGATCGGAACCGGTCAGTTTGTTGAATTTATGAGTGGAAGGAAAGATTTTTAAGATCCGACGGGATTGGTGAAAGGGTGTGCGTAAAATGCACCCTTTTTCTGTTTATATCCCATTCACGGAATGCTCTGCTGGACGAGGGGGATTCTGTGAAGGAATGCTTTATTTGATTTGAACAGCGAAGGAGAAGTGAGAGATATTGGAGACGGTGACAGGTTATGTGGACCATATCGTGTTCCGCAATGATGAGAACGGATATACGGTCTTTAATCTGGAAAATGACGATGGGGAACTGACCTGCGTGGGCAGTTTTAATTTTATCAATGAGGGAGAATTACTGGAACTTCAAGGCGATTATGTCAATCACAGCGTTTACGGGAACCAGTTTAAAGTAGTGTCGGCTCAGTTGAAAGAACCGGAGGATCTGGTATCGATCGAGAGATACCTGGGATCCGGGGCGGTGAAAGGCGTGGGGGCTGCACTTGCCGCGAGGATCGTCCGGAGATTCAGAGAGGATACGTTCCGTATCATAGATGAGGAGCCGGAGAGACTGTCTGAGATCAAAGGCATCAGTGAGAGAAAAGCCCGGGAGATCGCTGTGCAGGTAGAAGAGAAGAAAGACCTGAGAAAAGCGATGATCTTCCTGCAGAAGTATGGGATCTCAACAAAGCTGGCTGCAAAGATATACAAGTATTATGGTATAAAAGTATACAAAGTGCTGGAGGAGAATCCATATCAGCTTGCTGACAACATAGAAGGGATCGGATTTCGTACTGCAGATGAGATCGCATCGCGCATCGGCATACATACGGACTCGGATTACCGGATCAAGAGCGGGATCTTTTATACGCTCCAGCAGGCTGCCGGAGAAGGGCATATCTATCTGCCACAGGATGTTCTGCTGAAAAGGGCGGGCGCTCTTCTGGAGGTAGAGATCCATGATATCGAGAAATATGTCATGGATCTGTGCATTGAGCGGAAGACGGTCATGAAAGAGACAGGAGATGGGGAAATCCGGGTTTATCCGGCACATTATTACTATCTCGAACTGAATACTGCGAAGATGCTCCATGATCTGGATATTGACTGCAATATGCCGGAGGACATGATGGAACGGCGGCTTAAGGCGGTGGAAGAAAAGGAACAGATCGAACTTGATCCGATGCAGCACCGGGCAGTGATCGAGTCGATCAAGCATGGGCTTTTGGTACTTACCGGAGGACCCGGGACAGGAAAAACGACTACGATCAATACTATGATCCGTTTTTTTGACAGTGAAGGAATGAGCATCCTTCTTGCCGCGCCTACGGGAAGGGCTGCAAAGCGTATGACAGAGGCGACCGGATATGAGGCTCAGACGATCCACAGACTCCTGGAAGTAAGTGGAAATCCGGAAACGGAAGGGAACGTGAACGGTTTTGGCAGAAATCGGGAGAACCCGCTTGAGACGGATGTGATCATTATTGATGAGATGTCCATGGTGGATCTGAACCTGATGCATGCACTCCTGTCTGCGACAGTGCCGGGAACCCGTCTTGTCCTGGTGGGGGATGTGGACCAGCTTCCTTCGGTCGGTCCCGGAAGTGTGCTCAAGGATATCATCCGGTCAGAATGCTTCCCGGTCGTGAGGCTGACGAGGATCTTCCGCCAGGCGGGAGAGAGCGATATCGTGGTAAACGCGCATAAGATCAATTCCGGTGAACCGGTGGTGCTGGACAATAAAAGCAGAGATTTCTTCTTCCTGAAGAGACAGGATGCGAATGTGATCATCAGTGTGATCATCACGCTGATCCAGAAGAAACTTCCCCGCTATGTGGAAGCTAGTCCCAACGAGATCCAGGTCATGACGCCTACGCGAAAAGGGCTGCTGGGAGTAGAACGTCTGAACCAGATCCTGCAGAGGTATCTAAATCCGGCGGAGCCTGGAAAAACTGAGACGGAGATCAATGGAAGGCTGTTCCGTACTGGCGACAAAGTCATGCAGATCAAGAATAATTACCAGATCGAATGGGAAGTCTCTACCAGATACGGACTGACGGTGGACCGGGGGAACGGCGTCTTTAACGGGGACATGGGTGTGATCACAGAGATCGATCCTTATACAGAATCCCTGGAAGTGGAATTTGACGAGGGGAGAAAGGTGAAATACAGTTTTGAGATGACGGAAGAACTTGAACTCGCCTATGCGATCACAGTGCACAAGTCTCAGGGGAGCGAGTATCCGGCGGTGATACTGCCGCTTCTCCCCGGTCCCAGGCTTTTATACAACAGAAATCTTCTCTATACAGCAGTCACAAGGGCAAAACGGTGCCTTACGATAGTGGGGAGTGATGTGACATTTCAGGAAATGATACAAAACAAAAGCGAACAGGAACGATATACCAGCCTGGCAGAACGCATAAAGGAATTTTAGACCTGCTGTATCCGCCGGTATGCCCTTTCTGCGGACGGATCACAGATGAGATGATCTGTCCGGACTGCAGGGGAGAGATCCTTTATGTGAGGGAGCCCCGCTGCATGCGCTGCGGAAAGCCGCTGAAAAGAGAGACGGAAGAGTACTGTCCGGACTGCAGGGAACATCCGTCCTGCATCCGGCAGGGAAGGAGCGTGTGGCTTCATCGGGGAAAAGTCCCGGGAGCGATATACCGTTTCAAATACCATAACAGGAGAAGATATGGGAAGGTCTTTGCGTCAGAAATGATGAGGTGCTGCGGGGACGAACTGAAACGGTGGCGTATCGGACTGATCATTCCGGTTCCGCTGCATTCCTCCAGAAAACGGGTGCGTGGATATAATCAGGCGGAAATACTTGCTGATGAACTTTCTCTTCTCACAGGGATCCCTGCGAGAAATGACATACTTTACAGGATAAAACGGACAAGTCCCCAGAAAAAACTGGATGGAAGCGGCCGAAGAAAAAATCTCCGGGGAGCATTTGCAGTGAAGAGAGGGGAAAACCTTCCTCAAAATGTACTCCTGATCGACGATATTTATACGACGGGAAGTACAGTGGAGAGGTGCGCTAAAATGCTACTTCTTGGAGGAGCACAAAATGTTTACTTTTTAACTGTAAGCATTGGACAAGGAATATAGGTATATGATATACTAAAACATAATGGGCTGATGCTGAACGACAGCCCAAGTACATAGGAAGGACGGCAGTCAGGTCATGTTGGATAAAAAGCGGATCCGCCTGATGGCGAGAACGGCGATCTATGAAAAGGAGCATGCTGAGGAAGATGTTAAGATCAGCACATATTATAAAAAGGATTATGCCAGTTTGAATACGTGGATCACCCTGATCTGGGTCACAGTCGGATATGTCCTCCTGGTGGGGATTTTTCTGCTGTGCACGGCGGATTCGATCATGGAGGGGCTGACGATAGTAAAGCTCATCCTTCTTGCAGCGATCGCCCTGGGATTTTACCTTGTCCTGCTGATCTTATATGGGATCGGAGCCGGGAATTTTTACCGGAAGAAGCATGGACGGGCAAAGCATCGGGTGAAGCGATATTACAGGGAATTATCCAGACTGGAAAAGATGTATAAAAAGGAGAAAAACAGACCATGAGTAATTTACTTGTTCTGCGGGAAAGATTGAGAAAATTGTATGCCGCGTATTCTGTATATATTTTAAAGGTACTTCAGTTTCTGCTTGGGCTTGTCCTGTTCGGAGTGATCAACTCGAATGTTGGATTTATGAAGATGGCATCGTCTGTTTTCTGTACGATCGGGCTTGCTGTCATCTGTACCTTCTTTCCGATGATCGTGATGGTGCTTGCGGCAGCGGCTCTCATCCTGGTGCATTTTTATGCCCTGTCAATGCCGATCGCAGCGGTATCGCTCGTGATCTTTCTGATCATGTATATTTTTTACTTCAGGTTTACTCCCGGAAAAGCATGGCTTATCATTATCTCAGCACTGGCTTTCGCACTGAAGGTACCTTTTGTCGTCCCGGTGATCTTTGGACTGATGGGGACACCGGTGTGGGTCGTACCGGCGGCGTGCGGGACGATCGCATATTATATGGTGCATTTTGTGAAGGCGTCTTCTGCTGCGCTTCAAGGTGCGGGTGGAGAGAGTATGTATGAGAGCCTGATGAGTTTTACAAGACAGGTCCTCATCAGCAGAGAGATGTGGCTGATGGTACTGACGATGGTGATCGGCACCCTGGTGGTAAATGCAGTGCGTACCCGCTCAGTGGATCATGCCTGGAAGGTCGCATCGGCGGCAGGTGCCGTGGCATGCGTCGTGATATCTGCAGCGGGAAATGTTGTTTTGAATCTGAATTATCCATATGTGATCATAGTAGTGAGCGCAGTTCTGGGGCTGTTGATCGGTCTGTTCCTTGAAGTTATGTTTTTCTCTGTGGATTACTCCAGGACAGAGCATATACAGTTTGAGGATGATGAATACTATTATTACGTGAAAGCCGTACCGAAGATCGTGGTATCAGTTCCCGAAAAGAGAGTGAAACATATCACGGGACAGCAGAGGAAGGAAGGCGGAGAGCCTGAACCAGAAGCGGAAAAAGGCGGAAAGCCGGCAAAGGATGCAGAACGTGTCTCAGGAAAGAGCGAAGGGACAGACGCAAACAAGGACAGGACGACAGATGAGATCCTCCTTACAAGGAGCCTGAGCAAAGAACTCGGACTGGATCAGGAGGGAGAAAAGACAGAGTAGCCGTTCCGGATGCTCTGGATGAAACAGTGAGGCGGTGACACGCAGGATGATAGATTGGATAAAAAATTTTCTTGACAGATATATGGATAATGCCTATATCCCCGATATCCAGATCATGGATGTCGTGGAGATACTGATCCTTGCAGTGATCGTATATGAGATCATGCTGTGGATCAAAAACACAAAGGCATGGATGCTTCTCCGCGGGATTATCATGCTGGGATTGTTCATCCTGTTCGCCCTGATCTTCCAGATGAATACGATCCTCTTTCTCGCCAGAGAATCCATTAATGTGCTGGCAATCGCAGCGGTGGTCGTGTTTCAGCCGGAACTGCGGCGGGCTCTGGAGAAACTTGGAGAGAAAAACCTGTTCAGCAATATCAACCCGTTTGAGAGAAACAAAGCAAATATGCGGTTTTCGGATGAGACGGCGGACAGTATCGTGAAGGCATGTTTTGATATGGGAAGTGTCTGCACGGGAGCTCTCATCGTAGTAGAACAGGTGATCCAGCTCACAGAGTATGAGATGACAGGAATCGAACTTGACTGTAAAGTTTCATCTCAGGTGCTGGTCAATATTTTTGAACATAATACTCCTCTCCATGATGGAGCAGTGATCATAAGAGGAGACAGGATCACGTCAGCAACATGCTATCTGCCTCTCTCAGATAATATGTCGATAAGCAAGGACCTTGGAACAAGGCACAGAGCGGCTCTCGGCATGAGTGAAGTGTGCGATGCGATCATCATCGTTGTCTCCGAAGAGACCGGGCTTGTATCTGTGGCAGAGGGCGGAACGCTCAGCAGAGGAGTGGATCCGGAAGAACTCAGAAAACGGCTGAGCCAGATTCAGTATAGAAATTCCGAACCGGGGAGATTTACTATACGGAAAGGATGGCGCAGATTATGACGAAGCATAAACTGACAAGAAATCTGGGTCTGAAGGTCATGGCGTTCATCTTTTCAGCGCTTCTGTGGCTGATCGTGGTGAACGTGGACGACCCAGTTAACCAGCAGACGTTTTCGAATATAGAAGTCACCTTTGCGAACGAAGATATCATTACGCAGCAGGGCAATGTTTATCAGGTTTTGGACGGATCGACCGTGACTGCTGTGGTCTCGGCGCGCCGGTCGGTGCTGCAGGATATAGACAGTGAGGATATCATCGCGACAGCTGATATCAGGGAGATGGATACAGATACCGGGCTTGTGCCTGTTGAGATATCGATAGCAAATCTGACAGCGGGCAGAGACTATCAGACAGCGGAAGCCCTGCCGAATAATCTGCGTATCCGGGTGGAAAAGAGCGGAAAGAAAGTGCTGTCCCTGACCGCAAGTACCGACAGAGTTACCATGAGAGACGGATATGTGATCGGGAGTACGACGGTAAGCCCGGAGAGAGTGACGATCACAGGGGCAGAGTCAAGGATCGATGAGATCGACAGGGCAGTCGCATATGTACGTAATGTGTCGGGAGTCTCAGAAGACAGTGACCTGTCGGCAGATTTGATCCTATACGATAAAGACAATAATGTACTGGATCAGAATCAGCTTTCAAACAATCTGGGAGAGAAAGGACTTACAGTACACATAGAAGTTCTTGAATCTAAGAGCGTCTCGCTTAATTTTGAAGTTTCCGGGACGCCTGCGGAAGGATACCAGTATGTGGGTGTGAACAGTGAACCGGAGAGCATTGAAGTATACGGGAGAGAGGAAGTGCTTGATGAGATCGATTCGATCGACATCCCGGCTTCTGCGATAAATATTGACGGAGTCTCCGCGAATGTGGAAGCAAGCGTGGACATTACGTCTTATCTGCCTGAGGGAGTTACCCTGGGAGAAGGGACCACAGGGACTGTGGTCGTTACGGCTCTGATAGAAGAAGAAGGGATGCGGACCATCAATTTTCTCGTGAGTTCCGTGATGATCAGTAATCTGTCAGAGGATCTCCAGGTGTCCTACGAACCGGATGCTGAGGTGTCTCTGCAGTTCCGGGGGGATCAGGAACAGCTTGATGTCCTTGATGTCAGAAACGCGGTTTCTGTAGACCTGAGCAGTTATACGGAACCGGGAACCTATGAAGTCCCTGTGAACGTGATCGTGCCTGACGGGGTCACATTTGTAGAGGGGGCTGCAGTGACTCTTACATTATCAGAAAAAACAGACAGCAGCGAAACTGGTTCGGAAGCAGACAGTCAGCAGGGAACGGATCCGGAGGCAGACAATGGGGCAGATGCGGGTTCGGAAACAGACAGCCGGCAGGGAAATCCGGATCAGCAGGAAGAGGAGGAACAGAATGGTCAGTGATAAAGTTATAATCAAAAATCCCACCGGGCTCCATCTGAGGCCGGCGGGGCTGTTCTGCAAGACGGCAATGCAGTTCGGCAGTAAGATTACTGTTCATAAACAGGCAAGACATGAAGAAGTGACGGCAAATGCGAAGAGCGTGCTCAGTGTACTTGGGGCATGCATCAAAAGTGGAGATGAGATAGAGATCGTCTGTGAGGGAAGCGATGAAGAAGAGGCTTTGGAAGTTATGACACAGCTTGTCAGAGACGGTCTTGGAGAATAAGAACCTTAAGGAGGAGAAAATTATGAGCAGAGCAACTCTGGTGATCATGGCAGCAGGGATAGGGAGCCGGTTTGGAGGCGGAATCAAGCAGCTTGCACCGGTCGGTCCAAATGGAGAGATCATCATGGATTATTCGATCTATGATGCTGTAGAGGCAGGATTCGATAAAGTAGTGTTTGTCATCCGCCGTGATCTTGAGAAAGATTTTCGGGAAGTGATCGGAAACCGGATCGAGAAATATGTCGATGTGGCATATGCGTATCAGGAGGTGGATGATATCCCGGAAAAGTACAGCAAAAAATTTGCAGGAAGAACAAAACCGTGGGGCACAGGACAGGCGATCCTCTGCTGTAAAGATGTGGTAGATTCACCGTTCCTGGTGATCAATGCCGATGACTATTATGGTAAAGAGGCATATCGTGAGGCATACAGATATTTGACAGAAAGCAAAAATGCTGATAATATAGAAATTTGTATGGTTGGTTTTGTGCTGAAAAATACACTCAGCGAGAACGGCGGAGTGACCAGAGGACTGTGTGAAGTTGATGAAAACGGCATGCTCACCCGTATCGTAGAAACTCAGAATATCGAGAAGGACGGCGGATCCAATGCAGTCATCCGAAGCGAGGAAGGTGACAGAGTCATTGATGCACAGTCGCCGGTTTCTATGAACATGTGGGGGCTGAGACCGGGATTTTTTGATATCCTGGAATCAAGGTTTGATACTTTCCTGGATGAAACACGGGAAGGAGATCTGAAGGCCGAATATCTCCTGCCTACTCTGATCGGGCAGCTCCTGGAAGAGGGCAGACTGAGCGTCAGAGTCCTGAAGTCGAGGGACCAGTGGTTTGGGGTGACTTATAAGGAAGACAGAGAAGCTGTTGTCAATTCCGTCAGCCGGCTTGTTGAGGAAGGTCTTTATCCGCCAAAACTGTATACGGATAAGTAAGAAACAATAACTCTAATGATAAAGGAACGTTGTCAATGTCAGGGAAACGAAGACAAGCCTCCGGGACCGGAAAAAAGAAAAGAGGAGACCGATATTCACGGAACAATCGCTTCGGAATGTTCTGCCTTCTCCTCCAGACGATCCTAAGCCTGGTTTTCATGGGAGTGGTCGTGCTGTTGAACATGCTCCCGGCCAGATACCTTGTGCTGATCGGACTGCTGTTGTTTTTTCTGTGGACTGTTACACTGAACACTCAGGTCTCAAGGAGGACGAGGAGAACGATCGGAAAAGGATTCAGTGTGATCGTTATGATCTTTCTTCTCACGGGGACATATTATCTCGCAAGAACAAATGATATGATAAGCCAGATCGCGAGCGGCGCGTTCAAGGTGGACAAGATGGTCGTTGCTGTGCTGGCGGATGACCCTGCTGAAGCGCTGGAGGATGCGGCTGATTATAATTTTGGCGTCCAGTTTGCCATGGGGGCCGAAAATGTGCAGGCGGCTGTGCTTGATATCGAGGAAGAACTCGGTACAGATTCGATCGAGATGACGGAGTGTTCCTCGATCCAGGATCAGGCAGAAAAACTCCATGACGGAGAAGTGGATGCTATCATCTACAACCAGGCTTACACAGAAAATCTGGAAGAAGCGTTTGATAATTACAGCGACAGTGTAAAGATCATTTACAGCCATGATATCAGGGTCGAACTTGATTTCGGCACCTCGACGAATATCACAAAAGAGCCTTTCACTGTCTATATCAGCGGTATCGATGTCTACGGAGAGATAGAACAGTCGAGTCGAAGCGACGTGAACATCATCGCGGTGGTCAACCCGACTACATATCAGATCCTGCTCGTTACTACGCCGAGGGATTACTATGTTGAGATACCAGGGATATCGGAGGGGATGAATGACAAGCTGACCCACGCCGGGATCTATGGTGTCGATGCGTCAATGGCAACACTCGGACAGCTTTATGAGACAGATATCAAATATTATGTAAGAATCAATTTTACATCAATGATCGATATTGTAGACGCACTTGGAGGGGTGGATGTTTACTCAGAGTATGAGTTTACTACTAGTAAGAATTCCGGTGTAGTCATGGACGTGTCTCAGGGATATAACCATTTCGATGGAGAGCAGGCGCTTGCATTTAGCAGAGAGAGGAAGAACCTGGAAGACGGGGACAATCAGAGAGGAAAGAATCAGCAGGCGGTGATCACGGCGATGCTCAAGAAAGTGCTTTCTCCGACTATGCTGCTGCAGGCGACCAGTATTATGAAAGAAGTGAGTGAAGGTGTGGAGACAAATATCTCCCAGTCGCAGATCAATTCGCTCATAAAGTATCAGCTCAGCAAAAATGCTGACTGGAGCATCCAGTCAGTGGCTGCTACGGGAACTGCTTCAAGAGAATACTGTTATTCCGCAACGGATCCGCTGTATGTTACGATACCGGATTATGATAATGTAAATGAGATCATCGATTTGGTCAACGTTGTTGAAGAGGGCGGAACTCTGACTGATGCGGAAAAAGTAAACTGACAAATAGAAATCAATGAAAGAGAGACTGCGTGAAGTTCCTGCAGCCTCTCTTTTGCAATTGAAAAAGAAGGAGAACACAGATATAAAACGGGAAATGTAATATTTGGAAGCAGATAATCTATGATTAACAGTTGAATTGAAGAAGAAAAGTTGTTATGATAGTACTTGTCAAAATAGGGGAGATTATGATGAATAGGAGGGATCGGTTA
>DWXK01000023.1 GCA_019119205.1 Candidatus Mediterraneibacter intestinavium
GGTGTTTGTCACATCGACGGAAACAGTCAGTGTATCCTGATCTGTCATCTCTGTGCGGTCCAGTTTCAGGTTACTGAATTTGAAGGTGGTATAGGAGAGACCGTGCCCGAAGGGAAATGCCACTTCCATTTCCTTTGCGTCGTAATAGCGGTATCCCACGAAAACGCCCTCGCTGTAATTTACTTTTTCCCTCTCAGCGAAGTTCAGGTAGGATGGATTGTCAGAGAGCTTGAGAGGCAGAGTCTCGGCCAGCTTACCGGACGGATTGACCTTTCCGTAGAGGATGTTTACAACAGCAGAGCCCCCTGCCTGTCCGCCCAGATATGCCTCAAGCAGTCCTTTCACATCATCTTTCCAGGGCATCTCCACCGGGGAGCCGTTGTGCAGGACGACGATGGTATTGGGCTGGACTTCCGCAATCTCACGGATCAGACGGTCCTGACATTCCGGAAGGCGCATGTGGGAACGGTCATATCCCTCGGACTCGAAGCTGTCGGGAAGACCTGCGAAGATGACTGCCTTATCTGCTTTTTTTGCCGCTTCGACAGCCTCTGCCGCCAGTTTCTCATCATAGATGTCTTTGGAGGAAGAGAATCCTTCTACGTAGGATACTTCAGCGATATCCCTGACTGCGTCAATCGCACTGTCGACACGGAAGCTGTTGATGTGGGAACTTCCTCCTCCCTGATAACGCGGCTTCTTCGCAAATCCGCCGATGAAAACGATGTTCTCTGAAGGAGTAAGCGGGAGAACGTTCTCATTTTTCAGAAGGACCATGGACTCCTCGGCAATCCTGCGGGCGGTTTCGTGGTCCGCTTCAAGAGTAAAGTCCTGTTCCTCTCTGTTGTCCAGCCAGGTGAAGGTGATACGGAGGATCCGCTCCACCGCCTGATCCAGGACAGATTCCTCGAGAGAACCGTCCTGAACAGCCGCCACGATCTCCCTGTCGGTCATCCCGCCGGATGCAGGCATCTCCAGATCGAGTCCGGCTTTCAGTCCCGGAACTCTTTCGTTGACAGCGCCCCAGTCTGACATGACATAACCCTCAAAGCCCCATTCATCCCGGAGCACCTCGGTCAGCAGCCAGGGATTTTCGGATGCATAGGTGCCGTTGATCTTGTTGTAGGAGCACATGACAGTGTAGGGCTGAGATTTTTTTACAGCAGTCTCGAATGCGGGAAGATAGATCTCGCGGAGCGTCCTCTCATCGACTTCGGAAGAACAACTCATCCGGTTCAGCTCCTGATTGTTCGCGGCAAAGTGTTTGATGGAAGTTCCCACATGATGAGACTGGACTCCGTTGATGAACGCGGCGGCGGACTCGCCGGCAAGGTAAGGATCCTCGGAATAATATTCAAAGTTCCGGCCGCATAGAGGCGATCTCTTGATGTTGACAGCAGGTCCAAGAACGACAGAAACGTCAGTCGCCTGGGCCTCTTTTCCTACAGTGTCACCCAGTTCCCTCAGCAGATCGCGGTCAAAGGAGCAGGCGCTCAAGACAGCGGGAGGAAAGCAGACTGCTCTGATGCTCTCGTTGATGCCGAGGTGATCCGCATTGTCATCCTGCTTGCGGAGACCGTGAGGACCGTCGCTGACCATGACGCTGGGGATGCCCAGGCGATCCACCGGTTTCAGGTGCCAGAAGTCCAGGCCGGAGCACATGCCGGCTTTCTCTTCCAGAGTCATCTGGTTTACAAGTTCTTTCAGATTACGTTCCATTGTTGTAACTTCCTTTCTGTTCTGATAAATGGTGTGAACTGTAACTTTCTGAAGATTACTTTATCACTGAAAGCAGATTTAATATAGCAAAATCATGTGAAATATAGTAAAATCTTGTCAGAGTTATTCAGAAGATTACAGAGGATTTACAGGAGAAGCAAAATCGAGAAGGAGGACAAGATGGACGATCAGAGCAAAGCTGTGGAGATACTGAGAGAGTATCAGCTGTTCCGGCGCAGGGAGGACACGCAGCCCCACATGTCCTACGCGCATGAGAAAGAGCGGCACAGGGTGATTTCGGAAGGACGCGTGGATGAGATAGAACAGGTAATGGCGATCCCGCCGGACGGTACAATGGGGATCCTGTCAAAGGATGAACTGCGCAATGCGAAAAATATGTTTATCTCTGCGATCACACTGTTTACCCGGTCTGCCATGGACGGGGGACTGCCGGAAGAGACCGCCTATGCCATGAGCGACAGCTATATTCAGAATGGAGAAGCCTGTACTTCGGTCAGAGAGATCGATCATCTCTATCAGAAGGCTGTGAGAGAATTTACCTGTGCGGTGGCGGAAAAAGGGAAAAAGCATTACAGCACTGTAACAGAGAATGTGATCCATTTTATACATATTCATCTGCACGAGAAGATCACATTGGAGAGCGCGGCGCAAAAGGCGGGAATCAGTCCATGCCATCTCTCCAGAACCTTTAAGAAGGAGACCGGGATGTCTTTTGTGGACTATATTCAGAAGGAGAGAGTGGAAGCGGCGAGACATATGCTGATCTACTCCGAGTATACAATATCGGAGATCAGCGAATACCTGCACTTTTCAACGGAGAGTTATTTCATCCGGATATTTCGGAAGTACATGGGGACAACGCCGGCAAGATACCGGAAATACTACAGGGAACAGGAGAGGTGGTGAGTTTTCGGAAAAGTATCCCGGAGGGGACACACGGATTAGAAAATGTCGGATTTCTGAGAAAAAAACACGTGGTCTTCTCCGGGATATTTTTTTAAAATAATATCCAGAGACGGAAGAAGGAGGGTATTATGAAGATAACAAATATGCGGGTAAATAATCTGGTTGAACCTCTGGGATTTCAGATCAGCCCCTTAAGTTTATCCTGGACTGTCGGAGAGGCTGGAGATGCGAAGAAACAGAAGTGGGCAAGGATAGAGATCTTTGAGAATGGGAGCTGCATCTATGACAGCGGCGAGGATGCTCTGGCGGACAGCCTTGATTTCCGTGTTCCGGTAGAAGTGAAACTGAAGCCGGCAGCGCAGTATAAATGGAAAGTTACTGTTGAGGCGGACAACGGAGAGAAAGCGGAGGGGACGAGCCGCTTTGAGACCGGAAAGATGGACGAAGAGTGGCGGGGACAGTGGATCTCCCCGGAAGATGAGACGTCCTCCGCTGTTCTGAGAAAGAGATTTACGGTGGAAGAACCCGGAGAGGCAAGACTTTATATGTGCGGTCTTGGTGTCTATGAGTGCTATATCAACGGAAGGAAGGCGGGAGATGAGTTCTTGTCTCCGGGATACCATTCCTATGACTTTCATCTTCAGACACAGACATATGATGTGACAGATCTCCTGGTGAAGGGAGAAAATGAGATACGGATCTTTCTTGGCGAGGGATGGTTCAAGGGAAGACTGGGATTCGACGGAGGTTACACGAACCTTTACGGTGACCGTCTCTATGCCATCGCGGAACTGTATGTGGAATCAGGGGAGGAAAGAAAATGCGTCGTCTGTACCGATGACACATGGGAGACCTGCCCTTCTCCTGTTGTTTTCAATAATATCTATGACGGGGAGCAGTATGACGCCAGAAGAGAGGGCATGGACGCTGAGGGCGTAGTCCTTCTGAAGGCGCCGGATCATTGCGGAAAACTCTGCGACCGGCTCAGCCTTCCGATCCGGAAAAAAGATTCCTTTGCCGTAAAAGAAGTGATCCATACGCCAAAGGGGGATACGGTTCTGGATTTCGGACAGAACCTGACCGGGTGGGTGGAATTTGACTGTGACTTCCCGGCGGGGATACAGATCACTCTGACTGCAGGCGAGATCCTTCAGCAGGGCGAGTTCTACCACGACAATCTGAGAACCGCAAAGACGGAGTTTGCCTATATTTCCAATGGAAAAAAGGTACATGTGCGTCCTCACTTTACGTTTTACGGATTCCGGTACATGAAGGTGGACTGTCCCTGTGAGGTCACGGCGGACATGTTTACGGCATATCACCTCCGCAGCGATTTTGATCAGATCGGATGGATCGAGACCGGGAACAGGAAAGTGGATCAGCTCTTTTCCAATGCGCTTTGGGGGATGAAGGACAACCTGCTGGACGTACCTACAGACTGTCCCCAAAGAGACGAGAGACTGGGATGGACGGGAGACGCCCAGGCGATCTCTGAGACAGCATGCTACAGTCTGTACATGCCGGCATTCTACCGGAAATATCTGTGGGATATGAGAGCGGAACAGAGCATCCTGGACGGTGCAGTTCCCAACGTGGTGCCCCGGATCAAAGAGGGCATGGTTTCCGAGTATGGCTCTTGTCCCTGGGCGGACGCGGGAGTGATCATCCCCTGGAATACCTATCTGCATTATGGGAATAAGACTCTGCTTGCGGAGACCTACTCCGGGATGAAAGACTGGGTGGACTACCAGAGAAAACAGGAGGAGGCGCAGGGAGGTCCTCATCTGATCAAGGGAGGGTTCCATTTCGCTGACTGGCTTGCTCTGGATCATGACGATCCGGCTCCCTTCGGCGCGACGGATCCGCTGTATATTGCCAGCGCCTACTATTACCGGTGCGCGGATATCGTGGCACAGTCTGCGGAAGCGCTGGGCTACGGGGAAGCGGAAGAGTACAGGACTCTCGCAGGAGAGATCCTCAGTGCCATCCGTGAGAAATATTTTGATGAGAAGGGCTTATGCGTCTGTCCGACACAGACCGGTTCTGCCCTGGCGATCCAGTTCGGACTGAGTGAGAAGATCAAAGAGGAGGGAGACGTCCTGGAACAGCGGATCCGGGATAATAAAGGGCATCTGAACACCGGGTTCGTGGGGACGCCGATCCTCTGTCAGGCGCTGACAAAGAGCGGACACCATAAGACGGCGGTGGACCTTCTCTTAAATGAGGAATATCCGGGATGGCTGTACAGCGTCAATCTGGGGGCAACTACGATCTGGGAGAGATGGAACTCCGTGCTTCCGGACGGGACCATCAACCCGGAGGGAATGAACAGCCTGAACCATTATACCTACGGGAGCATTGAGGCATGGATGTTCGCAGATGTGTGCGGGATACGTGCCGGCATGTTCGGATTCCGGGAGGCGGTCATAGAGCCTCATCCGGACCGGAGACTGGGATATCTGAGAGGAAGGATCGAGACAGCGTCCGGCACTTACGAGAGCAGCTGGGAGTACCGGGACGGAAAGATATACTATGAGATCAAAGTACCTTTCGGAGCGTCGGCTCAGATCATTCTTCCGGGAGAAGAGCCGGCCGCTGTGACGGCAGGCACCTATACTTATGAGAGAAACGCGGAGTGAGGAGGATGGATGATGAGAACAGATGAAGTGAATATAAGGGATCCTTACCTTCTGATCGTGGACGGCACCTGTTACCTGTACGGTACCCGGAGCGAGACCTGCTGGGGGAAAGCGGACGGATTCGACTGCTACCGGAGCAGAGACGGGAAAGAATGGGAAGGCCCCATTGAAATCTTCCGGCGTCCGGAGGGATTCTTCGCAAACCAGAATTACTGGGCTCCGGAGTGTTATCAGCTCGACGATGTTTTCTATCTGGTAACTACATTCGGATCTTCTGAGAGAAAGAAAGGCATTTATGTGCTGAAGTCTGACAGACCGGAGGGACCCTTTGAACTGTACAGTAAGAGGCTGACACCGAAAGAATGGTCGTCCATTGACGGAACGTTATACTGGGAGAAAGGAACGCCTTACCTGATCTTTTCCCATTCCTTTGAAGACTCGAAGGACGGAGACATGTGCATTTTGAAATTGTCGGAGGATCTGAAGGAAGCGGCGGGAGAGCCTGAACTGCTCTTCTCGGCGAAAGAGGCGTCATGGGCTCATCCGGTGCCCTTTGCAAAGGCAGAGTTCGGCATCGACGGAGACGTCTACTTTACAGACGGTCCCTGTGTATTCCGGGAAGGGGACGGACTGTACCTGCTTTGGTCAAGCTGGGGGACTGCCGGATACGCGGTTGGCGCGGCAAGGTCGGAGAGCGGTTCCGTGAAAGGACCCTGGATCCAGCAGGAGGAGCCGGTCTTTCCGGAAAACGGGGGACACGGCATGGTGTTCCGGGACATGGACGGGAAGCTGAAATTCCTGCTCCATTACCCCAATGACAAATATAAAGAACGCCCGGTGATCACGGGGCTTTGTGTCAGGGACGGCAAAGTCTCGCTGATCCGGTAGCGCTGAACGGCAACTCTGAACCAGGAACGCTGATCCAGCAGTACTGAATCGGCAGCGCCGACACCGGAGGAGCAGTGCGGCACCCGGGATTACGATGAAGAAAAAACGGAAAGATGTTCCGGGAAAGACAGAAAGGGAGAGAAAAATGAAGAGACAGAAATGGAATGAAGGATGGAAATTCTGGGCAGACAAGGATTCCTTTGCCCTGGTGTGGAATGTTCCGGAGAATGCGCGGGAGATCAATCTTCCCCACGACGCCATGATCGAAGAAAAAGCGGACCCGGAAAGTCCTAACAAAGGAAATACAGGATTCCGAAATGGAGGAGTCTATACCTATGTGAAAGATCTGTATGTGCCGGAAGAGGCAAAGGGAAAGACCATGATGCTGGAGTTCGAGGGCGTGTACATGAATGCCCAGGTCTATGTCAACGAGCAGCTTGCGGCAAAGAATATGTTCGGCTATACCACTTTTTTTGTGAAGCTGGATGATTTCCTCCGCTATGGGGCGGACAATGAGATCCGCGTCCAGGTCAGGAACAACAATATGACGAACAGCCGCTGGTACTCCGGAACCGGTATCTACCGAGATGTTTATCTGCTGGAATCCGGGATGTCCTATCTTGTGCCGGAGGGGGTGCAGATCCGATGCGAGTCCGCGGATGAGGATTATGCTGTTCTCAAGATAAACACGGAGATCAAAAACCGGGAGCACGGATCAACAGCAATGAGACTGAAAAATATCATCAGGGACGAAAGCGGACAGATCGTGGCGGAAGAGGAGAGTGCTGCAGTCCTCTTTGATCAGGAAGAGAGAACACTGACCCAGCGGATCGTAGTTGGAGATCCGAAACTCTGGTCTGCGGAGACTCCGGTCCTTTACAGCTGTGAGACGATCCTGTATGTGGACGGAAAAGAAGCGGATTCCCAGACAGAGAAGTTCGGGGTCCGCACTCTCGCTCTCGACGCGAAGAGAGGATTCCGCGTGAACGGGGAGTCCGTGAAACTTCGCGGAGCCTGCATCCATCACGACAGCGGGCTGCTGGGGGCGGCGACCTTTGAGGAAGCCCAGTACCGCCAGGTGAGAAAACTAAAAGAGGCGGGATTCAATGCCATCCGCATGTCCCATCATCCTATGGCACCGGCGATGCTGCGTGCCTGCGATGAGATCGGGATGTATGTGATGGACGAGACTTTTGATATGTGGAACCGCTGCAAATCCGACCTGGATTACGGTCTGTATTTCCAGGAGTGGTGGGAGAAGGACGTCACAGCTATGGTGAGAAAGGACTATAACCATCCTTCCGTGGTGCTGTATTCCGTCGGAAATGAGATCCCCGAGATCGGCACGGACCACGGCGCGAAGACATGCCATGATATCTGTGAAAAGATCAGGAGCCTGGATGACACCCGCTTTACCCTTGCTTCCATCAACGGTGTGTTCGCAGCGGGGGACAAAGTGGACCAGATCGTCGCGGACGTCTCCGCAGACCTTGTGGAAAAGGGCGAGCTGGATGGAAATGTCAATGACTTTATGACACTGATGGACGATCATATGGATGAGATCGTTGTCCATGACGCCATCTCCGAGCGCCTGGAGAAAGCCTGCGCTTCTGTTGATATTGCCGGATACAATTATATGACTGCAAGATATGAGATGGATGGGGAAAAGTATCCAAACCGCGTGATCGTGGGCAGTGAGACCTATCCGCCGGAGATCGCGAGAAACTGGGAACTGGTGAAAAAACTGGCTCATGTGATCGGAGATTTCACCTGGACCGGATGGGACTATATCGGCGAAGCGGGAGTGGGCGTGCCTGCATACCAGTGGGGAGAGGGCGGATTCGGCGCAGGATTCCCCTGCCAGCTGGCATACAGCGGAGATATCGATATCACCGGGTTCCGCAGACCTGCCTCCTATTTCAGAGAAGTGGTGTTCGGCCTGAGAAAAGATCCCTATATCACAGTACAGGACCCCAACCATTACGGACAGAACCTGATCAAGACGCCATGGGTGATCAGCGACAGTGTTTCGACATGGAACTGGAAAGGCTGTGAAGGAAAAACGGTCGTTGTGGAGATATACGCTCCCGGCGATGAGGTGGAACTGTTCGTGAACGGCGTGTCCCAGGGCAGAAAGCCGTCGGGAGTCCAGGCGGGATACCGTACTTTGTTTGAGACAGTGTACGAGCCCGGAACTGTGTCTGCAGCAGCTTATGAAAGCGGACAGGAGATCGGACGGATGGAACTCCAGAGCGCGGATGCAGATGCAGAACTGTGTGCACAGACAGAAGAAACTGCAGGAAAGGAACTGGTCTATATAGATATAGCCCTGAAAGACAAAGAGGGACGCATCCTGACTGACAGCGATGTGAAACTGACAGCAGAAGTTACCGGGGACGCATCGGCAGCAGGGTTCGGAAGCGGTAACCCGAAGCCGGTCTATAACTTCAACGAAGGCGTGACAGAGACATTCAACGGACGGGCCCTGCTCATCCTCAGAAAGACGGAGGAGGGCTGCCACGGAACCGTGACGGTCAGAGCCGAAGACGGAAGAAGCGCGACGGTAGATTATTAAAACAGATCCGGGAAAGGTTCGGGAAGGCTGCTTTGTGCAGTGTTTCCACGGACCTTTTTGGGAAGAGAAGGAGGAAGAGCATGAAAGATTACGAAGAAAGGATCAAAGAGCTTCTCGGCAAAATGACACTGGAGGAGAAAGTGGGACAGCTCCAGCAGTGCGGTCCCTCACTTGTGGGCGCCTTTGACGTGAGTTTTGAGGAACTGCTTAACATGATGTTTGACGGGAGGATCAGCCAGGAGGAGTTCGGACGACTTATGGGTACCGCGGAGCAGGATTTCCACGAGGAGGATCTCCGCGCCGGAAGGATCGGCTCCTACAACGGCGTTGGAGACGCGGAGACCGCCAACCGTCTCCAAAGGATAGCCGTGGAGGAGACCAGGCTGGGAATCCCGCTCCTCTTCGGATATGACGTGATCCACGGGTTTAAGACCGTGACGCCGATCCCTCTTGCGGAGAGCTGCGCATGGGAACCGGATCTGTGGGAGCGGACCGGACGGATGGCTGCGGATGAGGCGACGGCAGCAGGCGTACATATGACATTTGCTCCCATGGTGGACGCGGCAAAGGACGCGCGCTGGGGAAGAGTCAGCGAGGGCGCAGGAGAGGATGTGCTCTTAAACGGACTCTACGGAGCGGCTAAGGTAAAAGGGTTCCAGGGAGAAGATCTGTCCCGGAAAGATTCCATGGCTGCCTGTGTGAAACATTTTGCCGCATACGGAGCCGGAGAGGCGGGAAGAGACTATAACCGGGTGGATATGTCGGAGCAGAGACTGTACGAAGAGTATCTTCCGGCATATAAAGCCTGTATCGACGCAGGAGCCCGGGCTGTGATGCCTGCCTTCAACGACATCAACGGAGTTCCCTGTTCAGTGAGCCGGAAACTCCTCCGGGATATCCTCCGTGAGGACTGGGGATTTGACGGGATGACAGTCAGCGATTCAAACGCCATTGCAGAGTGCGTGGACCACGGGATAGCGGAGGATAAGAGAGACGCCGCGAAACAGGCGATCCTTGCAGGCATGGATATGGATATGTCCTCCAATTCTTATATCGAGAATATGAAAGAACTGGTGGAATCGGGAGAAGTCCCGATGGATCTGCTGGACGAGGCGGTCGCAAACATCCTGCGGGTCAAATTTGAGCTGGGGCTGTTTGACGATCCCTATCGGACAGACAGTCAGAGAGAGTCACAGACCATGGGCAGACCGGAATACCGTGCTCTTGCAAGAGAAGCCGCGCAGAAATCCGCAGTCCTTCTGAAAAATGACGGTGTCCTGCCCCTTGCGAAAGAGAAAAAGATCGGGATCATAGGAGAACTTGCATCGGATCGGGGAGAGATGACCGGGGCATGGGCGATCGGCGCCAACGGAGAAGACTGCATCAGCCTGACGGACGCCTGTGATGCAAGAGGGATCCCCTATACATACAGCAAGGACGGGAAAAATATCCTGAAGATGGCGATCGAGAGCGACGTCCTGATCGCAGTCATCGGTGAGAGAAAGGATGAGAGCGGCGAGGCGGCAAGCCGGGCTTCCATCACATTGAAACCGGAGGACGAGGAACTGCTCAAAGGTCTCCGTACCTTTGGGAAACCGGTAGTTGTGATCCTGTTTAACGGGCGGCCTCTTGCCATCCCGCAGCTTAATGAAAACGCATCCGCCATCCTTGAGGCATGGCATCCGGGTGTGGAAGCGGGGAACGCTCTTCTCGACATCCTCTATGGAGATGTGAACCCCGGTGGGAAGCTGACCACCACCTTCCCATACACCACAGGACAGTGTCCGATGTACTATGCTCACATCAATACAGGGCGTCCCGGCGGAAGATCAAAGTTCACTTCCAAATACCTGGATACGCCGCTTGAGCCGGTCTACCCCTTCGGATATGGCCTGAGTTATACGACCTACGAGTACAGTGACCTGAGTGCAGAGAAAACAGAAGGAGCGTTCCGGGTTTCTGTAAAGGTGAAAAACACCGGGGACAGAGCAGGGGAGGAGATTGTCCAGTGCTATGCCCAGGACGTGGTCGCGAAGAGAGTGCGCCCTGTGAAGGAACTGAAAGATTTTGCGAAAGTGAGCCTGGAACCCGGCGAGGAGAAAGAAGTCGTGTTTGAGATTTCCTTTGAAAAGCTGGGGTATTATGACCGGGAGATGAACTATGTTGTGGAGCCGGGGCTGTTCCGGTTCTATGTGGGAGGGAACTCCAGGGATACACTGATGGCGGAGTCGGTATTGTAGAAACCTTTTATAGCCGGTGGATTCTGACTGGAATAAAGAAAAAACAAGAGAATTAAGTTCGAAATTAAGTGAAAAAGACTTAATTCAAAACGTGAAATTAAGCTGTCCTGTTGCTATGATAGGAAAAGAAACCAGCGGACGCTGCTGCGACAAGGCAGAAGAAGCGGGACGATCATCGTGAAAGGGAGGAAAAAAATGAAGCAGTATGAAGTATTTGAACTGGTGCTGAACGGACAGCTACCGGAGGGCTCGGAAGCCCTTGCGCAGGTGAATGCCGTTTTCACATGTGACGGACAGGAGAAGGAAGTAAAAGGATTTTATGACGGAAACGGAGTTTATAAAGTGCGTTTCCTCCCGGAAAAATGCGGGATGTATTCCTGGAGGGTGAGCGGCACTGTTGCAGCGGAGGGATCCGAGGAATGTGTTCCGGGAGAAAAGCACGGTCTGGTCCGCACGGAGAAAACACATTTCGTCTATGAAGACGGAACACGTTATATCCCGTTCGGGACGACGATCTACGCGCTGATCCATCAGGAAGACGCGCTCGTCAGGGAGACAATGGAGTCGTTGAGGACGGCTCCGTTCAACAAGGTTCGCCACTGTGTCTTCCCGAAATCTTATGATTTTAACCAGAATGAACCGCCCTGCTATGCATTTGAAAAGGATGCCGAGGGGAACTGGGATGTGAACCGTCCGAATTACAGGTTCTGGGAGAGACTGGAAAAAGCAATCCTTGAACTTGCTGATATGGGCATCGAATCGGATCTGATCCTGTTCCATCCCTACGACAGATGGGGATTTGCGTCTATGACTGCTGAGGAGAATGAAATCTATCTCCGGTATGCGGTCAGAAGACTGTCCGCTTTGCCCTCTGTCTGGTGGAGCATGGCAAATGAATATGATATCTGTTTTGCGAAGACAACAGAGGACTGGGCGAGATTCGAGGAGATCATCAAAGAAGAGGATCCTTACGGTCATCTGCTCAGCAATCATTACTGTATGAAACCATACGACAATAGCAGAGAGAATATCACTCATCTCAGTATGCAGAACATCCTGTTCTACAAAGCGCCACAGTGGATCAGAGAATACAAAAAACCACTGATCTATGATGAGTGCTGTTATGAAGGGGATATCTATCTTTCCTGGGGAAATATTTCCGCGGAAGAAATGGTACACCGGTTCTGGTGCGCATATTGCGATGGGGCATTTGCGACCCATGGGGAAACGTATCTCTCAGAGGATGATGTGCTCTGGTGGGCAAAAGGCGGAAAACTGAAAGGGAAAAGCCCGGAAGGGATCGCGTTCCTCCGTGAAGTGATGGAAAGTCTGCCGGGTGCGCTGGAGCCCTGGGATGAGCCGGTTTGGATGCTGTATGAATCTGACGCGGACGGTCAGGAAAATAATATGGCGGAGAACCCGTTTTTTAAACTCCGCGCAAGCCTGACAGACGCGGAGAAAGACGCGCTGGATCTGAAAGACAGCGCATACTGCGGACATTATGAGGAAAAAGCTTTTATCAAATATTACGGCATCCAGCAGCTGGCGAGATCCTGCATGTTCCTTCCGAAAGACCATACCTACAGGATCGAGTTGATCGACACAAGGGAGCAGAAGAAATCTGTTCTCATGAATGGGGCTTCCGGTACGGTGTGGTTTGATATGCCGGGGAAAGAGAAGATGGCGGTCCTGGCAGTGGCTGAGGACTGACAGGGAGAAAAGAATATTATCGTAAGTTGTAATATGTGATATGTCGGGCAGTGTAGTGAGATACGCTGCCCGGATATCATCTTACTTAAAAAAATTGAATAACAGATTCTTGTTCAAAAGGGATATCTGTGTTATCATGAATCCATCTCAAGGCGGACGGTGTTCAGCCGGATCCATTCCGCGGGATATTTTCTTTTATTTATCAGGCTCGTTTTCAGAGCGGATTTCAGTTACAGAGTTGTTTTAAAGACAGAGACAGGCAGGGAGGGATGCCAGTGCAGTATTAAAAGGACACAGTTGCAAAAGAAAAAGGCAGTGTATTATACTAGAAGGAGAATTTATGCAAAAAAAGAAAATACAGTGGCATCAGGGATTCAGTGCGGCGCTCCGGATTACCCTGCAGGAGGAAATGGAGTTTCTGGAGATGCAGGAGGAATATCTGCTGAGCCGAAAACCGCTGCAGATCGATATCCTGAT
>DWXK01000024.1 GCA_019119205.1 Candidatus Mediterraneibacter intestinavium
GGCTGCGGAAAGACGACCACCCTTCGGATGATCGCAGGATTCGAGTACCCGACGGAGGGGGAGATACTCCTGAACGGAGAAGATATCAGCCATCTGCCGCCGAACTTAAGGCCTATCAACACCGTGTTCCAGCGATACGCCCTTTTTCCTCATCTGAATGTTTATGAAAATGTGGCGTTCGGCCTGAATCTGAAAAAGCTGCCGCGGCGCGTGATCAGAGAGAAGGTGGGGAAGGTACTGGAAGTAGTGGATCTGGAAGGTTTTGAGAAAAGAAAGATATCTACGCTTTCCGGAGGACAGCAGCAGAGGATTGCAATCGCCAGAGCTATTGTCAATGAGCCGGATATCCTGCTTCTGGATGAACCCCTCGGCGCACTGGATCTCAAAATGAGAAAAGAGATGCAGCTTGAACTAAAGTCCATGCATGAGAGGCTGGGGATCACATTTATCTATGTGACCCACGATCAGGAAGAGGCTCTTACAATGTCTGACAAAATAGTGGTTATGTCAGATGGAATGATCCAGCAGACCGGCACTCCGGAAGAAATCTATAATGAGCCGAAAAATGCGTTTGTAGCTGACTTTATCGGAGAGAGCAATATCTTCGAGGGAAGGATGGCCGCATCCATGACGGTCGGATTCTGCGGAGCTCAGTTCCCCTGCGTGGACAATGTGCCGAAGGATACCCGTGTGGATGTAGTTGTAAGGCCGGAGGACGTGATCATCACCGCGCCGGGAGACGGACAGATAAGAGGAGTCGTGGATTCCGCCGTGTTCAAGGGAATGTATTATGAGATTACGGCAATCCTTTCGGACGACAATGAAGTTGTGATCCAGAGTACGAGAAACGCCCGGGTCGGCGAGGAGATCGGCATGAGGATCGATCCCGACGGTATCCATGTCATGCCGGCAGGCGTTCTGATGAATGTCTTTGACGGAACGATCACGAAAGACGGAAAGGCTGCTTTCGCCGGCGGAGAATACGAGTGCGACCTGACGCAGCTTTATGAGGGTTCACGCCAAAGCGGACCATGTTCTGTAGTGACCGCGGGCGGGGAAGAACTTGATCTGGCGGGAACATATGTGACAGTGGAAGTGCCTGTCAAAGCCGTATCCATGAGCGATGAACAGAGAGACTACCGCGCGGAGGGAAATATTATTTCCTTTATTTATAAAGGAAATCATTATAATTATACGGTACGGACAGAGACGGAAGAAGACTTTGTACTGGATGAGGACGATCTGTGGAACGAGGGGGATCGTGTCAGCCTCATGATCCCGAGCGATCAGATCATACTGAAGAGAAAGTAGGGATGTAATATGAAAAATATTCGATTCAGCAGGAAACAGCTCTGCATTCCGTATGCCCTGTTCCTGATCTGTTTTGTCGTGCTGCCCCTGGCAGTGATCGTCTACTATGCATTTACAGACGGAAGCGGGAGATTTACTCTTGCCAATCTGCTCAGCTTCTTTACAAACGGGAATACGATAGGAACGCTTTGCTACAGTGCGGTGATCGCGGTAGTGGTGACGGCTGTCTGTCTGCTTGTCGCCTACCCGGTGGCATATATCCTTGCGCGGAGCGGACTGAAAAAGGCTCCGGTGCTCCTGATGCTCTTCATTCTGCCTATGTGGATTAACTTTACGCTGCGTATTACGGCGTTAAAGGAGATCCTGAACGTGATCGAGGGAAATCTGTCGCTGCATCCTTTTCTGAATACTGTGATCGGCATGACATATGATTATCTCCCTTTTATGATCCTGCCGCTGTACACAACGCTTCTCCAGCTTGATGAAAGCCTTCTGGAAGCGGCGCAGGATCTGGGGGCGGGATCCGCAGCGGTGTTTTTCAGAGTGACGCTGCCCCTGTCCATGCCCGGGATCGTAAGCGGGATTACCATGACCTTTCTCCCGGCCATGACGAACTATGTCATCCTTGATATGATGTACAACAGCACTTATATCATGGGATCGCTGATCGGAAGCTATTTTAACATTTATGACTGGAATAATGGTTCCATGATCTCTCTGATCCTCTTTGCGGTGATATGTATCGTATCGCTTGTCACCGGAGGCGAGGAACAGGATGATGCGAAGAACAGGGGGGCGGTGCTGTAATGAAAAAGATTCTGTCTTACACTTGGCTTGTACTTGTGGCGCTGTTTATGTATATTCCGGTGCTGATCCTGGCGTTCTACAGTTTTACGGACTCTACCACTATCGGCGCTGTGAGGGGCTTTTCTCTGCACAACTACGAAACGCTTTTTACGACTGAAGAACTGAGAAATATGATCGTCGGCACACTCCTGCTGGCGGTGGGATCGGCCGTGATAGCATCGGTGTTGGGAACAGTGGGCGCTATCGGGGCGTTTTATTCCAGACCCTTTACCCGGGCTGCTGTGGAGACTGCAAACAGGATTCCGGTAGTCAATGCCGATGTCGTGACGGCGTTCTCCATCTGTATCCTTCTGATCGTTGTGCTGGGAATTGAGAAAAATACTTTCATCCCGCTTGTGATCGGACATGTGGTGCTGTGCACGCCTTTTGTTTATCTTGCCGTAATGCCGAAGCTAAAGCAGATGGACAACGGACTCTATGAGGCGGCGCTGGATCTGGGTGCGACGCCGTTCCAGGC
>DWXK01000025.1 GCA_019119205.1 Candidatus Mediterraneibacter intestinavium
CTCATTTTTATTCTACAGGTTTCCCATTTTTGCCCTGTCGCGGCACACAAAAATGGAAGGGAACAAAGCAGGGAGGCAGTGGATGCACAGGAAGATGTACGTGCCTGGCTGGAAAGCATCGGATATGCAGGATAGATACAGAGGAAGTAAAGTGAATACAGAAGATATCGCAAGAGAAAAAGGACAGAAGGAAAACAGATGGCAGGAAAGATAATCACAGGAATGCTGCTGAGCCTGACGCTTCTGGCATGCGCAGCGTTTGGATGCCAGGGGGCCTGCGGGCTTCGGGAGCGGGAGACGGCAGGGATGGTCCAGAGCCGGGAGAACGTGGGAAATACCAGAATAGAGAAGGTGGAGGCAGGAGCCGGGACTGAGAATGAGTCATCCGGGGAGAATGCTTCCGGAGATGAGGGCAGTGTGGACACTGCAGCAGAGGAGAAAAATGTTGTGGAATAGAGGGCATCGGCGCAGATCGAGGATTTTCCCATCATCAACCAGATGCCGGAACTTCCCACAGGCTGCGAGATCACAGCTCTGACTATGGTGCTTGATCACTATGGCTATCTGGTGGACAAGACAGTCATGGCTTCCGAGTATCTGCCCACAGCTTCGGCAGACCGGTATTACGGGGCGGACGGAAGGCTGTACGGCACGGATATGGACGAGTACTTTATCGGAGACCCGTTTACGGAGGGCGGGATCATATGCGGCACGGGCGCGATCGTGACAGCTGCGGACAGCTATCTCTCTGATGCGGGGAGTCAGCTGAGGGCACTGGATGTGACGGGAAGCTCCCCGGAGGAACTCTATGAGAGAGTGAGTCAGGGGCAGCCGGTGGTTGTCTGGGTGACGATCGCGGATCCCATCTCAGGAAGGATGGAATATGACAGAGAGCAGTTTGAGGAAGTGTTTGCATCCAGGGGAAACCAATGCGTCGTTCTGGAAGCCGATGAGTAGGCGCGGATCATGCGGACGGGAATCCGTTTGACAAACAAAAAATCTTGTGCTAGACTACATTTTGCTCGGAGGGTCAGCAAAGCGGAAGCGGCTGGCCGGATAAGAGGAATGCAGGATCGTCTGCGCCTCGGAGGTGGAGTCATTGGATGAAATGACAGGACCGGATAAGAGATAAGCGGGAAGCTTATAACTTATCCGGTTTCTTTTTGTTCTATAGGAAAAACCTGTGAACTTTCTCATAGAACAAAACACTTCGGCAGGGTGCGCAAAGTGTTCAGGTCTCTCGGGGCCGGGCATTACTGCTTGGGAATATTTAGGAGGATGAGAAAATGGATTTTCTGAATGGCAGGATCAAAACGATCTATTTTAAGTATCTGTCGGCGGCATTCGGAAGCGCGCTGATCACGTCGATCTATTCGATCGTGGATATGGCGATGGTAGGACAGTACCACGGTCCGGAAGGCTCGGCGGCTTTGGCAGTGGTCGCTCCGGTCTGGAACATCATATACAGTTTCGGGCTCCTGATGGGCATCGGGGGTTCGGTCCTGTTCAGTACGATCCGGGGAAAAGCGGACGGGGATATTAAGAAGTCGAATGAATATTTTACGGCGTCAGTGATCGGCTCTGTGATACTTGCGGCTGTCATCTGGCTTATCATCATCTTTTTTGACAGGAATCTGCTTATCGTGTTCGGAGCCGAGGATCATACGCTCACACTGGCGAGGGAATACGTGCTGCCGATCAAGTTTGCGATCCCGTTCTTCCTGTTCAACCAGATGCTGGCGGCATATCTGAGAAATGATAAAAACCCGGGACTTGCGACGGGGGCTGTGCTCGCCGGCGGTATCTTCAATATATTTGGAGATTATTTCTTCGTGTTTGCATGCGATATGGGAGCCTTCGGTGCGGGGCTCGCGACTGCGATCGGATCATCCCTCAGTTTTATCGTCATGATCTCTCATTTCTTTACAAAGAAAAATACACTTCGGCTTGTAAAACCGGAGGGACTTGTGAGAAAATTAAAGGAGATCATCGCAACAGGATTTTCGACCTTCTTTATCGATGTGGCGATGGGGATACTGACTATCCTGTTCAACCGCCAGATCATGGTATATCTGGGAACAAATGCGCTCTCGGTCTACGGAGTCATCGTCAACATCAGTACTTTCGTACAGTGCTGTGCTTACAGCGTGGGGCAGGCTTCCCAGCCGATCATCTCCACCAATTTCGGCGCGGGCAGAGGGGACAGGATCAAAGAGACTCTGAAATATGCGCTGGGAACGGTGGCTGTGTTCAGTATCTTATGGACTACGGTTACAATGGCGATACCGAACGTATTTATCCGCGTTTTCATGTCGCCTACACCGGAAGTGCTGGAGATCGCGCCGGGAATCCTGAGATGTTACGCCATCTCCTTTGTGCTCCTGCCGCTGAATATCTTTTCGACTTATTATTTCCAGGCGCTGATGAAGCCGAAGATCGCGTTTGTCGCTTCTGTGGCGAGAGGCCTGGTCATCAGCGGGATCCTGATCTACATGCTCCCGGCAGTATTTGGCGGAGATATGATCTGGTTTGCGATGCCGATCACGGAGTTTGTTGTTGCAGTCTATGTCATCTATGAGATGATCAAATATACAAAGCAGCTTACTGTAAAGTCCAATTAAAAATCACCAAAGGGAGGTATGAGCATGAACAGGATCATCACTATCGGACGTGAATTCGGAAGCGGAGGAAGAGAACTGGGGAGAAGGCTCTCAGAAGAGCTGGGATTTGCCTACTACGACCAGGAGATCATCAGTGAGATCGCGCGGAGGACAGAGATGTCGGAGCAGTACGTCCAGTCCATCGTGGAGCACCAGCCGTCGTTTGCATTCCCGATCCACATCGGGAGGAGCTTTTATCCGGCGCCCACTCCGGTCTTTGACCAGAGCATGACTGTCTATCAGGAGCAGTCCCGCATTATCACAGAGATGGCGCAGAAATCGGACTGCGTGATCGTGGGACGGTGTGGAGACTATATTTTGAGAGACTATCAGCCCTTCCGCATGTTCGTCTACGCGGATATGGAGAGCAAGATGAAACGCTGCCGGGCGAAAGCGCCGGAAGAAGAGAAGATGACGGACAGGGAACTCAAACAGCATATCCTGGGGATCGACAGAAAACGCGCCAAGTACTATGAGTTCTACACCGGGCATAAGTGGGGAGATAAACTGAACTTCGATCTGTGCATCAATACCTCCCGGACGGTGATCAAGGAGATCGTGCCGGCGGTGGCGAAGTTTTTAGCGTAAAAATAATCAGTTGATGTCGGGTGCGCCCGGTTATGTACGATAACCGGGCGTACCCTTTTTATTTTACAGGAAAGCGAGGATGAAAGACATGAGAGATTCAGATAAGATCAGACGTGAGATTGAGCTCCTGAGGGAAAAAGGCCCAGGACCAGAATGAATGATGGGCTGCAGCTCATATTGCAGCTATAAGGAATCCTGCAGATCAGACAAACAGAGAAAAAAATGTAACGGAGGTAAAGTTTTAGATTTGTTAAGGATTCTTTCAGAAATGATTAAGGTGTATGGATGATAATAAGAACCATCAAAGGCAGAGACATCAGAGAAAAAGGAGAAGAAAAAGAGAAGCCTTTGAAATCCTGATCAAAGAAAGAGAGGACAAGACTATGCAGACAGAAATAAGAAAAGATAAGAAGAAAAAGGGATTTTTAAAGAAAGGCTTGATCCTGGCAGTGGTCGGGGCGATGGCACTGTCTATGACAGCCTGTGGAGGAAGTTCCAGCAAGAACAACATGAGCGATCAGAATTCATCCAGTTCCAGTACGGCAAATGGAAAGTCGAACGCTGGTTCAAGCAGCAGGAAGTCATCCGATTCCACCAGATCAAAGAAAAACTCGGGTTCCGATTCAAGCAGCAGGAAGTCATCCGATTCCACCAGATCAAAGAAAAACTCGGGTTCCGGTTCGAGCAGCAGGAAGTCATCCGGTTCCACCAGATCAAAGAAAAACTCAGGCTCCGGTTCGAACAGCAGCAAAACGACCGGCAGCAGCTCAAACAGTGCAAAAGGGGGAAACGGTTCAAGTTCAAAGAGTTCAAACTGACAGCCACAGGAAGGACAGTAAGGGTGCATTTCCAAGAGGATTTGCACCCTGTTCTGCTGTGCTGGAAAAGGAAAGGATGACGTATGGAAAAGATTTTGATCGTTGAAGATGACGCAGATATCAGAGAGGGTGTGAGGATCCTTCTGGAGGGGGAGGGGTATTCCATCATGGAGGCGGAAAACGGAAGGAAAGGGCTGGAACTGCTCTCGGAGGAGCCGGATCTGGTCATCCTGGATGTGATGATGCCCGGGATGTCCGGGCTTAAGACCTGCGAGGAGATCCGAAAGGTGTCTTATGTGCCGGTCCTGTTCCTGACTGCCAGGTCTCAGGAATCTGACAAGCTGATCGGTCTGATGGCGGGAGGGGATGACTATCTTCCGAAGCCTTTTTCCTACTCCGAACTGCTCGGGCGCGTCAAGGCGCTCATTCGAAGATGGAAGATATACCGGGGAAAGGAAGAACCGGCGGAAGCAAGGGAAGAAAAGTATCTGGAGCGGTCCGGGATACGGATCAGCGAGGAGTTCAACGAAGTCTCTGTAGAAGGGAAAAGTGTGGAACTGTCGGACATCGAGTACAATATCCTTCTTCTGCTGATGAAATACCCGGGAAAGATCTTCTCTGCCCAGAACCTGTACGAGAGTATATGGAATGAACCATATTTTTACAACTGCAACGCCACGGTGATGGTACATATCCGGAAGCTTCGCGTAAAGATTGAGAAGGATCCGAAGAATCCGCAGCTGATCGTCACGGTGTGGGGAAAGGGGTACCGTTTTGGAGAACGTCAGATCAAAACTGAAGATCAATTCGCTGTATGTTGAGCTGGCGGGGCTCCTTCTCGCCGCAGTCCTGATCTCCGGCGCGTTTTTCTTTGTTCTGAACCGGGCAGGGGAGAAGATCATCACACATACATTCACGGACAGTGACTACATAGAGAAGATGAGCAGCGCCTATCTGGACAGCCTGCAGAAATACATCAGAGATGAGCAGGTTGCCTCAAATGATTCTGCAAAGCTGACCGAGTGGGTAAAGCGGCAGAAGATCGTCTCGATCCAGGTCTATAAGGACGAGATCCTTACATATGATTCCAACTATCCGGATGCGGAGGTGGAGGAAGCCGGGGCAGAAGGCGGATATTACGAGTGGGAGTATTACTATACAGTCCAGTTTGCCGACGGGACGGCGGATGTATTTCTGTATGGATTTTTTGCCTATCAGATCTATACTTACGCCATGATCGGGGAACTGCTGCTGGCGGTCGTGCTGCTGATTCTGATCGTGACGCTGGGGATACGCAGGACGGTCAGATATATCGGCAGACTGAAAGAAGAATGTGATATTCTGGGGAGCGGCGACCTGGACTATCAGGTCACGGTGCGTGGGCAAAACGAGCTTTCCCTTCTGGCGGAAGGTCTGGACAATATGCGGCGCGCCCTGAAAGAGAGCAATGAGAAAGAGGCGGAGTTAAGCCGCGCGGGACGGAGGATGATCACGGAGATGTCCCATGACCTGCGCACCCCCCTGACATCGCTTCTGATCTACACGGAGATCCTGGAGAAAAAAGAGAGAATGGATCCGGAGCAGCTGCGGGAATATATCCGCAAGATTGAGACAAAGGCAAGACAGATCAAGCGGCTGTCCGACAATATTTTTGAATATGCGCTGATCACGGAGGGCGCCGAAGTGGAGCTGGGGGAGCCGGAGACACTTATGAGCGCGTTCTATGACCTCCTCTCTGAGCTGACCGCCCATCTGCAGGAGCGGGGCTACACTGTAGAGACAGAACTGGGCGGGGATGACCGGCTGGTCCGGGTGAACGTGGAATATGTGAACCGTATCCTTGACAATATCGTCTCCAACATAGTCAAGTATGCGGAGAAAGAGGCGCCGGTGAAGATATACACAGTGTACACGGAGGAATATGCCTGCCTGGTATTCGCGAACAGAGTCTGCGCTGACCCGGAGGACAGGAAACGGACGGAGGGAAGCACAAACATCGGTCTGCACAATGTGGAAAAGATGATGAAGAGCATGAACGGATCGTGCCGGGCGGAGCAGACGGGAGAAGTGTTTCAGGTCACACTGAGGTTCCCATGGAGAGGATAATTGAGTAACAAAAATATCAAAGCATACGGGGCTGTTTGACAGATCAACAGTCCGGCAGAGTATGTGCCCCGGCCAAGACGAGGGAGTTTCGGAAACTGTTCCGGAACTCCCTCGGACTTTTCCCGAGATACCGCCGGAAGACTTCCGCGTAATAGCTTGCATTGGAAAATCCCACAGAAAGGGCTGTCTCCGTGACAGACAGGTCTGTATTGCGTAGCAGATCCAGACTTTTATCGATCCTGTAATGATTCAGATATTCATTCGGAGACTGGGAAAAATATCGGGCAAACAGTTTGCAGCACTTGCTCTGTCCGACTGCGCCGGAGGCGGCGATCTCTGCAAGGGAAATCTTATCTCTGTAGTTTTTCTGAATAAATCCCACCATATTTTTTACGATCATAAGATCCTGACCCTGCCGATTCTGCTTTCCGTTATCCTCCGGAGCGTGCTCGCACAAAAGTGTCCAGATCCGGGCAAAACAAGACAGGGCGCACATGGGAGCAGTGCGCTGATCCCGCCTCTGATACAGAAGATCCAGCTGGGAGAGGATCTCCCGGTGCCAGCCGGTCTCTCGGGAAAGATGCAGAAAAGGAAGTTTCCGGTTCCGGATCAGAGGCATCACGAAGTCATGCTCAAAGGGAAACACGGAAGCAAGGAGCATGGGATGCAGGATGATGCAGAGAAAATCACACTCCTGCTCCGAATCAGAGAAGCCGAAGTGCATTTGTCCTGAATTGACGAAGACCCCGTCCCCCTCTTTCAGATCAAGGATCACTCCGTTTACGTTATATCTCATCTGCCCGGAGAGGATGCGGATGAACTCCGTATCGTCATGCCAGTGGTTGGGAGCTTTATACTCCGGATACTGTGACAATAAACCTCTGCGGGCATAGACCGGGTAATCAGGCGTGTTGTAGCGGACCTTTTCGGAACGGTCGTCGTTCAATGTGATAGAAGATATCATGGCAGTGCCTCCGTTTCCCGTGCAGGAAGGGATCAGGGGGCTGACCGCGATCCCGGATCATCCCTTCTGCGCAGGATTGTTATGGAATTTCACAGATATATGATAGAAAATCTGTGATGTGTACTGTAAAATTATATTTCGAGACAGAGGAAAAAGCAAGGGAAGACAAAGAGATGTTTGCAGATTATCATGTGCATACAGAATTCAGCGATGATTCCGTATATCCGATGGAGGATGTGGTCAGAGATGCCCTTCAGATGGGGATGGATGAGATCTGTATCACGGACCATGTGGATTACGGCGTGAAGGAAGACTGGGATTCCGGGAAAACGATCCTCTACCGGGGCACAGAGCCCCTTGCAAATGTAGATTACCCGGCGTATATGGAAAAGATCTGTACTCTGAAAGAGCAGTATGAAGGCAGGATCCGTATCCGCACCGGGATGGAATTCGGCGTCCAGATGCATACGATCCCGCAGTACGAAGCGCTTTTTGCCCGCTATCCCTTTGACTTTATCATCCTGTCTGTCCATCAGGTAGAGGACAAGGAGTTCTGGACCCAGGATTTCCAGCGGGGTAGGAGCCAGAAAGAATACAACGAACGGTATTATGAGGAGATGCTGTCTCTGGTAAAGAACTATAAAGATTATTCTGTGCTGGGGCATATGGACCTGCTCAAACGGTATGACGAGGCAGGGATCTATCCCTTTGAAAAACTGGAACCATAGAAGAGTCAAAAGCCCTTCTTAAGGAGATGGGATTTCAGAAGTTCTGTACTTACGAGAAGATGAAGCCGGTTTTCCATGAACTGTAGATATTCTGCCGGGCCACGGATCGCGGATGCGGCACAGAAAAGGGCAGATACCAGTGGACCGGTATATGCGAAACAGAATGCGAAATGGGAGAGGGGAGGACTATGGATAACAGATCATTTCGGAAAAAATTACTTTCATTAGTGCTTCCGATCACTTTCCAGCAGCTCATGGTAACAGTGGTCAGTGCATCAGACGCGCTCATGGTCGGCGTGATCGGGCAGGACATGCTGTCTGCGGTGTCGCTGGCGAGTCAGATCACCTTTGTATACAACCTGTTCACCGCGGCTCTGACCATCGGGACCAGCATGTTTGCGGCGCAGTACTGGGGGAAGGGGGACAAGGACGCAGTGGAGCGGATCCTGGGGATCGTGCTGAGGACATCTGCCGCGGTGTCCGTCGTGTTCTTTGCCGGCACAGCCTTTTTCCCGGGAATGCTGATGCGGATCTTTACGCCGGATCCGGCGCTGATCGGCTATGGCTCGGAGTACCTTCGGATCGTGAGTGTCACATACCTGATGTGCGGCGTCTCGCAGATCTATCTGTGCATCATGAAAAACAGTGACCTGGCGGCAAAGAGCATGGTGATCGGATCCACTGCGGCACTGCTCAATATCGCTTTAAATGCGGTGCTGATCTACGGGCTTTTCGGCGCGCCCCGGATGGAAGCGGCGGGGGCGGCTGCCGCCACGGCAGTCTCAAGAGCGGTGGAACTGGTGTGGGTACTGGCGGAACTGAGAAAGAAGGAACGGATCCAGATCCGCATGAAATATATCCTTCATCCGGATCCGGTCCTGAGAAGGGACTTCTGGCATTATACATTTCCGGTGCTTGGGAATGAACTGGTTTGGGGCGGAGGCTTTACGATGTACTCTGTCATCATGGGGCATCTGGGGACGGATGCGGTCGCAGCCAACTCCATCGCCAATATCGTGAAAAATATCATCGCGAGCCTTGCCATGGGGATCGGGAACGGGGGCGCGATCATCGTGGGAAACGAACTGGGCGCAGGGCGCCTGGAGCAGGCGCGTCTGTACGGAGGCAGGCTGTGCCGGATCTCGATCCTGAGCGGGATCTGCTCCGGTATCTTTCTCCTGCTCATCAGACCCCTTGTCCTGGCAGCCACTGACCTGTCCCCGGAGGCTGCGGAGTATCTGAAATGGATGCTGGTCATGTGTTCTTATTATATGGTGGGAAAATATGTGAACGGGACCACCATCGCCGGGATCTTCTGCGCGGGTGGGGATTCCAGGTTCGGTTTCCTGTGCGATACGGTCACCCTGTGGTGTTTTACCGTCCCGGCAGGATTTCTGGCAGCGTTCGTCTTACACCTTCCTGTTCTGGCGGTCTATTTTATCATCAATCTGGACGAGATCGTAAAACTGCCCGCTGTGTACAGGAGATATAAGAAATATGCGTGGCTGAAGGATCTGACTGTTGAACCGCGGCAGGAACAAGGATAAAATGAAGTAGAAAATAAGCCTGAAAAAGGAGGAATATAAAAATGGACAACAGATATCGAAGAGACCATGAGATGGCATATTATTCAGACGAGTCCGTCATGGCGGAACAGCTTGTGACAAAAAGAGCGATCCGGGAATACAACACGGTGATGCCTTTTGAGCCGGAAAAGGGGAGAAAGTGCCTGGATCAGACCGGGATGCGGCACGGTGAGAATGTATATTTTGAGCCGCCCTTCCACTGTGAGTACGGCAGCCATATCGAACTGGGAGAGAATTTCTATGCTAATACAGGTTGTGTCATGCTGGATGTGGCGAAGATCACGATCGGGGACAATGTCCTCTTCGGACCCAATGTCTCGATCTATACGGCAGGGCATCCAATCCACCCGGAGAGCCGGAATTCCGGCTATGAATACGGTATCCGGGTTACAATCGGAAACAATGTCTGGATCGGCGGGAGCTGTGTGATCCTTCCCGGCGTCACGATCGGGGACAATGCCGTGATCGGAGCCGGGAGCGTGGTGACAAAGGATATCCCGGACAATGTGTGCGCCGCGGGAAATCCCTGCCGGGTGATCCGCGAGATCACAGAAGCGGACCGCCGGTATTATTTCAAAGACAGGCAGTTCGACGAGGAAGTCTGGGAGAAGATCAAAGCCAGGTGAGATTCAGGCCCAGGTGAAATTCTCTTTTCCCGCGCCAGCCTCAAAATGGTATTTTGCGATACCAAGGTCGATCTTGCTGTAGAATCCAAGTCCCGCTTTAGCGGAGACTTTGTTCCCGTTCAGGGTGAACACGAATTTCTGCTGATTCATCGCAGTGGGAGCGAGCAGGGCGGCTTCAGCTCCGGATCTGAACCATCCGGGGAGGGAGCCGTCTGCTTTCGTTACAGCTTCCACCGGCTTTGACTTGTGGGGAACGCCTTCGTTCTTTCCGTATCCGAGAGAGATGACGATGCACAGTTTCTCTCCGCTGTTCACAGTGAAGGAGGTCTTGATCTTGCTGTAGGTCATTGCGACCCAGCAGGTGTTGAGTCCAAGCTGCTGTGCCTTAAGGACGAGCCGTTCCCCGTAATAGCCGCATTTCTCATCCAGTTCAGGTCCCTTTTTCCCGATCATGGCGATGTAGTTCGTGACCCCGCTGAATTTCCCGTAATGTGCCATAAATCCGTCAAAGGCTTTCGGCTCGTTCATCACCAGCTGGATGTGGAGCCCGCTCTCCTGATTGCAGGCTTTGATCTCCTCCTGCAGAGCCGAGACAACGCTCTGCTCAAGAGGTCTGTCAGTATATTGGCGTACGCTGTGGCGTTCTTTCATTGCCTCTGTTAAATTCATGATCTGTTTCCTCCATTTTATCTTTTTTCGTCCCCTCCCAGCGCCAACAGGAGCTTCCTGCAGTCCTCGAACTCTTCTGCAAGAAGGGCGAGTTCCTTTTGCTGGTCTGTCATACATACACCTCCGTTTGGTTCATTGGATAAACCATTGTACCGGATAGCATTATAGCACGATTTCGGCTCTGCGACACATTGGTAAAGAAAATCGAGACGAAAGGGGGCGCACTTTAATATTTTCGAAATAAATTTCAAACATTTTTCAAAAAAATAAAGTGTATTTTTATTGATGATCTCTGATAGGACGACTAAAATAAAAGTATTACCGGACAGCGGGAGGCGCTGTCAGAAGGGAGATACGAATGGAGAAAGAGAACGCTCTGCAGATCTTAAGCGGAGGCGGGAAGGACCTGCTGCTGGGGCAGGCGATGGACCTGCTCGACGGTGTGCTCGACTATAAGGAACTGATGATGGGATATGCCTGCGCGATCAAGGAGATCAACACGAAGTTTGAGGTGCTGGACACAGAGTTTGAGGTGAGATACAAGAGGAACCCGATCAGTTCGATCCAGACCCGCCTGAAGAGCCAGACCAGCATCCTGGAGAAGATGGCGAGGATGGGGATTCCGCCGACCCGGGAGAATATCGAGGAGCATCTCAATGACATCGCCGGGATCCGGGTGATCTGTGCTTACATCGACGACATCTATCTCCTGGCGGACGCTCTGACGAGACAGGATGACATCAAACTGATCCGGCGGAAGGACTATATCAGCAATCCAAAGCCCAACGGCTACAGGAGCCTTCATCTGATCATCAGCGTTCCCATCTTTTTCGCAGAGTCGGTGAAAGAGGTGAAGGCAGAAGTGCAGATCCGCACTATAGCCATGGATTTCTGGGCGAGTCTGGAGCATCAGATCAAATACAAGCAGAATGTAGAGCATGCGGAAAAAGTGATCGCCCGCCTGAAAGAATGTGCGGATGAGATCGCGCATGTGGATGAGACGATGCAGGAGATCCGGATGGAGATGGATAACATCAAGGAAGATACCACCGGTCCGGAAGCAATTTATGAGAAGCTGAAGAAGATCGATATCAGCCTGATGTAAGAGGAGGAAAAGCCAGATACATACTATAGTATAGACGGAAGATGCCTGTAACAAGTATATATGACTCACAGTCCCGGTCAGAACATTGGCCGGGACTGCGTTTGATAATAAGGTTGCGTGCGCTACTATTTTGTGCTATAGTATGAACCCGGAACGGTCCGGAACTCTCTGCTCCGGTACCGGGTGGAAGATATGGAGGTTTTTGGGATGAGTGAAAATTGTTTTCCGGAGATCGGGCGGTGTGTCTCGATCTTTGACCGGCTTATGAAAATGTACTATGATCACGGGCTGTCCGAGTATGAGATCGGCTGGGGGCAGCAGTTTTATGTGGAATATATCTATGAGCATCCCGGGGCAACTCCCCAGGAGATGACGGACCGGTTCCGCGTGGACAGGGCAACCCTGACCAAGACCATCCGGAAGCTGACTGAGGTGGAGTATATCCGGGTCAAGGGGGATGAGAACGACCGACGCGTCAAGCATCTCTATCTCACAGATAAGGCGCTCCCTGCGGCGAAACGGATCAAGGAGATCCACGCGGAGTTCTATGAAACATTCCGCAGCGGGCTGACATCGGACGAACTGGAGACGGCGGAACGGCTCCTTTTGAAGATGGCGGATAATATCAATCAGAAAGTCTGGCACAGAATGGAGGCACATCATGAATCATAATGGAACAAAAGAATTAAAGAGCAGCAGGAGGACGATGATCTTTCTCTGCCTGGTCGTCTCAGGCATCGCTTCCTCGATCCTGTCCACGGCAATGACCACGGCATTGCCCAATGTAGTGGAATATTTCGGCATCAGCACGTCCGTGGGGCAGTGGATCACCAGCGGCTACTCCCTTGCGATGGGAATACGGTTTTAAAATCTGTAATAGTTTTTAACAATTTAGAAACAAAATACAAACAGAACAGCAACACGGAGCTGTTATAGTGGGGGCTGCAATGATATAGCAGGGACTGCAATGATATAGCAGGGACAAAATAAAGCGGAGGGTGAGAAGATGATACACATTCTTGTTGTTGAGGACGATGAAAAGCTGAACCGGATCGTCTGCACTTATTTGAATGACAGCGGTTTTCAGGCAAAGGGATGCCTGAACGCGCAGGATGCATATGATGAGATGTACAACCAGCTCTATGACCTGATCATCTCAGATATCATGATGCCGGGGATCGACGGGTTCGAGTTCGCCCGGACCGTACGCAAAGTAAATAAGCGGATCCCCATCCTCTTCATGTCCGCAAAGGATGACCTTCCGTCCAAACAGAAGGGATTCCAGCTTGGGATCGACGATTATATGGTAAAGCCGGTAGACCTGGATGAACTGGTGCTCCGTGTCCGTGCACTCCTGCGGCGGGCGAATATCGAGATGGAGCGGAAGATCACAGTGGGAAACCTGGTGCTTGATGCAGACGCTTTGAGCGCTGAGGTGGACGGCGGGGAGATCAGCCTGACCACGCGGGAGTTCAATATCATATATAAGCTGTTGTCCTATCCGAAAAAGACATTTTCCAGGGCGCAGCTCATGGATGAGTTCTGGGAGATAGACAGTGACACAAGCCTCCGGGCAGTGGATGTGTATATGACAAAACTGAGAAACAAGCTGTCCGGATGCGACGGGTTCAAGATCGTGACCGTGCGCGGGCTGGGATACAAGGCGGTGCTGCAATGAGCAGAGAAAGTATGAGACAGGGAAAGGAACAGCGGGTCATAAAGGACAGCCTGTTCCCGGTCTCCCTCTTCGCGATCTACCTGGGCGTTCTGTCCCTGATGTCAGGGATCCACCAGGGGCTTGTGGTGCTGATCAATGCCTTTGACTGGAACGAGGTAGTCCAGACCGCCATACCGATAGTTTACTGGGGATGTGTTGCGGTGGGCCTGACCCTGTTTACGAGAAAGAAGATAAAGGATACTTATGAGGCTCCGCTCCATATGCTGGCGGAGGCGACAGAGCAGGTGTCAAACGGAGATTTTTCCGTGTATGTCCCCACGATCCATACAGCGGACCGGCTGGACTACTTGGATGTCATGATCCTGGATTTTAACAGGATGGTGGAGGAGCTGGGCAGCGTGGAGACGTTGAAGACGGATTTTGTGTCCAATGTCTCACATGAGATGAAGACGCCCATCTCTGTCATCAAGAACTATGCAGAGCTTCTGCAGACAGGGAAGGGGACCGAGGAAGAACGGCAGGAATATGCCCGGAATATCGAGGAGGCAGCGGCGCGCCTTTCTGATCTGATCAGCAATATCCTCCGGCTGAACAAGCTGGAAAACCAGCGGATCGATCCGGAGATCGAGAGCTATGACCTGTGCGGACAGCTGGAAGAATGTATCCTGCACTATGAGGAGATGTGGGATGAGAAAGACCTGGAACTGGAAGTGGACATGGAGGAGAAGGCGGTCGTGCAGGCGGACAGGAGCCTGATGGAGATGGTGTGGAACAATCTGCTCTCCAATGCGATCAAGTTCACAGAGCCCGGCGGCAGTGTTTCCATACGCCAGACTACATCGGCAGATCACGTTGAAGTGGCGGTCACAGATACCGGATGCGGGATGAGCAGGGAAAATGTGCGCCATATATTTGACAAATTTTATCAGGGGGATACCTCTCACTCAAAAGAAGGAAACGGACTGGGGCTCGCCCTCGTCCAGAGGATCCTGACTCTGATGAACGGCGAGATCTCTGTCGTCAGCGAGAAGGGAAAGGGGAGTACGTTCACAGTAAGGCTCCCCATATCGTCAGAAAAGGGAGAAGGAGAGCAGAACGGAGGAAACAGTCATGTCGGAGAATAGGACCGGGAGAACCGGAGGATTTATAGGTTATGAATATAAAGAGGTGGTGACAGATCCGGGGCAGGCGTCATTTCTCATGGACGGTTATGCCAATTTCGGCTGGGAGGTCGATGAGAATGTGATGCCGGGCGGCTTGGAAAAGTATCCGGAGAGGGCAGGTTCCCCGCAGCACAGAAAGACCGTGATCCGGCTCAAACGGGACCGGAAGATCATCAACAAGATGGAACTGACACGGCTTCAGAGGAACTTCGAAGCCTGTGTCTCCCAGATCGATCAGCTCGAGAAGGAGAAGACGTCGCGCCCGATGGCTGCCTCGCTTACGGTGGGGATCCTGGGGACCGCGTTCATGGCGGGATCCACTTTTGCCGTGACGGCGGAACCGCCGATGGTCGCACTCTGCATCGTCCTTGCAGTCCCGGGCTTCCTGGGGTGGATCCTCCCCTATTTCCTGTACAGAGCGGGAGTGAGAAGGCAGACGGAAAAGATCACGCCGCTGATTGAGGAGAAGTACGATGAGATCTATGAGATCTGTGAGAAGGGAAACAAACTGTTAAGCTGAGTGCAGGTAACTTAAATGTAACTATTGACATTACAACTGCGGAGTGCTATCCTGAAATTGTGAGATGTAACAGAGAATATTACAGATTCGCTGACAGTAAAGGAGCAGGTATGGCAATTCAGATACGAAGCAGGAAAAAGACGAAGAAAGTTGATTTTATGCAGTTCTTAAGCGGAGTGCCGGCGAGAGACTATGTATTTCAGCGCATCCCTTACGAGGAACAGATAGAGCAGGCAGAAAAGCTTCTGCGAGAGGCGGACGCGGTGCTCATCGGCGCCGGGGCCGGACTTTCCACGGCGGCAGGGCTGAGTTACGGCGGAAAGAGGTTTACAGACAATTTCGGAGAGTTTATCGAAAAGTACGGCACGGCGATGACCGACATGTACAGCGCGGGATTCTATCCCTTTCCGACGGAGGAGGCAAAGTGGGGATACTGGTCAAAGCACGTATGCCTGAACCGGATCCGGCCGGACGGTCTTCCCCTTTACCGGACAGTCTATGAACTGGTCAGAGAGAAACCTCATTTTGTCCTGACGACCAATGTGGACCATCAGTTCTGGAAAACGGGATTTGCAGATGAAGAGATCTTTGCCACCCAGGGAGATTACGGGGAGATCCAGTGCGCCAGAGGGTGTCATGACAAGGTGTATGACGCCGTCGGGCTGTTCCTTGAGATGGATCAGGCCCGGGAAGACTGTAAGATCCCGTCCTCTATGGTGCCGAAGTGTCCGGTCTGCGGTGGAAATATGGCGATGCACCTCCGGTGCGACCAGTATTTTGTGGAGGAAGAACACTGGCACGAGGCTGCGTCCCGGTATGCAGATTTTCTGAAAGAGCACCGGAAAGAGCATGTGGTGCTGCTGGAACTGGGCGTTGGATTCAACACGCCGACCATTATCCGTTTTCCTTTTGAGAAGATGGTCGGGGAAAACGAGCGCTGGTCCCTGATCCGCCTGAACCTGGATGAGGCGGTGGTGCCGGATAGTTTCGGCGGACGCGCCGTGGGGATCAATGAAGACATTGCCAGGAGTATACAAGACATCAAAAGCAGTATGGACGCGGACAGATACGGAAAGGGGGCGGACTGCGATGAATGATAGGAAACAGGAGGAACGTCTGGACTATCTTCTCCGGGAATTCAAAGAAGACTCTGTGAGATACCGGGATCTGGAAGTGGGAGAGGACTATGCGGAGAAGAGAATGGCGCTGCGGTCGCTCATGAACATCCGGATGCCGGGGAAGATGGCACAGGAGGTTGTCCGGGTGCAGGATGAGTTCCTCACGGAAGAAGCGGAAGAGAAGGGCATCGTGACCCTGGAGCAGATCCCGACAGCTGCGCAGCAGTACGGGAGCAGCCATCCTTTTGCAGAGAAGATCTCCGTCTGGCAGGGAGATATCACCCGGCTTCGCGTCGGAGCCATCGTAAATGCGGCGAACTCCCAGATGCTGGGCTGTTTTGTCCCGTGCCACCGGTGTATCGACAATGCCATCCACAGTGCGGCAGGGATCGAACTGCGAGAGGAGTGCAGCCATTACATGAACCGGAGAAAGATGCAGTACGGTTCCAGATACGAGGAGCCCACCGGGCAGGCTGTCCTGACCAGGGGGTATAACCTCCCGGCAGAGTATGTGATCCACACGGTGGGGCCCATCGTGGGCGGAAGGCTGACCGGGGAATTGCGGGAGGATCTCAAAAACTGCTACCGCAATGTGCTGGAGTGCTGTCTGAAACACCAGATCCGTTCCGCTGCGTTCTGCTGTATCAGCACGGGAGAGTTTCATTTTCCAAATGACGAGGCGGCGAAGATCGCCGTGGAGACTGTGACAGAGTTTTTGAGGATGCATGAGGGAGCGTTTGAAAGGATCATTTTCAATGTGTTTAAGGATGTGGACCGAGAGCTGTATGAAGAGGAGCTGAGGTGACGAAGTGACTGTAATGATTGACATTACAATAGGCTGCAGGTAAAATGGAATCCAGAAAGAGAGGATACCAACATGCAGATTTCAAGCAGATTTACGATCGCCATCCATATGATGACCTGTATGGAGACGTTCAAGGAAGAGTATAAGATCACCAGTGATTTTCTGGCGTCCAGCATCAATGTGAACCCGGTCATCATCCGGAGGATCCTGTCACAGCTTCGGGATGCGGGGCTGATCGAAGTGAAGCGGGGGACCGGGGGCGCGGCGGTGAGAAAGCCCCTTGAGGAGATCACATTCCTGGATGTATACCGCGCGGTAGAATGTATCGAGGAGAATAGGCTGTTCCATTTTCATGAAAACCCGAATCCCAACTGTCCGGTGGGGAAGAACATCCACAATATCCTGGATGATAAGCTGTGCCGGGTGCAGGCGGCGATGGAGAGAGAACTGGGATCGATCACCCTGGCGGATGTGATAAAAGATCTGGGGAGATACCTCTGACAGATATTACGGTAAGGATAAAACGGCGCTGCAGCGAAGAAGGCTGCGGCGCCGCAGACTGTAGACAAAGTCCTCGGTTTACACCGGGGCTTTTCTATTACAGTTATCAACATTTCAATGATTCTTCCGGTTTTTATCAAGAAAAATTCCCTACTTATCAACTCTAAAGTTAAGCGGTGCGTTCCTTGCACATGGTATAATTATCCTATAAGGAGGTTCCGCTTATGATGACAAGAGATGCCGATAAAAAAAGAGAACAAATAATGATGTTCAGCATGGATGACATGGTGCCAAAGGATCACATGCTCCGAAAGATTGACCGGGCAATTGACTGGAACTTTATTTACGATCTTGTAGAAGACAAGTATTGTGCAGATAACGGAAGGCCGAGCATGGATCCGGTGATGCTGATCAAAATCCCTTTTATCCAGTATCTCTATGGGATTAAAAGTATGCGCCAGACGATCAAAGAAATCGAAGTGAATGTAGCTTATCGTTGGTTTCTCGGTCTGGATATGCTAGATCCGGTTCCTCACTTTTCTACTTTTGGGAAAAACTATACCCGGCGTTTTAAGGATACGGAACTGTTTGAACAGATCTTTTCCCATATCCTCGAACAATGTATGAAGTTTCATCTGGTAGATACATCTACCGTGTTTGTGGATTCTACCCATGTAAAAGCCTGTGCTAACAGCAAAAAGATGAGAAAGAGGATTGCATCTCAAGAAGCTCTATGGTATGAGGAGGAGTTAAAAAAAGAAATCAATGAAGACCGTAAAAATCATGGAAAGAAACCTTTAAAAGAAAAAAGGATGATTCAACTACACCGCCTGCAGCGGGCGGCGGCACTTCTGGTGAAAGCGGTTCTTCAGACGAAATCCCGGAAGGAGCCAAAACGCAAAAATGCAGTACTTCAGATCCGGAAAGCGGCTGGTTCCGA
>DWXK01000026.1 GCA_019119205.1 Candidatus Mediterraneibacter intestinavium
AGCTTCGTCAATCTCAAAGGGTTCTAATTGTTTTATTTCCATACAGTCACTTCATTTCTTATATATTGGCTTGATTAATTTTGACCTCTTGATTATAACATGTTCCACCGTACTATAAAATCTTACTCCAGAAAGAAATACTCCGCGGCTTCGCACTGCCCTCCTCCCGGAATCCTTTCCTCCCCCGGATCATGAACTCCTCTCCCGGGAACGAACACTCGACCGCAAGGTTTTTCTTCCTTCCAAGAGCCTCCGCCTTCCTGCGCGCCTCCTCCAGAAACGGACCGGCAGGGAACCTTTCTTCCTGCTCCCGGATTCCGGAAATTTCACGTTGATCTGAAGCCTGTCCGATAATTTTTTCCGCCGCCTGCACGTCAGACTGTCTTCCTGCAGCCCCTCTTCCTATAGTCTGCTTTCCCTGTTCCGACGTCCGGACCGTCTCCTGCATCAGTTCCGCATTTCCCCGGATGATGGTCAGCGGGGTCTTGATATCATGGGCAAGAGCCGCGATCTGTTCCTGTTTCTGCCTCCGGGACTCCCACTGTTCCTCCAGGGATCTCTGCAGAGCCTCCTTCATCTTGAAGAGCGCTCCAAGGACGTCGTCCACCTCCCGGATATCTGAGTATTCCCGTTCAAAATCCAGATCTTCCTGCCCCACTTTCGCTGCAATCTCCGTCAGTGTATCCAGACGTCTTTTCAGATATCTCCCGAAATTCCGTGCTGTAAGCACCGCCTCCGTCAGGAAAAGGAGCAGCGCGATGAACAGAATCAGGAACTCTGCGTTGGGGAAGATCTCCCGCAAAAACGGATCAGAGAATTTTGCCACCATCTGGTATCGGACGATCACCAGATTCCCGTCGTCTTTCTGTATACTCCGGTAAAAGATGTTGTAAAACGCCCCGGTATCTCCGTTCTTCCACCGCTCCCAGCCTTCCTCCGGAGAGGATCCCGATGTGGTCCGCCGTCTGCTCTACTTCACTCAGGATATGGCTGGATACCAGCACTGTGATCCCTTTTTCCGGGAAGCTTCTGATCAGTTCCCGGAGTTCCTGTATGCCGAAAGGGTCCAGTCCGTTGGCAGGCTCGTCGAGTATGAGGAAAGAGGGATTGGCGATCAGTGCGGCGGCGATCCCAAGCCTCTGTTTCATCCCCAGGGAAAAGTGTCCCGCTTTCTTTTTCCCCGTATCGGGAAGTCCTGCGATCTTCAGCACTTCCCCGATCCTGTCTTCCGGCAGTCCCAGAGCAGTGGTGCGGACGAGCAGGTTCTCCCTTGCCGTCAGATTCCCGTAGATGGGCGGCGTCTCGATCAGTGCGCCGGTGCTTTTCAGACATTCCCTTGTCCAGGGCCGGTTCCTGCTGTCCCCGGAAACTTTTTGTCAGTGATCTTGTCTCCAGTATGATATTTTCCATGATAGAAATACTCCTTCCTGCAGAGGAGGTCTGTTTCTTCCTCTGCAGGAAGGAGTATAGGGGAGAAATATAAGGAATTTATAAGGAACAGGAATTATTTACAAAGCACTGATCGTATCCACAATGGACATCTCCCGGATCCGTTTCGCCGGTCCCCGCACAGCCGCTGCCGCCGCAAGGACCACCGCCGCGACGATCACCGCAAGCGCCCCTGCCGGCAGATACCAGGGCGTTCCCCACCTGTCAGTTACCAGCAGGTCATAGACCTTATAGTTCAGCAGAAGCCCCGCAGCGCACCCGATCAGGATTCCCCACGCCACATAGGTCACCGCTTCCGCCGCCACCATACGGATCATCTGCCTGCTGCTCATGCCGATAGCACGCATGGCCCCGTACTCCCGGATCCGCGCCGATACGCTCATGGAGATACTGTTGATGATATTAAATACGGAGATCAGCGCGATCACTGCGAGGAATCCGTAAAGGAACAGCGCGAAGGAATAATATCCCCCTCTTGCCTCGCTGTTTTCCATCCGGTTGTCTGATACAGTGACATTTTCTCCGGCAAGATTTCGGATCTCTTCCACGTCCTGATCTGTCACACTGCTGTTGAACTGGACGTCGATGATCGTGTAGTCCGTCTCCCCGGTCAGTTCCCGGAACAGTTCCTCCGAGCAGATCAGGTTTGCCGACTCATCAGTAACGTCAAACATACTCTCTGCCAGAAGTCCCGAGACCTTTACATTCTTCTCACCGCCGCCAATATCCAGAGTCAGTTCCTCCCCCACGGCAAAGTCCCGTTCCGAATTCATGTACACGGCAAGAACCCCATCTCCTGCTTCCGCTTCCTCCATGGATCCCTCCGTCAGATCTTCCCTCGCCCATTCGAACTGGTCCTCCTCATAGGAAATAAGCTGGATCTTAAAACTCTCCTCCCCGCTCTGAACCGGAACGCTGTAGGCATAACTTCTCCCGTACACTTTTTCCACCGCCGGATCCTTCTCCAGCTCCTCCGACAATTTTCTCGGAACAGAGCAGGTATTATCCTGGCTGATGATCGACAGGTCCGATGCCGATGGCTGGAGAGGCCGGAGCGCATGGTTCATAAAATCGATAGCCGGACTGAAGCTTAAAAACAGGATGATGCTGAAGGCAAAGGACCCCGCCATCAGGAGAAAATTCTTCATGCTGCCCGAAGCATGATGGATCCCCAGCGCTGTCTCCACATGGAACAGCCGGGTATTCGCCGCTTTTCTCGCCGCGCGGGTAGTCCCTCCATTCCCCGACACTGCAGTCAGCGGGGACACTTTTGCCGCCTGTTTCGCCGGAGAGCGGGCCGCAAGGAGAACCGTGACGATCCCAACGGCTGCCCCGGCGGTCAGCCCCGGAATACTGATCCCGAATGCAGGCATATCTCCGAAATAATAAGGACTTAAAAACCGCAGTACGGCACAGAGCGCCCACACCATGACCAGACTTAAGATCAGTCCCACGGGGATCGCGCTCCGGCACCAGTTCAGGGCTTCTCTTCTCACATACTGCCGGACCTGTTTCGTATCCGCCCCGAGGCACCGCATCATCCCAAAGAACTGGGTCCGCTGGGAAACATTGCTGTTCATGCTGCTGGAGATCATCAGTATCCCCGCCGCCATGACCAGAACGGAGAGCATCGCCGCCACCACATAGAGCTGCTGCATCTGTGAATCGCTGGTCTGGAACATCAGCGCCATAAGCTGGGTATTCTCCTGCACCGAATCTCGGGAAATACCGGTCTGCTCACAGATATCGCTGATCGTTTTCTGGATATTGCAGTAAGGGCTGAACTCTACATACAGTTCAAAATCTTTGTCCTGCGTCGCATCCATAAAATACTCTGCATATGCCTCCACATTCAGAAACATCCCGAAGGCATCTTCGCTGGTGATCAGAGAAGTGTCCGAAGCGAATCCGCTGACCGTAAGCTCGATCTCCTTCCCGTCCGGAGTCATAAGCGTCACCGTATCCCCCAGCTCCACTCCCAGCTGTCTTCTGACACTCTGGGTAAAGACCGCCTCTGTCTTATTGGCAGGGAAATGTCCTTCCGGGACATCCGCCTGCGCCATCATTTCCTCAAAGCTTTCATCAAATCCGCAGATCACCGTCTCTTTTCCCTCTACGGTGTATCCCTGATCCAGCCGGTAGTTCGTCGCTGCATACCGGGCTGATGATTCCACCTCTGCCCTTTCCCCGACCAGACGGACCTGTTCCTCGTCAAGCCCCCGGAACACAGCGTGCCATGAGCCGTAGTCCTGGACCGTTCTATAGATCTGCGCCTGGATCTCCATGTCCGCCATACTGAATATGGACGCCACAAGAAACACCGCAAGGATGATGCAGAGTCTCGTCATCCGGCTCTGCCGTTTCCTCTTCTTTGCGGAGATGGGGATCAGATCAAGATATTTTTTCATCTCTCTCATACGCGGACACCTCCCAGATCAGAAAGTTCTCCGTCCCGCACCTTCAGCACCCGGTCCACGTTGGCGGTCAGATTCTCGTTATGGGTGATCATCAGGATCGTCTGCTGGTAATATCTGGACGCCTTCATGAGCAGGTCCATCACATCCTGGCTGTTCTTTGAGTCCAGGTTTCCCGTGGGTTCATCCGCCAGCACCAGCATGGGGCGCATGATCAGAGCCCTGCCGATGGCTACCCTCTGCTGCTGTCCGCCGGAGAGCTGTCCCGGCAGGTGATGCCTCCGTTCCGTAAGCCCCAGCACCTCCAGGATCTCATCCACCCGTCTCTTATCCGGCTTCTGATAATCCAGAAGGATCGGGAAAATGATATTCTGCTCCACGTTCAGCTCGGGGATGAGCTGAAAAGACTGGAAGATAAATCCGATGTTCTGCCTCCGGAACACGGTACGCCTGTTCTCCTTCATGGCGAACAGATCCTGCCCGTCCAGCAGGACCTTCCCTGCTGTAGGCGTATCCAGCCCGCCCACACAGTTTAAGAGCGTGCTCTTTCCTGAGCCAGATTCCCCGACCACTGCGGCGAACTCTCCCTTCTGAAGAGAAAAACAGGCGTCTTTGAGCGCCTCCACCTTTGCCTCTCCTGTTCCATATGTCTTGCTGAGATGTTCTACTTTTAAGATTTCCATGTTCTCTGCCTCCTTTACACGGAACAGTATAGCGGTCCATCCTTACAGTCAGGTGAAAGAAGCGGCTCTTCTTCCTTACAGTTCTGTCATATGAGGAAAAGCCATGGTAAATATTGTCCCTTCTCCCGGATGGCTCTGCACCGAGAGGACTCCGCCCTGTCCTTCCACGATGGACTTCGCCAGAGGAAGCCCCAGACCGATCCCCTGGGTATCCAGGGAACTGCTGCTCCGGTAGAACCGTTTGAAGATATGGTGGATCTCCTCCGGCGGGATCCCGCTCCCATTATCTTCCACACAGATACGGAGCATAGCAGGGGAGGCCGCCCATGACACCCGGACGGTTCCTCCCTCCTCCGTGTGGTCCAGTCCGTTCTTGATCAGATTCCCCAGCGCCTCCGCTGTCCAGTCGGAATCACAGCCGACCTGGGCGTCCTCCTCCCCTTCGAACAGAAGCTGTTTTCCCTCCTTTTCTGCCCTTGTGATCAGATCCTCTGACGCCATCTCCGCCAGCTCTCTGACCCTGATCCGGTGATTTTCAAACGTCACGCTTCCTGCATCCAGCCGCATCATCTTAAGCAGGAGATAGATCAGCCGCTCCATCCGCCCAAGGGAGACCGTCGCCTTCTCCGCAAACGCCTTCACTGTCTCCGGTTTCTCCGGCTCTGCGGAGATGATTTCGGCGTACATGTTCAGCGCCGCCAGCGGGGTCTTCAACTGATGGGAGATGTCCGTCACCGTGTCTTTCAGAAACTCTTTTGACCTGGACTCGTTCTCACTCTTCGCCTGCAGCGCAGTGGCGAGCTGGTCTGTCTTTCCCAGCAGCCGCTGAAATGCCCCTGTACCGCCCCGGGTCAGCCGGCTGCTGAAGTCTCCCGCCGCATACCGCTCTACCACCGTTCCGGCGCGTTCGATCTGCTCCTCACGTCTCTTCATATAAAAGACTGTGCCGGACAGAAGTAGCAGAGAAAAAGCCGCCCCAGCCATCAGGAACACTGGCACAGCCGACCGCACAGCCTCATCAGACACAGAAAAAAGGACCGGGACATTTTCCTCCGTATGCCCGATCGTCCGGAGCAGACTCTCTCCCTCCTCTGTGACCGTCTCACTGGCGAAAGCCTGCGCGACTGTTCCCCGGTCGATCCCCTGCTCCAGCAGGGAAGATGCGGCAGCCCGCTCCCATTGAAACAGGCTGTCTCTCACGCGGACTCCCTGCATCCATCCTGACCACAGGCAGAAGATCATGAGCAGCAGACAGAATATCACCGCAAATCCAAAATACCTCCGGTTCTCCCGGTCACTGATCCAGCTCATGCCTCTCCCTCCCATCGGTAACCCATTCCCCGCATTGTCATCAGATGCTCCGGACGGGAAGGCTCCCTCTCGATCTTCTCCCGGAGCCGACGGATGTAAACAGAAAGCGTATTGTCATCCACATAACTGCCGTTTCCGTCCCAGAGCGCGTCCAGGATCGTGTTCCTCGTCAGCACCTGCCCGTCATGCCGGAGGAAAAGGCAGAGAAGCCGGTACTCCGCCCCGGTCAGATCCAGAAGCTGCCCCTCCAGATATACCCTTCCCGCGAGCTGATCCACGGTCACCGGTCCCGACCGGAGAAGCCCGCTCTCCTCCTGTTTCCCCATCGCGCTTCTCCTGAGCAGCGCCCGGATGCGGGAACAGAGTTCACCCAGCCGGAATGGTTTCGTGATATAGTCGTCGCCGCCGCTGTCCAGCCCCCGGATGATACTGGTCTCCTCATCCGAGGCGGTCAGAAAGATGATAGGCGTGGTATCTCCGGCGGAACGCACTTCCTCGCAGATCATAAATCCCGTTCCGTCCGGAAGTGTCACATCCAGAAGGAGCAGGTCAAACGAATGTCCTTCCTTCAGGCAGGCGCGCGCCTCCCTCACGGTGCGCGCCACCTCCAGTTCAAATCCATTCTTCTCCAGGGAATATCTCAGCCCGTCGATCAGGCTCACATCGTCCTCCAGCAAAAGCAGTCTGCTCATAATGATCCCTCCGTATCCGCCATGTCAGCCGTTGTTTCGTCACATGGGTATTGTACCACAACGCCCCGCTTCCCGGCCCAATCTTACTGAATTGTAAGAATCCCCACACCTCATCTTTACTTTTTATTTCTTATGCCGGATCCTCGATTCCGTAACGAAGGGTGCGGTATACTGTGGATCCCACCTCCAGGAGTGTGATCATCAGTCCGAATACCAGGAAGCAGTTAGACACAAAATCTCCGTTCCATCTCGTAATGATCTCATTCAGTCCCGTCCCATCCTGACCTCCCAGATACAGTTCCAGTTCTGTGGCAAAGCCCGGGTTCCAGAGGGGAAACGCCTTCAAAAGAAGGAACAATAAGATCATCTGGAGCCCCCCGGTGACAATACTGCTGATCATCACCAGACGGCAGTAATGGCCCACCACAAGGTGGAGCACTTCATCCGCCAGGCCGATCGCAAGGCTCAGGATGAAAAGCGGAAGGATGATATCCCACTGGTCCAGATTGAATACCGGGATCGTCCTGACCACTTCCCCGTCCGTGAACACAGCGCCGAAAAACTGCGGAGCAAAGATGAGCAGGACTCCGAAGATCATGATGAACACGATTCCCACGATACTGTCTCCTCTGCTGATCATCGCTTTCTTATGTGGAATTGGAGACAGATTCCCGGGCGTCCATATCTTCTGTTTTCCTGTGAAGTTATCTCCAAGGTCCCTGACCGTCCAGCTTTTCTCCTTCTTCATCTCAAACCGGATCTTCCTCCGCTCCATGACCGCAAAGGCAAGTGTGACTCCGCCGAAGGCAGACAGCCCGGCAATGAAAATCCCGGTGAATCCATTGGCAATGCCAGTACCTGCTGCCATTATGGCAGCCCCGGCCGTCTCTCCATCCGCCAGCACGATCCCGTCCCGGATTCCCTGGATCACTGATACGACAAAAACCGTAGCGGTCACACAGGTCAGTACTATCCGGAGAAGCCAGACATAATTGTCATAATATTCCGGCCCGATCAGACAATGGCTCCTGTCCTGATACTTTTCTGCAAATTTCGCCGGATCTCCAAGCTTTGACAGCACGTCTTCCACAGAGCCGCCTGCTTCCAGCATATCGCCGATCAGTTCCTGCAGTTCCAGGCTCACCTCCCCTCTCTGGTCTCTCGGAAGGCGGCGCACCACCTGATAAATATAACGATCGATCAATTCCTGTTCCTTCCCGCTCATGTTTTTCCCTCCCTCAACAGTTTTCCCATACTTTCCGAAAGTTCTTCCCACTGAACCTTAAGTTCTTCATAAATCTGTGTCCCGTAATCCGTTCTATGATAGTATTTTCTCGGCTTGGACCCCCCCGTCTCCCACTGGCTTTTCAGGAGCCCCTGCTTTTCAAGCCGCCTCAGCAGCGGATACAGTGTATTGGGATCAATGTCTATCCCTTTCTCTTCCAGGCTCTGGACAAGGGAGTACCCGTATTTCGGTTCCTCCATCTGGCTGAGCACGCTCAGCACCAGCGTCCCTCTTCTCAGTTCCATCAGCAGACTGCTGCGCAGATCCTTTTCCTCACCCAACGCTTTCACCTCCTGCTCCCACTATACTGTATGTCACACACTATTGTCAACACAAAAATAAAAGGTCATAAGAAGGGGCCTGTCCCATCTGCAAAGGTATCAAACCCTTTCGCAGAGGGAACAGGCCCCTTTGCACATTTTTCATTTTCAGAGACTTCCGTACCGGCGGATGATCTCCTTCATCGTATCCCACTTTTTCTCCATATCTGCCACCAGTTTAAACTGAGTCCTCGCCCGGTCCAGATTATGTCCTTCCCTGTGGATCTTAAAATAGTGGTCTCCCTCAAGATAGTCCGTGAGAAACCGCATCCCACACTCATAGGTCATCACTTTTGCTCCCATGGGAAGAAGCTCCACTTCTTTCGGAGTAAGGCTTCCCGCGCATCCTTCAAGGAATCCTTTTACATAGAGTTCAAACAGTTCCATACTGCAGGAGACTTTGCTCAGATCCATTTCATCCTCCGCCGCCGTACTCGCACCAAACCGGATGGAATCGCCAAAATCGTTCATGGCAAGCCCGGGCATCACAGTGTCGAGATCGATCACACAGATCCCTTTTCGGGTCGTATTGTCGATCATGATGTTGTTGAGTTTCGTATCATTGTGGGTCACTCGAAGAGGGATCTCCCCATTCCTTTGGAATTCTCCGAACACATCTGCCACGTCTTCACGGTCAAAAACAAAATCGATCTCCTTCTGTACCGAGGAAGCGCGGCCGCATGCGTCCCTTTCCACTGCCTGCCGGAATGCCTCAAATCTCGCCCGCGTATCGTGAAACCCTTTGATCGTCTCATGGAGCGTACCAGCCGGATAATCCGCAAGGAGCCTCTGAAAATTTCCGAACGCGACCGCACTCTCATAAAAGTCCTCCGGTCTTTCCACCCGGTCATAGCTTCTTGCATCTGTAATAAACTTATAAGATCTCCAGTATTCTCCCTTTGAGTCCACAAAATACGCTTTTCCGTCCTTTGCCGGAATGATATTGAGCGTTTCCCTCTCCGGATCTCCTCCATTTTCAAGTATCCTCTCTCTGAGATAAGCGGTCACCCCGACGATGTTTTCCATTACTTCCACCGGATCTTTGAATATCTCACCGTTCATCCGCTGAAGGATCACTCTCATATCTCCCATATCACCGATCTCGAACGTGAGCAGAAAAGTATCATTGATATGCCCGCTCCCAAATGGACGGCACTCCTTCAGCCTTCCCGTATAATTAAAATTGGCGATTGCCTCCCTGATCTGAAGTTCTGATACACGTTCCATTTTCTATCTTCCTTTCTGACTTGCTTTTACCCGAAATCCTTTTGTATAATATGCTCATGATCTGTTATCAAAGGAGCGGAACCCCTATGAGCCATAGACATTATCCTGTCAAAGAAACTGAAATCCCTGAAATAAATCCCCGCCTGCTGTCCATCTCTGTATCCAGAGATGAAAAAGACTGGCCAAGTGTTCTGCACACACATCCTTTTACAGAGATTTTCTTTGTATTGAACGGAAAAGGGAATTTTCTCTTCCACCGGGACGTCCAGTCGATCAAGACCGGGGACCTGATCATCATCCCCCCTTACCTTGAGCACACGGAGCAGTCTATTCCCGGAATGCCTCTGGAGTATTATGTGCTGGGGATCGACGGCATTGCATTTCAGGAAGAAGGACGGGAATCCTCTGCGCAGATCTTCTGTAACTTTGACGATCACGCATTGATCGGAGCGCTGTTTGACCAGATCTATTACGAAGTCAAATCCGGCGGATACGGCGCCGAACTGATCTGCCGGCGTCTGCTGGAAGTGCTGGTCCTGCGCATCCTCCGCTCCTCCCGTCAGCTTAAGCCGGTCCCGATCAATGCGGTCCGGATGACCAAAGAATGCGCGCGGATCAAAGAATATCTGGATGCAAATTATGCAGACCATATCACCCTTGACAAACTGACGGAACTGACACATATGAATAAATATTATATGGCACATTCTTTTGCGAAATATACCGGACTCTCTCCGATCCAGTATCTCAACCGCCGCCGTCTGGAAGCCGCCTGCCAGCTCCTCCGCGATACAGACCTTTCCATTTCAGACATCGCCGGCTCGACAGGCTTTTCCTCCCAGTCCTATTTTACACAGGCATTCCGGAAAGCTCACGGAGTCACTCCCATGAAGTACCGGCAGACGCAGGAAGAGTGACCGGCATGCCGTTGATCAGATCTCGTACCAGATGATCTCGTTTGCTTTCAGACTGACATCAAAGGCTGAGCCGTCCCCCCGGTACACAGTCGTTCTCTGAGGCTCATAAGTATTGTTTACAACACAGTATTTGCCGTTCCTGACATAGGCGTGTACCTCTACATTGAAGTTCGTGCTGAACCATCTGTGGAGATTTTCCTCGTCATGGGAGGACCAGATGATAGAACGGTAAAGGAGCCTGCTGTTCTCAAAACTGTAGGGCAGCCCGCTGATATATACACATCTTCCTTTTCCGAACTCCCGGACAGCCATCTGTACTTCTTTCTCACGCTGGACAAGGATCTCAGTCCCGTCAAGGGCATACATGTTTTTCTTTCCTTCACCAAAATCGATCTCTTTCGTGCAGTCTTCTTTGATGAAATGATCGTGTTCTTCCCAATTGTATTTATCCACATTCAGAGTAAATCCTGTCTCTTTTTCCACACCCATCGTTGTGGCAAGCTGAAGGAAATGTCCCTGATACTGGTGCCCCGTCGGTTCTCCAACTCCAATGAACCCTCCCCCGTTGTAGATAAATCTCTTTACAGCTGTGACGATCGTCTCGTCTGTCCAATTTTCTCCGCCCGTGTATGCCGTGTCAGCGTCTCCCACGTTCAAGATCACATCGATATCATCCAGGACAGACGGGTTCTGCCGGATATCGTCAAAGCTGATAAACACCACATCAAAGGGAGCTCCGCTCAGGGCTTCGATCACTCCTGCATAAGAGTAGTTCTGCTTATAGTAGATCGCATGGTGCACCATATGGTTCCCCCAGGCGCGCATCCTGCCCCAGCAGTTGAGCACAGCCACTTTCTTGATGCAGTAGGGCGTTGTCCCTTTGATATTTTCATATAAAGTCCTGAACTCCCCGCACACGCTCTCCACATAGTCGATAAACTCCGGGAACTGCATGGCAAGTTTTAAGTAACCGCCGTATCCGATCCGGTCAATGGGTTTTCTCAATATCGCTCTTCTCGCCGTCACCCAGTTGACCTTTGCCTCCTTCACCGGATCTCCTCCTTCGTGGAACACATCCGGGAAGAAGTACGGCAGGAGACGGCCTTCCCTGTAACCTACGCCTTCGATGTCACTGATCAGACGCAGCGTGGCGCCGTTTCCCACACTTCCCACGACCGCGTCAAGCCCGATGCTCTTGAACTCATCCATGAAAGGTTCCATGCCGATCCAGTGATCTCCCAGGAACATCATCGCCTCTTTTCCGCACTCGTGGGTGATATCCACCATTTCTTTGGCAAGCTTCGCCACTTCCCTTCTCTGGAACGCCTGGAAATCAAGAAATTCCTTTGACGGGATGCGGTAGGTGTTGTTCATATAACCCTGGTCGATGATAAATTCCGGTCGGAACTTATATCCTGCCTCTTTCTCAAACTGCTCCAGGATGTACGGGCTCACCGACGCCGAATATCCATACCAGTCCACATACTTCTCCCTCGCCAGTTCATCGAAGATCAGGGTAAACTGATGGAAGAATGTAGTGTATCGGATCACATCCACATGTGGATTGTCTGCGATGAACTTTCTCAGCCTCTCCATAGAATATCTGTGGGTCTTCGGCTGACGCACATCAAAGGTGATCTGCTTCTCAAAGTCTGTCCAGCCGTTCGTCACCGCATTGTACATATGTACCGGATCCCACATGATGTAGGCAAGGAAACTTACTGTATAGTCATGAAATGCCTTCGTCCCACGGATCGTCACATCTCCTGTCCCGCTGTCATAACTCCACAGCTCTGCCGGGACAACTTCCCCGGTCGTCCGGTCGATCACTTCCCACCATCTTTTGATATCGTCATGGTCATTCACCTTGAGCATATCCGGGTACAGATGGTCCATGAGATGGACAGAAAGCTCGTCACTGACAGCAGTGTAAAATGGAGTCATGATATACATCTGCTGGATCTCATCCGGGTTTGCTTTTGCCCATGTGTTATCCTTTCTTGTCGTATAATATGTAGAATACACTTTCGCACCGACATCTTTTAATTCCTCCGGATAATCCGTGCCATCGCAGTCTCGGATCGCATCCGCCCCCCATCTATTCATCAGTTCAAGTGTCTCAGGAACCACATCAATATCTGTAGGGATCGTAACCCTTCCTTTTGTATTTTCCATCACTGCTCTTCTCCTTTCCATCTCTCTGATGATTCCATCATATTGGAAAAAGACTGCAGCGTCTATCCACTCATTGCTCGCATTTTTATAATTCTTGCTCTTCAGGGTCCAGATACTTTTTTTCATAACAAATTCAGGGCGTCATGACTGATCAGCCATAACGCCCTGAATGCTTATCACTTCCGCCTGTCTCTATTTTTCTGCGAGACGTGCCTTCAGTTCTTCGATTTCTTTTTTCTGCGCATTGATCACATCCTTTTGCCTGTCCAGATCCTCTTTCTGTGAATCGATCACGTCCTTCTGCCCATCGATCACCTCCTGCATCTCATCGATCATATACTGCACTGTATTCCGGTCCAGTTCCTGTAATTCCTTTGAAAACATCTCCATCACCTTTTCCGTGTTCCGGCACAGCTGATAGATCTCC
>DWXK01000027.1 GCA_019119205.1 Candidatus Mediterraneibacter intestinavium
TACATTCGGAAAATATCTCTCCATGAATGCTTTTGATTCCCTGGTATTCGACGCATAGATACTAAATGAATTAGCATACAGTTCTGCTTCCCGTTTTCCGGTCAGTTCCCAATAATCGTTATAATGACCATAATAGCTTATGCCTCTGTTTTGATATCCTTCCATCACTGTCGCCGAATTTTTAAATGCAGCAGAGAAATTATCCGAGATCATACGGTCATATGCTGCCCCTGAATCAAATGCCTCCTTCAGCATCGCATCCATCCTTGCCCTGCCGTCCGCTGTGCCATCATCATACTGCTTAACATCCTGCAGGATCGCGTTCCTGAATTCGTCCGAAGACGAAAAACCGCCTTTCATATCATCTACAAAATGCCCATATTCATGGGAAAATACTTCTGAATACTCATCGTTGTCCATTATCTCTTCCATACATATCTTTTTCGTATCAAGATTATAATGGCAGCAATCGTCTCCCTCTGTATGGTCTACCTGAAGGTTCTCTGCATTTTCATTAATAATTTCTTTTACTTCCGGAGGAGCCTCAGAAAATCTGTCCAGCACAGCCTCCCGCCTGTATTCTGGGACCGCGTCAAAACATCCCTCATTTAATTCTGCTACCTCTGCTGTCTGAAGTATTTGATTGACCGAATGGGTATCCTGCTCCTGTGTCTGCAGTATCTGGCTGACCGGACGGGTATCCCGTTCTTCTGTCTGCAATATCTGGCTGACCGCCTCATCTGGCGCCATATCTTCGCCAGTCTCATTTCCCGGCATCACATCTCCAGTTCCTTCACTTCCCGCTCCTGCGTCCGAGCTGTCCTCGTCTGTATCGTCCAGAAGTCCGTCTTCTCTCATCAGATCTTCATTGAGTTTCTGCCATTCGGGATCTTTCTTATATATCTCCCCGTCTTCTCGTCCATAGTTATGGTCATACATATAATCACGCATGCGCTCTAACGCGGTCCGGTCATCTTCTGGAGAAATATCTGCTGTTTCGTTTGACGGGGTCAGCGGTCCTCCTGCATCTGCTGACGGAGCTGGTCCTGTCGGCGGAGTTCCTCCCGCACCCGCTGACGGGTCCGGTCCATTTGGCGGTCCTCCCGGTGCAGCAGCCGCCTCTTTCTTCACATTTTCATCGTTTTCTTTCACCTCTCCGGTCCCTGCTTCTCCGAATTCCTCTTTCTGATGATCTTCCTCCTGAAGATCCTGGTTCAGCCTCTGCCATTCAGGATCGTTTTGATACACGTCTGCGTCTTCCCTGCCGTAATTGTGTTCATTCATGTAATCCTGCATACGTTCCAGTGCTGTTTTCTCTTCATCGGCCGCATCGCTTTGAGTATCTGTTTCCTCTGATGTCTCATCTCCCGTATCAGTCTCATCGGACATCTCGTCGGATGTCTCATCTTTGTCGGAAATACCTTCCGCATCCGAGTCATCTTCTCTATCAGCAACATCTCCATCATCCGAGATGTTGTCCTCCGGTACAACAGTATCGATACTCTCTCCCCCGTCCGTCGGATCGATTGCTTGATCGTCAGCCTCATCACTCTGCATATCTTCTGAGATGATATCTTCACTGTCAATTTCATCTGCAGCTGCATCCTCTTCTACATCACGATCCGGCTCCGCATCCTCTGTTGTATCATCCTCCCAGTCGTCTTCATCCGTTATCTCTTCGTCTTCCGGGATATTTTCGTCCTCAGGGACAACTTCTGTCTCCGCATTCTCTTCATCTCCAGAAGCATCTTCTCCCTCTATGATTTCCTCATCATCAGGAATTTCTTCCCCATCCGGAATCTCTTCGTCCCCGGTCATCTCCGTCTCATCTGTCAATTCCTCATCATCAGGAATCTCCTCGCCATCGGAAAGTTCCTCTTTCTCATAGGTATCGCCCTTATCCTCGTCTGCTATCTCTTCATCTTCAGGGATTTCTTCATCTTCAGGAAGCTCCTCATCTTCCGGAACCTCCTCATCTTCCGGAACCTCTTCATCTTCAGGAGCCTCTTCATCTTCCGGAACCTCCTCATCTTCAGGAAAGTCTCCAGCATCAGAAAGGACCTCTTCATCCTCCAAAAAATCAGTATCCGCTTCAATTTCTTCCTCTTCGGAAATCTCTTCCTCCCCGTCAAACTCTTCGTCCCCCGGGAAGTCCTCCTCCCCGCCAAACTCTTCGTCCTCCGGAAAGTCCTCCTCCCCGTCAAACTCTTCATCTTCCGGAATCTCTTCATCCTCGTAGAAGCCTTCATCCTCGGAATATTCCTCATCCTCCGGAATCTCTTCATCCCACTCTTCATCATCGGGGATATCCTCCCCCACATCCGCATCTGTGTCGGCAGACATATCTATGTCGGTATCTTCCATATCTACGTCCGTATCGACATCCATATCTGCATCAACGTCAACGTCTGCATCTACATCTGCCCCTGCATCAACGTCAATGTCCGCTCCGCTGTCTTCTGAAAATTCATCGCCCATATTCTGATCTCCTGCAATTATTTTTCATCACGCTTTTTTCAGATTATCCCTTATCGTGACATCATGGATCTTGATCTTTGTCCCGTATTTTATCTTTCTGAATAGCTGAACTTTCACGCACGCCACAAGTTCATTGTCCAGGACCTCATCGTTAAGTTCTGCCTTTGTCAGGCTCTTCAGCTTCGGGATCACCTTGCGGATCACCTCAAAGTCTTTCGTGTCTGCTTTAAAATACCTGTTAAATATTCTTCTCGCCACCTCTTTTGCCAGCATCCTCCTGCCATAGTCGCAGGTCTTCTGACAGTATCGCACACATTCGCACTCCGGATACGGTCTTAACTTGTCCTGACGTTCCTTCCAGTAAGTGGAAAGTTCCCGGATCCCGTCATCGGAAAGCGTGATACTGATATTGTTCTGAAGGCGGTAGTCCTCAGTCTTGATCTCTTCCGGCTCTTCCAGCTTGTTAAAGAAGAAAAACGCCTCACCCGGCTTTAGTTTTGCCAGACGTTTCACCTGAACTTCATCCATGTTCGCAGAGTCCGCCAGGATCTGTTTATCTGTTGCCTCTACCAGGCGGAAGGCAAGTTTAATATCTGTGAGCGCGACCACATCCGTGGAGACTTTCCTCGGAGACTGGTCTGCAATGACGATCCCCACGCCATAGGAACGTATCTCGGCAAGCATCCTCTTCACAAGCCCCTGCGCGATGGCGCTTGGATTTGCGTCGCCCTGCCCCGCATTCGTATCCGCGTCCAGAAGAACATGCGCCTCTTCCAGAAGTATCACGTTCCTGAGTCCTCCTTCTCCCACATAGTTGCTGTTCACATAAGCCAGGATGGACAAAAGGAGCAGTGAGATGATGAGCGCTTTCTGGTCGCTGTTCTCGATAGCTGCCAGCTCAATGATGGTTGGTTTCGACAGCAGGTCCTCAATGGGGATCGAATAGTAATTATCAAACAGATTGACCAGGGAATTCAGTCTGACCACACCGGCGCGTCCGATATTCTTCGCATCTCCCGTATACCCGATGGCGTCAAACGTCTCCTGAAAGCATTTCACAAAATCCGTGATATTAAAGATCCTCCCTTTGTCATCACTTGTATATGTATCCAGCCACCGGAAATCCGAGTAACAGTTATTTATCGCTTCCTCAAAGATCTTATCCAGCGGTGTCGTCATGGACACGCCTGCTGCAAACGCAGTCTTCAAGGTAGACTTATATGTCTCCAGTTTCACATTCTTCGGAGGCACAAAAGGATTGTACACAAAAGGAGAGATAAAGTTCTTTCCCGGGGTAAATACCTGCAGATCCGGGATGCTCTGCACCAGAGCACGGTATTCGTTCTTCGCCGGTTCGATCACAAGGAATGGGATATGATGGTCCTTCCACAGCCGGTCTAAAAGGCTGACCGAAAATGTCGTTTTTCCGGATCCGGGCGTCCCCACGACCAGCATATGTTTTGCCAGATCTTTTAATGATATCCCTATCTTGTCCCCTCTGGAGGACGATTTCAGAGTTCCGATCTCAATATCTCCGGCATTAATGATATTGTCTGCGTAAGTTCGGTTTGTTTTTCCCGCCTCATTGACCGGGAGTCCCGCCGACACCCTGCTTCCGCCGACAGGCAGCCGAAAGAACTGGGACGCCTCCTCCGCAGTGATGATGTAGGGCAGACGATAGTATGCGTTGGAAAACATCCCGCTGTTCCAGATCTGCATGTTTCTGTCCATGTTCATGAGAAGTTCGTTCACTGCCCACGGAAGTGGATAGAAGTTTGCATCCTTTCTGATCTCATCTCCTCGGAGATCCTCGAACCTCATATTGACATTTTCATCCGATGAGTTGATCTGTGCATACACTCTGGAAGAGAGATTGGACACCGCCTCCGGATTTCCATAGATCAGGATGTTATACAGAAACAGCGCGCTATTTTTCTGATCTGTATAGTATCGATATGTCTCAGCATGTTTCTCCGCCAGGGCAAAACTCATATTTCCTGTCTCCACAGCCCCCTTGCTGAGTGTATCCAGCAGCTGCATCATCCGGCTCAGTTCATTGATCTCATTTCCATCCAGCCAGGCAGGGATAAGCTGAAAAGATACCGCACATCCCGGATGGTCTATCAGAGAATTTACGATCCGGCTCAAATCCTGCCCGCTGTCCGGGATCCTGTCGTAAGCGTAACAGACCGGTATCATCTGGTTCTGTAGATTTTCCAGTGTTTCTTCTTTGACAAGCGCTTTGACCGCGCTGTCGTCAACTGCGCGGACACAGCCCATCAACTCTTCTTCGTCCATATCACGGTACTCATATTTCTGCAGATCCAGTGTAGACCTGAGCGCCGTCATCACAGGAAACGTCATCTCCGATGCTTCCCCAGGGGTCCGCCCGATGGCGCGCACGATGAGAAACAGCCTGATCTTCGCTCTGTAGGGCTGATTCACCACTTCCTCTGTCGTCCACAAAAGCTCCAGAGATACATCCTGGTTTTGTCCGGTCACTCCACATTGAGCCTTATAATTCTGATAGATCTCCGAGAGCAGATTCCCCATATCTTTTTTGTAGCCGTCGATGACTGCCGTCTCGTCAGCATTACTGTCGATGATGGAGATATCCGGCACGGATGAGATCTCAAGAGCCTGGAGCGCTACCGCCTCTCCGCTCTCGAGATATCCGATCAAGATCTTATTTCCTCCCATATCTTTCTCTCCTACTGTCATTTCTCTTTCTTGTCAGGTATTCTCACACATGTGTTCCTGAAAACGGGCGCTCTGGAGTATCCCTGACACCCTCATATACTTCTATGGATAATCTTCTCCGCCGTTCGGCGCATGGCACCGCATCAGCCGATGGATTCCTTTGACTACCCCAATGATAGATCCGTATTTTTCCACCGCAAGGATCATATATTCGGAACAGCTCGGCGTGAAGACACACCGGAGTCTGGTCGCATCAGACGCTCTGCTCTGGTAAAGATGCACCAGCCAGATAACAGCCCGTTTGGACAATGCCAGAGCATATACCGCCGATGCTGCCAGACTGATAATGAGACGTTCCCTGATGCCTGCTCCTTTCAGAAGACAGGAACCGAAAAACACGGCTGTAAAAAGTGCCGCCAGCCCGATCACGGAAAGTATCATCTTTCTATAACGCACCCGGGGTCTCCTCAGAGGGTTCACCGGACGCTTATGCCCTGTGCTGAACACCACTGGGGCACCACCCACATCATAATACCCAAAATCATCTCGATCCATCTTTTTCCCCTGTCCACGGCTTATCCGTAAGCTTTTCCTGCATTGACTTTTATCAGGATAAAAAACAGGAGAAATGCCATGCACTCCTCCTGTTTGCCGCTTATTATTTCACAAACTTTCTCTCTCTGAGCATCGCTTTGGCTGCCTGGAGGCTCTGCTCCAGTGTTTCATTGTTACGCATTGAGAAACTGAAGCTGTCGTTCGGAACAACGATCCGCAGTGTATTTACAACGTAATTGTTCTTTTCCGCCTGGACACCTTTCTTCAGACATCCTACCAGATGAGTGTCGATCTTCTCCACTACTCTTTCCCGTGTCATGAAGCTGGTGATATCCTGATAGAAGAAATCCTGTGTGGTCTCCCATGTATCATCACTGGTCATATCAAACTTGTATGTATAGGTATAGATCTGCGTCGCACTGAAGAAGATCCAGGAAGCCGCGAACCTGGATGCGACTGCAACATCATCCTCGATCTTTACCCACACGTCATTGGTCGGCGTCACGTCATCAAACGCATAGCCGCTGAGCACGATCGGCGGGATCTCCTGTACCTCACTCTCATCCAGCCCAATCTTCTCCAGCGCCCTCTCGCGGAGGTTCAGGCTGAACAGTCTGTTCGCGACCAGCTGCTGATATTCGTCCATGGACATCGTCGATGATCCCCCGATACATCCTGTACACCCGGAGAAGCACCCTGCTTCTTTTAAAAAGAAATCGATAACACGTTTCTGCTCCTCGGATTTCCCTCTTTTCAGATTCTCAATAAATACCTGTTCTGCACTTTTCCCCACGATTTTGTCTAAGATTCCCATTCCTTTTCCCTCCTGTATTTCCTCTGTCTTTTACAGACATGACGGTCTGCCCACCTTAAGTATGGCATAAAGCTGGTCTACATCTGTAGGCGACAGCCCGATCTGCTGCGCTTTTTCAAGCAGCTCCTGCCATGTCGGCGTAGTGTTCAGAAACTTTCTCTTATAATAGTCGTATTTGATGTACGCCCAGAAATAGTAATAGATACCCAGTTCTTCGATCATCAGCGCCGCCTGGATATATTCTTCTATCTTATTGATTATCGAGCGGTCTTTGATGATGAACGCCTTCTTCCCCCCGAGCCGGCAGATTGCCGCATAGAAGAATGCTTCTGAATTGTCAAAATTATTTTCCAGCGCTTTATCAAATGCCTCCGCCGCCTTGTCATACATCCCCAGCTTCAGATAACACATCGCAACAGACGTGTTCAGATCCTGATTATCAGGATCCTCCGCCAGGTTCTTCCTGTACGCCGCGGCATACTTGTTCACCTCAGGCATCGGCATGGAATAGACACTGTTAAATGTTGTGATCACGACCGGGCCCCTGCAGTACGGACACTGCGTCTGGCCAGTGCTCACCCGTGCGCCGCATCCCGGACACGTGATATCCACTACCTGATGAGCCATTTTTCCCTCTCCCTTCAAGATGTTATCTTTTGCTCCCAGAACAAACATCTGAAAACAGTCAGACAGTTCTGACACCGTCTTCTTAATTTTACCTTTTGTCATATCTTTTAGCAAGGTGTGGACAAGTTTGTGGACAAGCTTTTTTCTAAAGTTCTGGCATTATTTCATTTTGTCTGGTATACTGAAAAAACCCGAAAAAATCACGTAAAAAGTCGGATGGAGGTAGAACTATGTCAGAATTTTCACAGCTTCTTACAGATTATGTCCACAGAAAGGATGTGCGCATCTATTCCCTGGCGGAATACTGCGGTATAGACCGTTCTCTGATGTACAAGATCATTCACGGAAAGAGAATGCCCTCCTCTGCCGGTACAGTTGATAAGATTTCTGAATTTTTACGGCTGACTCCTGCGGAGCACAGAGAACTTCACACTGCCTTCCGCATTTCCCTTGAAGGACGGAACAATTATTACCGCAGACTGGATATCCTGGATTTCCTGGACCATTTTCGTGATATCATAACCCCAGGGATCCCCCCTGCGACTTCGCCGGCCTTCCATTTCTCTGACTGCCCGAACATCCCGCTTTCTACGTTTACAGAAGTCCGTCAGGCAACGTACATGGTACTGAGCACCCTCACAGCGGATGATCACCCCCGTCTGCGATTGATGCTTCCTCCAAAGTCCTGGTTTATCATCCGTCTTTTAAGCCCGCTGATGGATCAAAAGTGTTCCGCTTCGATAGACCATATCATGTGCCTGAACAACAGTGAGCAGGTCACACGGGAGAATCAGAACTATAATCTGCACTGCCTTAGGAATATCCTTCCTCTGTGTATCTGCGGATGTAACTATCATCCCTACTTTTATTATGACAACATTGATTCCCGGCTGGATTCATTTCAGCTCTTTCCCTATTTGATCCTCACAGACAAGTATGCTGTACTGATATCCGATAACTTTGAGAAAGGGCTCCTAACGCGCCAGTCAGACCTTCTCCTGCTTTTTCAGGACCTCTTTTCCGGCTATCTCTCTCAGGCACGCCCACTCCTGAAGACCATCACCAGTGTAGCCGAGCAGCTTCAGTTTGTACGGGAATTTATCGTCTCTGAACAGGGAACAGAATATTTCTTTCAGATGATCCCCTGCATGACCCATCTCCTAACGGAAGAGTTCCTAAAAAAATACCTCCATCCAGATCTTCCAGAGAAAGATCTTTTTATCCGTAATGTTTTGAATCATATCAGTGATCTGGAACAGAGATTAGAAGAAAAAACTGTTATCAACATCTTTTCAGAAGACGGAATCGAAGAATTTTTACGTACCGGGATCTTCGAGGAATATCCCCGTGACATCTATCTGCGTCCTGCTCTTGAAGACAGGCTGGATATCATACACAGGTTCACTGATCAGTGCCGGGCTGGGATCTTACATATAAAAATGCTTCGCCATAATATAGGGACAGTAAAAAACGGGGCGAATATCTATATCACCCCGAAAGCAGGTTATCTGCTCTTCACTCCCATCGACTCCCGTTCACCTGTTTATCTGAGTATCCGGGAGTCCGGACTTACCGCCGCTTTCTGGGACTTCTTTCAGTCCATGGATGAAAGCCTGTTCTATACCACAGAGGAAGCTATATTAAAGTTAGAAGATCTTATCCGAAAATATCAAAAGGGCTGAGTCTTTTTAAGACCCAGCCCGAATCATTTTTGATCTGCAGGACCCCTGCATCTCCTATATCCTCTCCTCACTCCACTCAATCACTTCTCCCGTATTGGCGTCAATCTCGAAATCATACTCCATCTGCTCGTAGATGATATCCCCTTCGTATTTCTGGCGTCCGTCATCATAGTCCAGATTGATCCGGATATCCTGCTCGGTCGCCCCGGGCACTTTATCCAGTGCGATCCGGGTTGCTTCCTCCAGGCTCACCGCTGCATCCGAAGTGCCTGTTCCCGCATTGTCCGCGTTCTGCTGTGACTGAGTGCTGTTCTGTGCCGCTGTGTATCCTTCATTTGTCTCCACATCTGAACTTAAGATCGCCCCGTCGGAAGCCTGGATCTCGTAGTCATACTCTTTTTCCGCCACATCGAATCCGATCTCGTAAACTTTTCTTCCGTCGTCCATATCTTCCGACACCTTCAGTCTGGTCGTATCCGCTTCGCTCACTCCTGCGTCATTCAGCGCCGCTTCAAGAGCCGCATCACGCCCGATGTCCGCGCTCCCTGCACCGCTGCCGGAATTGCCTCCGTTCCCGCATCCTGTAAGTGCTCCTAAGACCATCATTGATACTGCTGCCGCTGCGATATATTTTTTCATCATATCTTTTTTCTCCCTTCATATTTCTCTGCGGTTATTTTATATTGTTTGTTTTCTTGGTATTAATATATCCCACAAAGATTAAAGGAAGATTAAAGTATCTCATTTTTTTCATTTTTCTGTTTACAGGGTTCCTGTGCATTCCCGGGACCTGCCACCGGCATCCCGAACGTAAACACACTCCCCTTGCCCGGCGTGCTCTCCGCTCTCACCCAGCCTCCATGCGCCTCTGCGATCCACTTCACCATGGAAAGCCCCAGTCCGGAATGGCTGCTGCCGGACCTGGACGTATCCGCCCGGTAAAATCGTTCCCAGATGTGGGGCAGGTCGTCCGCCCGGATGCCGATCCCGTTGTCCGCTACCGAACCGGTAAGCTGCTCTCCGCCGCTCTCCAGCGACACGACCACAGTAGATCCCTGTCCGCCGTAATACACCGCATTTGACATCAGATTGATGAGCATTCGGATATAAAACGTCTCATCCACAAATGCCGTGATCCCTTTCTGGATCCTGCACTCGATCTGCACTCCGTTTCCTTTTTCATCCGCAAGCATCTGCTGTTCTTCCGCGATCATCTCTGTCAGTTCGCTCACATCGACCCATTCCCTGTTCAGGGACTGTCTTCCCTGATCTGCACGGGAGAGGAAGAGGAGATGGGATATCATCTCTGACATCTCTTTCGCCTTTCTCTGGATCAGGAGGATCTGGTCCCTCTGCTCTTTTGTCAGCGTCTCATCTTCCAGGCTCGCCCCGCACTGCGCCAGGATCACGCTGACCGGCGTCCTCAGTTCATGGGACACATCTGAGGTGAACTGCTTCTCTCTTTGGAATGCTTCTTCCAGTTCTCCCAGCATCCCGTCAAAAGTCTCTGCCAGACTGTATATCTCATCCCGGTTCTTCCCTCTGCCCGGATCCAGTCCGATCCTCCGGGACAGGTCCGCGTCCGCCCGGATCTTCTGCACTGTCTCTGTGACCTGTTTGACCGGAAGGAGCGTCCGCCTTGTAAAACGGTAACCGATTATCCCCGTGACAAGAGCCAGAGCCGGAAAGAGGATCAGGGCTAAACGCACCGTCACAGAGAAGCTTTCCTCCGCGTCCGTCACGGACGTGATCCCACGCACATACACTGTCCTGTCATCCGACAGGCGAAAGGACATATCGTACACATACCACTCCAGATTTCCGTCACGGATCCTCCTCATCTCCCCGTCCGATATCTCCGGCTGGCCGGTGAACCCGTGCGGGATCCTTCCATATAAGAAATACATATCTTCATCGTAGATCGACAGATACACATCCCTGACCACAGAGTAAAAATCTGAATCCGGTCTGATCTGACCGTCCCGCACCCTTATCTCTTCCACGCTCTCCTGCACCCTCTGTTCCAGCTGTGCCTGTGTGGAAGCGAGGATCTCCCGGCTGCTCAGCGAGAAGAGGATCGCCACCGCCGCGCCCGTTGCCAGGAGCATGAAAAAGCTGTACAGGAGCGTCAGCCTGATCTTTATTGACAGTCTCTTCATATATCTACTCCTTTACCACCGCGCTCTTATCACTGCTCTTTCAGGACATATCCCGCCCCGCGCACGGTATGGATCAGTTTTTTCTCCCGTCCCTCGTCGATCTTCTTTCTCAGATAACGGATGTACACGTCGATCACATTGGAACTGCCCATATAATCATAGTTCCACAGATGCTGCTCCAGCCGTTCTCTCGAGAGTACAGTGCCCGCATTCTGGACCATGTAGCGGAGCAGGGCAAATTCTTTTCCGGACAGCCTGATCTCCTCCCCGCCCCTCAGGACTCTGTGTGTATCTATGTGGACTTCAAGATCTCCCACCTTGTAGCAGGTCGTCGGAGTCTGTGCAGGTTTTCTCAGAAGGACCCTTATCCTTGCAAGAAGCTCCTCGAACGCAAAGGGCTTCACGAGATAATCGTTTGCTCCCGCATCAAGTCCTTTCACTCTGTCTTCCACACTGTCCCGCGCCGTCAGCAGCAGGACCGGCGTATTGATATTTTTTCTCCTTATCTTTTTCAGCACAGCGAGCCCGTCCATCCCCGGCATCATGATATCCAGCACCGCCGCGTCATATTCCGCGCTCTCCAGATATTCCAGCGCCTCCTGTCCGTCGTAACAGGAATCCACGCTGTAGTGCTCCGCCGCGAGCCTGGAAGCCAGGATCCGGTTCAGGTCTTTTTCGTCTTCTGCGATCAGTATCCTCATCTTCATCACTCCTCGTGTTTCCAGTATAAAATACCGTTTCAGCCTTGTAAAGTCTGTAAATAATTACGCCTTGACACCCTGCATGGGCACAGTTAAAATAGACATACTGTCTGCCGGGATACAGTATGGACTGTAACCCCGCCGGACCCGGAAAGTCACGGCGGAGACAGGAAACTATATAACAATTTCATAAGACAAACACGAGAGGAGATTTCCAATGAACAACCAAAACGAAAAGAAGATCCTCTGGTACAACCTCGCTTTCATGGCGTTTTCCACCGTTTGGGGATTCGGAAATGTCATAAACGGCTTTTCCGAATACGGCGGCCTGAAAGCGATCGTATCATGGATCATCCTGTTCGCACTCTATTTCATCCCTTACGCTCTCATGGTCGGAGAACTGGGAAGCGCTTTTAAAAATGAAGGAGGAGGAGTCAGTTCCTGGATCCACCGGACCATTGGGCCGGGTATGGCGTACATGGCGGGATGGACTTACTGGATCGTCCATATGCCCTACATTTCCCAGAAGCCGAACGCTTCCGTTATCGCAGCAAGCTGGGCGCTGTTCCGCGATTCCCGTGCAAGCCAGATGAACGTCCGGATCATGGCAGTGATCTGTCTTGTCCTGTTCCTTTTCGCAGTGTGGATCGCATCCAGAGGACTGGGGGTTCTCAAGAAACTGACCGCCATCGCAGGGTCCACCATGTTCATCATGTCCCTGCTCTTCATCCTCATGATGATCGCTGCGCCTGCCATCACCGGCGCGAACGTACTGGAGATCGACTGGTCTTTAGATACTTTCATGCCCACATTTGACGGAAAGTTCTTCCTGAACCTTTCCATCCTCGTATTCGCTGTGGGCGGCTGTGAGAAGATCTCTCCTTATGTAAATAAGATGAAGGATCCCTCAAAGGACTTCGCAAAGGGAATGATCGCTCTCGCGACAATGGTCGCGGTCTGCGCCGTACTTGGGACCATTGCCCTGGGAATGATGTTTGACTCCAACAACATTCCGGAAGACCTTATGACAAACGGAGCTTACTACGCGTTCCAGACACTGGGCGAATACTACCACGTGGGCGACCTCTTCGTCGTCATCTATGCTGTAGTCAACCTGATCGGACAGTTCTCCGTCATGGTCCTGTCCATCGATGCGCCCCTTCGTATGCTCCTTGACAGCGCGGATGAAAAATATATTCCGAAGTCACTCTTTAAACAGAACAAATACGGTACGTACACAAACGGTCACAAGCTGGTCATGGTCATCGTCTCTATCCTGATCATCGTTCCGGTCTTCGGGATTGAGAACGTGGACGCCCTGGTAAAATGGCTCGTGAAAGTCAACTCCGTGTGCATGCCGCTGCGTTATCTTTGGGTGTTTGCAGCTTACATCGCGCTCAAAAAAGCCGGGGAGAAATTCTCAGCAGAATATCGCTTTGTCAAAGGACGCACTCTGGGCATGATCCTCGGAGGCTGGTGTTTCTTTGTCACAGCTTTCGCATGTATCCTGGGTATCTACTCGGAAGACCCCTTCCAGCTCGTACTCAACATCGTGACTCCGTTCGTACTGATCGGACTCGGATTTATCATGCCGGTCATCGCAAAGAGGAAATAAGTTATCATGTATAATGAAATATCAGAACAGCTCATTGAATTTATCGACAAAAGCCCGACCTGTTTCCATGCAGTAAAGACCATGTCGGACATGCTCAGAGGAGAAGGCTTTACAGAATTGAGGGAAGATCAGAAATGGCATATTGAAAAAGGCGGCAGATATTTTGTGGCCCGGAACGGCTCTTCCCTGATCGCATTCACCATCCCGGAGCAGGATATGAAAGGGATGCGTATCATGGCAAGCCACAGTGATTCTCCCACGTTCAAGATCAAGGAGGATCCGGAGATGGAGGCTGACGGGCACTACATCAAACTGAATGTGGAGCGTTACGGCGGGATGATCTGCGCTCCCTGGTTCGACCGCCCGCTCTCCGTGGCAGGAAGGGTGATCGTCCGGAACAGTTCCGGAAACAGTGCATCCGGCGCGCTGCGCATCATCCTTGTCAATGTTGACCGGGATCTTCTGATGATCCCCAATCTTGCCATCCACATGAACCGCGAGGTCAATGACGGATATAAATACAACGCACAGAAAGATATGCTCCCGCTCTACGGAGATATCACTGCAAAAGACACCTTCATGAAGGTGATCGCGGATGCTGCCGGGACAGCTCCTGAAGACATCCTCGGCCACGACCTCTTCCTCTACAACCGCCAGAGCGCGAGCATCTGGGGCGCATCGGGAGAGTTCCTCTCCTCCGGCCGTCTGGACGACCTTCAGTGCGCCTTCTCTTCCCTGAAAGGTTTTCTGGCAGGGGAAAAGAAAGAGTACATGGCAGTCCACTGTGTCCTGGACAACGAAGAGGTCGGAAGCGGCACGAAACAGGGCGCCGCGTCTACCTTCCTGTATGACACTCTGACAAGGGCGCACGAAAGCCTGGGGCTTACCCGGGAGGATTATCTCATCCACCTGGCGGACAGTTTCATGGTCTCTGCGGACAACGCCCACGCTGTGCATCCAAACCACACGGACAAGGCGGACCCTGTGAACCGTCCGTACTTAAACGGCGGGATCGTCATCAAGTTCAACGCCAGCCAGAAATACTGCACCGACGGTGTCTCCGCGGCGATGTTCCGCGAGATCTGCCAGCGGGCCGACGTTCCGGTCCAGACTTTTGTGAACCGCTCCGACATGGCCGGCGGATCCACGCTGGGAAACATCTCCAACACACAGGTAGCGCTCAACACTGTAGATATCGGACTTCCCCAGCTCGCCATGCACTCACCGTATGAGACGGCGGGTATAAAGGACACCGAATATCTCGTCCGGGCAGCGTCAGTGCTTTTCTCGTAGCGCTTACTCCGGGAGATCCGGCTCCAAAATACAGCAGGCACGGGCGTCATCAGAGAAGACAGGTCCTTAACATCATAAAGTCACCGGAATGTGTCTTTTTGCACTTCCGGTGACTTTATTCTACAGAGCAGCTTTCTGTATGATCTCTGCATATTTTTTTTCCATCCTGTTCCAGTTCTCATACGCCGGATCGTTCCGATGGTCCGGCATTTCGTATTTTTCTTTCAGATATTTTCCAAGCCATGCTGTGACTTTCTGCGCGCCGAACAGATTCAGATGATCCCCTTTGTCGTAGCTGTCCTGCTGCCAGTCCATGCCCAGTTCCTTTATCTTCAGGTTCAGGTCAACATAAGTAAGACCTTTTTCTTTGGCATAATTCTCGATCGCATTATGCTTTTTGCAGCTGTAGTTTTTCGGTGAGGGCGCGCTCATCAGCACCAGTTCGGCTCCGCTTCGTTTACACAGTTCACGGATCTCTTCCATATAAAACTGTACAGCCTTCGGCATTTCCTGTACTTCCTCGGTCTCTTTCATATAGTCCCCGCTGTCAAAAGGGGCGACCCCGCTTCGGATCGAAAAGCCCTTAAAGACCGGCTCGCCCGGTTTTTTCCCGTCAAACGCTATCTTCCACAAGTTGTGGAAACGCAGGAGTGGAAAATGATACCGGGCCGGCTCGGCAATAGTCGACTGGAGGTTCTTGATCGGTCCCGGATCCCGAAACATCAGGTTTGTCTCCAGCACCACTACCTTTGGAGACTGCTCTTTCAGCGCTGTCTTCAGCATATAGTATGTCTCCTGTATCTTCTGGCCGGGCTGCCCGCAGATATATCCGGCGATCCCCTGCTCCTTCCACATCTGCATAGGAGATACAGATGTATAACTCTCACTGTCACCCACGACAACAAGATCCAGGGTTTCTTTCTTCTCCGCCGCGATCGTCAGAAACGGACGGCTCCTTCCGGGTATGAAATCTGCCAGCTTTACCGCCTCAGCATGTATCCATGCCGAACTGGCTCCGAGGAGCACTGCCAGTATCACAAAAAATAATATCACTCGTTTCACTGTTTTCATCTAACGTCACCTCAAAATCCCGCGTAGATCAGATCCACAGCCTGATATCCGTCCCCGTACGCTCCAAGCAGGAGCACGGCGAAGATCAGCGCATAATACACACACCACCTGACCGGCGTCGGTACTTTTTTCAGTCTTCCGTTCACCGTACCGCCCCGCTCTTTTAAATGCCCCACTACAGCCACAACGATACATCCTGCTGCAATAGCGGCAAAATCAGCCCGGCTCAGCCCGAACCCAAGCATGGTCCCGTCCCAGAACTGCCGGATATCAAATCCGTCAAACATGCTCCGGAACATAGACAGCCCGGCCCTCAGGCCGTCGGCACGGAAAAACAGTTCTCCTGTGAAAATGATCACCCACGTCTTTCCTATCTGTATGATCCGCCAGTATAATGCATCTTCATTGATCCGGCAGACCTTAAGTATCCTGTCCCTCCCCGGTTTCACCGCGATTCCCAGAAGGATCAGTGTAAAATAATACATTCCGTAAAAAATATAGCTCCATCTTGCGCCATGCCACAGACCGTTGCACAGCCACACCGGAAAAAGCGCTATCGCCGAGACCCCAAGCTGGGTAATATATTTCCCCGCGTGCTTTTTTCCAAACTGGTTCCATTTTTTCACAAGACCTGACATGGAAACCGGATAGAAAATATATGTTTTGAACCAGGTTCCCAGTGAAATATGCCAGCGTCTCCAGAATTCCGCTGCGCTCCGGGCCGAGAACGGCTGCCGGAAGTTTTCCGGAAGGCAGATCCCGAACAGCTTCCCGCTTCCGATCACGATATCCATGCATCCGGAGAATTCCATATAAAGCTGTATCGTATACGCCACGGCTGCCGCCGCGATGACCGCGCCGTGGTGATCTCCGTAATGGTCAAACACAGCGCTGACCGGAACAGAAAGTCTGTCCGCGATCACTTTTTTCTTAAACAGTCCCCAGAAAATCCTCACATAACCGTCGGAAAGATTTTCATATGACAGAGGCTTTCCCGCAAAGAGTTCCCCCGCAGTATCTGTATATCTGCAGATCGGTCCCTCCATGATCTGGGGAAAAAAGCCAAGGAAAAGAGCATTGCGGAAAACATTTTCCTCAGCCCGGATCTTTCCCCAGTATACATCTGCCATGTATCCGATCGCCTGAAGAGTGTAAAAGGAAATCCCGATAGGCAGGATGATCCTTTTTGTCTCCAGGGGAAGGGGCAGTAACAGTCTGTCCAGTATCAGAGAGGCATTATCAACAAAAAAGTTATAATATTTCATATAGGCAAGAACCGCCAGCAGAAGGATAACCCCCAGAGCGAGCACGGCTCTTCCCTGCTTCTGATATTTCTTTTTAATCTCACGTTTTGCCGCCCTGTCTGCCTGTTCTTTCTCCCGGCACTCCTTTTCTTTGAGCAGGGTCAGCCATATTCCTGTATAATGTGTCAAAAGCGTTGTCCCGATCAGATAGATGATCAGTTTCCCGCTGATCAGATAGAAAAACAGCCAGCTGAACCCCAGGAGCACTTTCCAGCGATGTCTTTGCGGCATAGACTGATACGCCACAAGGCACACCGGCAGGAATACAAAAACGTATAGTGCTGCATGATAAGCCATCGATCAGTTCTCCTGTAATCTTTTTACCATCTCCCATATCGCCTCTGCCGAATTGAAATTATCCGGCACCATTTCCGCAGCTTCAATAGAAATATCGAACTCATCCTCCAGTTCTGACACGAGCGTGATCACACCGAATGAATCCAGAATGTGCCCGTCTATCAGCTTTGTTTCTTTCGCATAATCCACACTGTCATCTATCTCTCTTAAAATCTCCAAAATCTTATCCATTTTTTTCTCCTCCGTTTTCTTCTTTAATTGACCGGATCTGTAAGACCCCCATCTTTATTCCTGATCTGCCGGATGTCAGTATATACCGTCCGGCATATTTACCGGGTATGTGTCTGTCCTCGCCCGCAGCAGTTTCCATCCTTCTCCGCTTTCATGGGAGACTACCGCGGGAAGTGCATGACTTAAAAAGAGCGCCATGCCCTCCATCGCAGAATATGCCCCGGCTCTTTCAAATACCAGTGTCCTGCCCGTCCGTACTCCGGCAAGGCTGACTCCGCTGCACAGGATATCATTTACTGTGCAGAGTGCTCCGCACACATTCCAGGTCCGTTCCGGTCCTGTTTCTCCTTCAGGGAGCAGCCTCAGATGCGGCCGGTGCATCCCCCGGATCTGACCGTCATAATTAAGCTGGTGATTCCCGCCGTCTACAATACAGTAATTCTTCCCTGCATTTGTTTTTACGTCGCACACTGAAGTCAGATAGCAGCCGCACATTGCCGCAAAAGCACGTCCCATCTCCAGCGTCACTCTGCCCTTCCAGCGCATTTTCCCAAGCATCCGGGCCAGTTCTGAAAGTCCCCGGTCTGTAAAAGTCTCCGGATCCTTTCCCTCAAAATAGGGGACTGCGATCCCCGGGCCATACTCCAGGTTACGGATATCACACCGCATCTCTTCTTTCAGTTTTAACAGAAATCCGTCCACATAACTGATCTCCTTTTCAATCCGGTCAAGAGATTTCTTCTGTGTCCCCGTAAAATAATGGATCCCTTCGATCTTCAGATACGCGCTCATATTGACCAGACCCACAATACTCTTAAATGTATTCTCATCCATTCCAAACTGGTCTCCGCCTGTCAGTCTCAGATACAGCCGGAGAGGCACGCTGTGGGCATCGCTCCATTCTGCCAGATAATGGAACTGCCGTACAGATTCCACCGTGTAGGCGCATCTTCCTCCGCAGTAGTCCATTATCTCTGTTATATCCGCCTTCTTCTTCAACACACCGGAGATCAAAAGCTTGTCCGGAGAGATTCCCATTTTCCTGCAAATTTCAAACTCTCCTTTTGAACATACTTCGATCCGGTCTGTCAGTCCCGACATCTTCTCAGTCAGAAACGGGTTCGCCTTCATCGCATAGCACAGACCGACCTCGCTGCCCAGCGCTCTGCGGATCCGTTCTGTTTCCTCTCTGAGCATATCTATATCAAAAATATACAGCGGCGTCCCATATCGTGAGATGCCATATTCTAACTGTTCTGTCCTCATATCTTCTGCACTTCCTTTCCCGGTCTCTGTCTGTTTTCTTTTGCCAGTTTCATAAAATACGCCCGGTCTGTTTTTCCGTTCTTATTCAGCGGCATCACTGTCATCTGTCTGAGTTTTGCCGGGATCATATAGGGCGGAAGTTTCTTCTTCATTGTTCTGCGCACCTGTGCAGGTTCCGCTTCTCCCATATAAAATCCCAGGATCCGGTTTTTCTCCCGGTCAAAAATGCAGCAGCTTTTCGTGATCCCTTCCGATGCGTTCAAAGCGCTCTCGATCTCCTCAAGTTCGATCCTGTGTCCCATATGTTTGATCTGGAAGTCCTTTCTTCCCGCAAATATCAGTTCTCCGGACTCATCATAGTACCCCAGGTCCCCGGTCATATAGATCCTCTCCATATGCTTTCCATCCACGGGATACATCGGGAATCTCTGACCTGTCCTTTCCCGGTCCTTGTAGTATCCGTCCGAAAGTGATTCTCCTGCCACACAGATCTCGCCCGTTTTCCCCGGAACTGCGATCACACCTTCCTCTTCATCTTTGAGAAATACTGTTCTTCCCGGGAAAGCTCTTCCCACGGGGATCTTTTCTTCATCTCCAAACTTTCTTTCAACTTTATAATAAGTACAGTTACATGTGATCTCCGTAGGCCCGTAAAGATTTACAAACACCGCGTCCGGAAGAGCGTCCTGCCAGATCCTCAGCTGCTTTGGCGGCATGGCCTCACCGCTGAACAGCACTTTGTTCACTGATCCGGGCACCCGGTAATCCAAACCTTTTAACGCTGACAGAAGTGTGAGCGCCGATACTGCCCAGATCAGAGTCGTAACCTTCTTCTTACAGAGATAATCCAGAAGTCTGGGCGGAGTAGAAAAATATTCCTTTGGTATCAGCACTATCGTGCCTCCTGTCATGATACAGGAATAAATATCCTTTACCGAAACGTCAAAATCAAAAGGAGCCTGATTTCCTATGATATCCTTTTCTGTAATTCCGAATGTCCCGGTAAAGTGTCCGATAAAACGTATCACTGCTCCGTGACTTACCATGACCGCTTTCGGAACGCCTGTTGAGCCGGAAGTAAAAAGCGCATACAGCGTGTCGCTTTCGCTGCTTTCCATTCGGATCTGCTCCAGACGGGTCATATCCGTCTCCTCACCAAGAAGCTTTTCTGCCGCAGCCGCCTCTGTCCTTCCCGCTGCCCGGCGGTCGCCCGGCGCGCCGGCAAGTCTGACCACCTGGTCCGCATCTCCGTCTGTGATCACCAGACGTGCATCCAGCGTTTCAAATATCTTTTTCTGTCTTTCCGGCGGATTCTCCGGATTCACCGGAACATAGAAACAGCCTGCATAGACGATCCCGAACATGACCGCCAGTGTGAGCGGGCTTTTTTCCATCAGCACCGGTACCGGGGTCCCCGGCTCCACTCTGCGGCTCACCGCACTGCCGATCCGCCTTGCCATCGCGGCCAGTTCATGATACGTCAGAGAAAGCTTTTCATCCTCCACTGCCGTTTTATGCCCGAACCGTTCTTCCGATTTTTCCAGAAAGTCCAGTATATTTCCCTTTTTCATATTTCTTTCATCCAAATACATATCACTGTCACCTCTTATCCGATCTTTATCGCTTCCCTCTGTAACAAATTTCCATCCCCCCGGAACGATGTACATTATGTCACACACTTCTTAACCGTTTTTGTATGCATTCTTAAAAAATTCTAAAGGTAAACCTGTACAAATGATAAAATCTCTGCTTTCAGCTGTGGGGAATCGTTCAGGTATTGAGTGAGAATCAGATAAAAAAAAGAGAAACGCTGAACTTCCAACGTTTCTCCTTATTTTGACAAGAGGCGCAGACCGGATTTGAACCGGTGAATCAGGGTGTTGCAGACCTTAGTAAAAATCCTCGGACCCCGCTAAAAATCTGGGGATTTTAATAGCCGCCCACCTTATAGACACCCTATTCTTACTAATATGAATAGAGCCTTTTTGCCAACTAAGGTACTTAATCCGTTATTTTATGGTC
>DWXK01000028.1 GCA_019119205.1 Candidatus Mediterraneibacter intestinavium
TCCAGGATCCGGCAGGATTCGCACTCCCGCTTCAATTCCAGGAACACCCGGTTTGCCGCATCCAGCCTGACCGCCAGTTTCCTGGCTGTCCCTTTCACCTTCCGCTTTACTTCCAGGAAATCTTCCTTATACAGCACCGCGCTGTACATCTCTCTTCCCCGCTCTACAAGGTTATGCGCTTCATCAATAAGGAAGAGATATCCCCCGCCGCTTCCTTCTGAAAAGAAACGCTTCAGGTGTGCATTGGGATCAAATACATAGTTGTAATCGCAGATGACTGCATCAGTCCACACTGCAGCATCCAGGGAAAGTTCAAATGGACAGACGTTGAATTTCATCGCCTGCTTCTCGATCGCTTCCCTGCTCATATCGTCTGTGCCGGTGATCATATCATAAACTGCGTCGTTGACCCGGTCAAAATGCCCCTTTGCATAGGGGCATGCATCCGGATTGCAGTCCGTTTCTTCACAGAAACAGATCTTCTCTTTTGCTGTCAGGGTGATCACTTTAAATCGAAGATCCTGCTCTTTCAAAGTGCGGAATGCGTTTTCCGCCACAGTTCTTGTGATCGTTTTTGCGGTCAGATAAAAGATCTTCTCTCCCAGCCCTTCACCCACAGCTTTCACTGCCGGGAACACTGTCGCCATGGTCTTGCCGACACCGGTAGGAGCCTGGATAAAGAGCTTTTTCTTTCTCAGCATCGTCCTGTATACAGATACGACAAGATCACGCTGTCCCTTTCTGTAAGGGAACGGGAATTCTACTCCCTGTGCCGAACGGTTGCGTTCTTCCCTCCACCGGATCTGGAAAACAGCCCATTTTTTATATTGCCCTATCAGATCGTCAAACCATGTTTTCAGTTCATCCAGCGTGTACCTCTGCGTAAACCTCTTTATTTCTTCAGTGTCCAGATGACAATATGTCATCTGGACACTGATCTCGTCAATATGATTCTGTGAAGCATAAATATACGCGTAACATTTTGCCTGGGCGATGTGGACCCCTGCAGGACTTTCTATATGGTGCAGATCACGGAAGACGCCTTTGATCTCATCTACTGTGACCTCTGTCTTCTCCTCAGTCTCGTGGATGATGATGCCGTCCGCCCTGCCCTCCAGACGGATAGTGAACTCCTCACATGGGATCACCATCTTCAGAGACACCTCGGCATGGTATTCCGGCCCCATCCTCCGCTGGATCTTCCGGTGGATCCTGCCGCCCAGGAGCATCGCCTCCCGGTCCCCGCCGCCGGAGACACGGTTGTCGATATCCCCTTCTCTCAGGATAAACTCTACCAGATCCCGGACTGAGATCCTGACACTCTTTTCTTCACTCACTCCGCTCACTCTGCCTTATCCGCGCGTGCGACTTCAGCAATAGTCTTTGTCAGCCCTGCGATACCCTGCAGTTCTGAAGGAATGATGATCTTTGTCGCCTTTCCATCCGCCGCTTTGGCGAAAGCTTCCAGGCTCTTGAGCGTGAGTACCGCATCATCTGCGCCGGCATTTTTAATAAACTCGATACCGTCTGCTGTCGCCTTCTGCACCGTCCGGATTGCTTCCGCCTGACCTTCCGCTTCCTTGATCCTCTTCTGTTTCTCCGCCTCTGCGTTGAGGATCGCCGCCTGCTTGGACGCTTCCGCTTCGAGGATCACGGACTCTTTCTCGCCTTCCGCCACAAGGATGGTGGACTTCTTCTCGCCTTCGGCACGGAGGATCGCTTCTCTTCGCTCACGCTCTGCTTTCATCTGTTTCTCCATAGCGTCCTGGATTGCCTTGGGCGGCATGATATTTTTCAGTTCAACACGGTTGACCTTGATACCCCACTCATCTGTTGCGATATCCAGGATCGTCCGCATCTTGGAATTGATCGTCTCGCGGGAGGTAAGTGTCTCATCCAGTTCCAGGTCTCCGATAATGTTACGGAGCGTCGTCGCCGTCAGATTCTCGATCGCCGTGATCGGACTCTCAACGCCATACGCATACTTTTTCGGATCCGTGATCTGGAAGAAAATGACCGTATCGATCTGCATTGTCACGTTATCTTTTGTGATCACAGCCTGAGGATCGAAATCCACCACCTGCTCTTTCAGTGAAACCTTCTTCGCGACCCGGTCAAGGATCGGTACCTTAAAGTGAAGCCCGACACTCCATGTCTCTTTGTACCCGCCGAGACGCTCCAGAACGTACGCATGTGCCTGCGGAACGATCCTGATATTGGTCACCAGAAGCAGCAGCACGATGATCAGAACAATAATACCAACAACAGCCAAACCTATTACACCATTCATTTTTCTACCTCCTCATAACGTTTCAGGATCAGCTTGACCCCGGATACAGACACTACCTGAGCCAGAGTTCCCGCCGGCAGCTTCTCCGCATTATCTGTTGAGCGCGCCGTCCATTCCAGCCCTCTTGCGAACGCGGTTCCCGTCTGTTCCAGATTGTCTACTGTCTCTGTTACTTTCACCACTTCTCCGATCAGTTCTTCATAATTTGTCTTCTCGTGATGCGAGTTTATGTATTTCTTCGCAAATGGTCTGGTAAAGACAAGCAGGAGGAAAGAGACTATGATAAAGGCTAATATCTGCCACTCGATCTCCGGTCCCGCCACAGATACGATCAGAGCCGCGAGAGCTCCGCCCGCAAGCCATATCGCTGTCAGCCCCACTGTTGCGATCTCCATAACAATAAACAATATCATCAGTCCGAGCCATACTAACATTTCTTTCTCCATAAGCCACCTTTCTCCTCTGTAACATCTTATTCTTTCGGGTTAATGATGATGTCTTTATCATAATCTGATTTCCTGTTTAATACAACTGTTTTTCAGAAAATTCCGTCATTTCCCTCCGATAGCGTTTCGGGAGACGGTTCTGCTGGAGTTTCGGGTTTTCCCTTTCTTTTATGGAGATCGCACCAAAAAATCCTTTCCAAAGTTCTTCATATCTTTTCTCTTTCTCCGAGATCCTGGAAACTGCTTCCTTATTCAGTGTCTCCCCGCAGACCAGACGGCACCTTTCCTTCTTCCGGTGGATGAGAAACGTCTCGTGTGTCTTATCATAGATCATCCAGTTTTCCAGAGGAAAACGGTCCTCAAAATGCTCTGCGATACATGTCAGTACCTGGTTTTTCGGAGAGATCTCCGAAAAGAGTACTCCGTTCTCCAATTCGCGGAAACGGATAAATTCTTTATAAATATGTGCTTCATTGGATACTCTCCGGCTCAGTTCAAACACCTTCGCCACATCCGGGCTTCCCAGATGGTCCATGATCTTTGTGCTGTCCCTGACTGTCCTCGCCTCCTGCATCATGCGGAACACCGCTTCCCCTTTTCCGTCGTCATCGGAAAGCACCGCGCGATAGACATCCCAGTACGTATTCCACCCCATGTTTCTTTTTATCATCTGCTGCAGGACCTGCGCCTTATGTTCTGTCTCTGTGACCACCTTATATTCGCAGAACAGCCTCTGCTGGATCCTGCCCTTCAGCTCGATCCCCGCCTCCTTGTCCCTGGCTTCCTTCCAGGCGTCATAGAGTGCGGAGAAAATACCTGTCACCGTATCATGGCATATATATACCTGTTTCATCCTAATCCCTGCTTTCATAAGATCACTTCAGAAGATCGGTTCAGAACCTCAATTCCGGCAGACTTCACTGCCTCCAAGTTCATATCATCAAAAAGGGTAAGCTGCCTGTATGTCATCCCGTCTGCCCCCTCCGGAATGCGTTCCCGCGTATTCAGCAGGTTCCTCGTGATATAGTCCTCCTCGACCCTGACCGGGTACATCATCTTCCCGTTACAGGTCAGGAAGTATACCGCCCGTTTCAGGACAACGCCCATTTTCTTGAGGTCTTCAAACCTGAGACTCCCCATTCGTCTCGCTTTCACGATCCGTGATGCGGATCTGTATCCGATCCCAGGGACACGGAGCAGCATCCGGTAATCCGCCCGGTTTACTTCTACCGGAAAACACTCCAGGTGTTTCAAAGCCCAGCAGCACTTCGGATCGAGAAATACGTTAAAATTCGGATTCGTCTCATCCAGAAGTTCTTCTGCCTCAAAATGATAGTACCTGAGCAGCCAGTCCGCCTGGTACAGCCGGTGTTCCCTCAGAAGAGGAGGTCCCTCCTCCCGCAGCGCCGGAAGCGCGCTGTCTCTGTTTACCGGCACAAAGGCGGAATAGAACACTCTCTTCAGATCAAATTTTTTATAAAGCGCTTCCGCCACATTCAGGATCTGATAGTCAGTTTCAGGCGTGGCGCCTATGATCATCTGGGTGCTCTGTCCCGCCGGGACGAACCTGGGCGCGTTCTTATATACAGCAGCCTCCTGCCGGTTCTCCTTTGTCTTTTCCTGAACAAGGCGCATAGGCTTCAGGATGTTCTTTCTCGATTTATGTGGTGCAAGGAGTCTCAGCCCGTCCGCAGTCGGAAGTTCGATGTTGACGCTCATCCTGTCTGCCAGAAAACCGGTCAGACGGATCAGCCTCTCGTCCGCTCCCGGTATCGCCTTCACATGGATATATCCCTGAAAATGATGGACATGACGCAGTCTGTATAACGCGGCATAGATCAGTTCCATCGTATGATCCGGGCTTTTCAATATGCCGGAGCTTAAAAACAGCCCCTCGATATAATTCCTCCGATAAAACTCCATAGTCAGTTCACAGATCTCATCCGGCGTAAAAGAAGCCCTGGGCACGTCATTGGAAGACCGGTTTATACAGTATTTGCAGTCATATATACATTCATTCGTAAAAAGGATCTTTAAGAGCGAGATACATCTTCCGTCAGCGGAAAAGCTGTGGCATATCCCATATTTACTGCAGTTCCCCATCCCGTTTCCGTCACCTTTCCGGTCAACTCCGCTTGAAGTGCATGCCACATCGTACTTAGCAGCATCTGTGAGGATCTGCAGTTTCTCATACAATGACATCCTTTTCGGTACTCTCTCAGACATCTCGGCGCCTCCATTCCGAACATTTGTTCTTTTTAAGGATAGCACATATGTTCGATATTTTCAACAGTTTCAAATAATTCTGTAAAAAAGTATGGCGATGGGCGCATTTCACCGGCAAAAGACAAAAAAGATGCAGCCCTGCCACCTTTCTGATAACAGAACTGCATCCATTTTTATTCAGATATAATATGCCACATTATGTGATCCTGCTATTCGCACTCCCGGATCCGCTTTCTCAGCGGAAGCACCATGGACGGAGAGACAGACAGTTCATCCAGCCCCATCTTCAGGAATTCTTCTGTGAGTTCAAGGTCAGCGCCAAGTTCTCCACAGATGCCGATCCAGGCACCTTCTGCGTGGGCATTGTCGGCTGCCATCTTGATCATGGCAAGGACCGCCGGATGGTGCGGATCATAGAACTCATCGAGCTTGGAATTCTGACGGTCGATCGCCAGCGTGTACTGGGTAAGATCGTTTGTCCCAACACTGAAGAAGTCCACTTCTTTTGCAAGTTCACGGCTGACCATGACAGCAGCCGGCGTCTCGATCATGATACCGAGTTCAACGTCATCCTTAAACGGGATCCCCTCACTCGTCAGTTCCTCTTTCACCTCTGCGATGATCTCTTTGATCTTGAGGACCTCCTTCACAGAAATGATCATCGGGAACATAATGGAAAGGTTTCCGAACACTGCCGCACGATACAGAGCGCGCAGCTGTGTCTTGAAGATCTCCGGTCTGGTCAGGCAGATACGGATCGCTCTGTAACCGAGCGCCGGGTTTTCTTCTTTATCAAGCCCGAAATAGTCGACCTGTTTGTCAGCACCGATATCAAGGGTACGGATAATGACTTTCTTTCCTGCCATGCTCTCCGCAACCTGCTTATAGACGGCAAACTGCTGCTCTTCTGTCGGGAAATCCGAGTTCTCCAGATAAAGGAACTCGCTTCGGAAAAGTCCGATCCCGCCTGCATCATTTTTCAGCACCGCTCCAAGGTCAGAAACATTACCGATGTTTGCATATACATTGATCTTCTGTCCGCTCTTGGTCACATTCTCTTTTCCCTTGAGGGTCTCAAGGAGAGCTTTCTGCTCCAGATCCCTGGCACGTTTTTCCTGCATCGCCTTCATCGTCTCTTCATCAGGATCGATATAGAGTGTCCCTGTAAAGCCGTCGATGATCGCGTCTTTTCCGTCGTATTCCTGGAGAAGCGCCTCGCCCATGCCGATCACAGCCGGAATGTTCATGGTGCGCGCCAGGATAGCAGTATGTGAATTGGAGGAACCGAACATGGTCGCAAATCCCAGCACCTTGCTCTTGTCAAGCTGCACCGTCTCACTCGGCGCCAGATCGTCTGCCGCGATGATACACGGCTCGTCCATCTCTTTCATTCCTTTGCTGACTCCGCAGAGGATATCGAGCACACGCTCTGATACATCCCTTACGTCCGCAGCTCTTCCCTGCATATATGCGTCATCCATCGCAGCAAACATCTTTGCAAAGTTATCAGCTGTCGCAGCGACCGCATACTCCGCGTTCACTTCCTGGGTACGGATGATATTCTCGATCGACTCAAGATAGTCCAGGTCTTCCAGCATCATCTGATGGATCTCAAAGATCATGGCGTTTGCCTCGCCCACATCGTCGAGAGCCTTTTCATAAAGTTCTTTCAGCTGAGAGACCGCAGTATCCTTCGCCTTCTGGAAGCGTGCCCATTCATCGTCAACATTGTCGACGTGTGTCCTCTTGATCACCTTTTCACTTCTCTTATAGAATAAAAGCTTTCCGATGGAGACACCGCCGAATACACTTTTACCGCTTATCGTAACCATAACTTATAAATTCTCCTTGAAGAAAGCTTCTAACTCCGTGATCGCTTTGTCTTCATCTGCTCCTTCTGCAGAAACTGTAACTTCCTCTCCTGTCTTCACTCCGAGCCCCATAACTCCAAAGATCCTTTTTGCATCTGCACTCTTCTCGCCCTTTGCGATCTTGATAGCTGACTCATATCCTGCAGCCTGTTTTACCAGGATCCCGGCCGGTCTTGCGTGGATCCCTTCCGGATCAGTGATCACATATTTAAATTCTTTCATGGTTATATATCCTCCTTTTTAGTGATTCTTTTTTAAGTATATAACACATTTTACTGATTTTCAATCAACTTTGGGCGAGTTTTATGCATTTTGAGGTAATGAACAGGCTCTTTGCTGTTTACTCAAAAAGGGGCGTGGAGAGGTATCTCTCCCCCGTATCCGGAAGAAGTGTCACGATCATCTTTCCTGCATTTTCTTCTTTTTCCGCCTCAAGAAGCGCCGCATGGAGGGCAGCTCCGGATGAGATGCCGACCAGGATGCCTTCCCGGTGCGCGAGCAGTCTTGCCGCTGCATACGCGTCTTCTTCTCTGACCTGTGAAACAGCGTCATAGATCTCTGTATCGAGGACTTCCGGGACAAATCCTGCTCCGATCCCCTGGAGCCCGTGAGGTCCGGGCTTTCCTCCTGATAAGACAGGAGATTTAACAGGTTCTACCGCGATCACCTTTACATCCGGGTTCTTTTCTTTCAGATAAGCCCCGGTCCCTGTCACTGTTCCTCCTGTTCCGACTCCGGCGATAAACATCCCCACCTGTCCGTCTGTATCTTCCCAGATCTCAGGACCTGTCGTACTGTAGTGCGCCGCCGGGTTCGCGCTGTTCACGAACTGCCCCAGGATGACCGCGTTGTCCAGTTCTTTCTCCAGTTCTGACGCTCTCTCGATCGCTCCGGTCATTCCCTTCGCGCCCTCTGTGAGAACGATCTGTGCTCCGTATCCCTGGAGCAGTTTGCGCCGCTCTATGCTCATCGTCTCGGGCATGACAAAAACTGTCCTGTATCCCCTGGATGCTGCCACGGATGCAAGCCCGATCCCCGTATTTCCGCTGGTCGGCTCGATGATCGTCGCCCCTGGTTTGATCCTTCCCGCCTTTTCCGCCTCCTCGATCATATTGAGCGCTGCCCGGTCTTTCACACTTCCGGCCGGGTTAAAATACTCCAGCTTCACAAGTACCCTTGCTTTCAGGTCTCTCTCCTTCTCTATATTGACGACTTCCAGCAGAGGGGTCCGCCCGATCAATTCTGTCACACTTTTATATATTGCTGTCATTGTTAATGTCCTCCTTTTAATTCCTAGTATTTTGATGTACTTTATATACATACTGTTATATCGCATATTTCTTTCCTTGTCAATCATCTTTTTCTTTCCAGACACTCCCTGATTTTGTATAATTTTACGAACCCGTCGATAAATACATTGACTTTTATTGTTAAACATGCTACACTGTCACCGTGTTGGCAAAAGTTTATGCCGTCACAGCAACTTATCAATCTTATGGAGGGTAACACAATGACAGGTACAGTAAAATGGTTTAACAACCAGAAGGGGTACGGATTCATCTCTGACTCTGAGGGTAATGACATCTTTGTCCACTACACAGGACTTGTGATGGATGGGTTCAAAACTCTGGAAGAAGGCCAGGCTGTCGAATTCGAAGTGACAGAAGGCGCCAAAGGACCACAGGCAACCAACGTAGTAAAACTTTAATCAGATTTTTTAATGTACCTTCTTAATATATAAATCAAACAGGCATTTAATATTAAAAAGCAATACAGAGAAAATGATTAAAAAAATGCCGCCGGACAGTTTCAGATCTGTCCGGCGGTATTTTTTCATCTTTTTATATCCGACCTTTAATATTGGATACATATGCCTCGGAAGCCTCCCAGACATCAAATCCGCTTCCCCGGAGGATATCCACCACTCTTGCAGGATCGTCAGTCTTCAGCACTGCCGACGCATCGTCCCCGTTTGCAAACGCATACATATACTCGATATTTACGTCTCCCTCAACGATCTGGTGCATCGCCCTGCTCAGAGAGCCGGTCTCGTGCGGAACACGCAGTGCCACAACATCTGTCAGCATGGAGGTGATCCCGTTCTCCTTGAGGACCGCCTTTCCTCTGTTCGGATCTGAGACGATCATCCGGAGCATCCCGTACTCCGCCGTGTCCGCAAGGCTCAGCGCGACGATATTGATATCATTTCCCGCAAGGACAGACAGTACCTCGTCGAGACGTCCCTCACGGTTTTCCAGAAATACCGATAACTGTTGAATCGTGATTCCCATAATTCTAATCCTCCCTTTTTACAGTTTCCTGTTGTCGATCACGCGGATCGCCTTGCCTTCGCTTCTCTGGATCGACTTCGGCTCAACAAGTTTTACTCTCACAGACACACCGAGCGCAGTCTTCAGTACAGCAGCGATCTTATTTCTCAGCGCATCCAGTTTTCTGATCTCGTCAGAGAACATCTTCTCATCCACTTCTACCATGACGGTCAGGACATCCAGGTTATCCTCTCTGTCAACGATCATCATATAGTGCGGTGAGATCGCTCCGCCCATTGAGAGCAGCGCAGTTTCAACCTGAGTCGGGAATACGTTGACTCCGCGGATCACTTTCATGTCATCCGTTCTTCCTGTGAACTTGGAGATCCTAGGAAGTGTCCTTCCGCACTTACATGTACTGTGGTTGATGCTGGTCAGGTCCTTTGTGCGGTAACGGATCAGCGGCATTGCCTCCTTCGCCAGCGTTGTAAATACCAGTTCTCCTGTCTCTCCGTCCGCGCAGGCTTCGTATGTCGTCGGGTTGATGACCTCTGGATAGAAGTAGTCAGCATGGACATGGAGTCCTTCTTTGTGGATACAGTCCTGAGCAACTCCGGGACCGGTGATCTCACACAGACCATAAATATCGAAGCAGTTAATGTGAAGGATGCTTTCAATCTTCTGGCGCATCTCTTCCGTCCAGGGCTCTGCTCCATGGATCCCTGCCTTTAATTTCAGGCGGTCCACCACGCCTGCCTCGGCAAGTGATTCCGCAAGATAGACAGCATAGGAAGGCGTACATGCGAACGCAGTCGCTCCCAAATCCTCCATACACATCATCTGTCTCTTTGTGTTTCCGGCAGACATGGGGATCGCAGTGGCTCCGAGCGCTCTGGCTCCGTAATCCAGTCCCATTCCTCCGGTAAAAAGTCCGTATCCGTAACATACATGGATGATGTCTTCCTGTGTGAGCCCCGCCATCACAAGTCCCCTTGCAACGCACTCTCCCCAGACCTCTACGTCTTTCTGTGAGTAAGGAGCGATCGTCAGTTTTCCCGTAGTCCCTGATGTCCCCTGTACGCGGGCCACATCCTTCATGGGAATGGCAAGGAGCCCGAACGGATAATTATCTCTCAGGTCTTCTTTTGTCGTAAAGGGAAGTTTTCCGATATCTTCAATAGACCTGATATCTCCCGGTTCCACGCCTGCATCCTGCATCTTTTTACGATAGAACTCCACATTGTTGTACACCCTGTTGACCACATCCACAAGGCGTCTGCTCTGCAGGTCCGCCATCTCGTCCCTGCTCATACATTCAATCTTCGGGTCTCTGATCCTCTCGACCCAGTTTTCCAACGATACTGCCGCCATCTCTTTTCTTCTCCTTTTGAGTGTTTTTTGATCTCTAAATATTATAACTCTTTTTCTTCGATCAGCTTAACATCCGCGTCCCGCAAAAACTGCTCTGCTTTCTTAAAATCATCCGTGTGGAAGATCATCACGGGAGCTTTTCCTTCCCGGATCACAAAGGAATAGATATAATTTACGTTGATCTCTCCGTCTGCGAGGATCTTGAGCATCTGGTTTAAGTTGCCCTTCTTATCCTCCAGTTCCACACCGATCACATCGCCTATCCTTGTAACAAACCCTTTTGACGTCAGACTTTCCTTTGCCCGTTCCGGCTCATCCACCACAAGGCGCATGATCCCGAATTCGGGGGTGTCAAATGTAGAGATCGCACGGATGTTGATATGCGCTTCCGTGAGGGCGGATGTAACGCGCATCATGCTTCCCGGTTCATTTTCAACAAAAACTGATATCTGCCTGATCAATGTCCCACCTCCTTTTTTAAGTATTACTTTTCAACCTGACTGAGGCTGTATCCTACATCAAAAGCCTTTTTATTGATATCGATCGTCTTCGGGGGTACAGTCTTTTCAATAACCTCATACCACTGTTCTTTTGTAAAATCCATATGCTGTGCGGCAACTCCCAGCACGATCAGATTAAATACTTTCGGGTTTCCAAGTTTCTTTGACTCCTCCGTAGCATCCACCCGGTAGACCTTATATTCCTTTTCCAGATCTTCCAGTATATGTTCCGGATACTGTGCGTTTCCGATCACCACAGGCATGGGGTCGATACGCCAGTCATTCACGATGAGGGCGCCGTCTTTCTTAAGGAAATGTGCATACCGCAGGGCTTCCAGGCGCTCAAACGCGATGATCACATCCGCCTGCCCTTCCTCCACGATCGGTTCTGCAACTTTATCTCCGTATCGGACAAACGTGACAACGCTGCCTCCTCTCTGCGCCATTCCATGAACTTCGGAAAGTTTTACATCATAGCCTCCCGCTATCGTCAGTCCTCCAAGAACGCGGCTGGTGAGCAGGGTTCCCTGTCCTCCAACGCCGACGATCATAATATTTTTTACTGCCATCTTTTACTCACCCGCCTTTATAAGTTCTATCGCGTCAAATTTACAGAGTGTCTCACACAGTCCGCAGCCGGTGCACATAGTATCGTCAATATGGATCGTGCCGTCCTCATTTCTCGTCATCGCAGGACATCCCGGCTTCATGCACATACCGCATTTCTTACACTTGTCTGCATGGGCGATGTAGAGAGGTTTCTTTCTCTTATCGAGGAGCACGCAGGGAGTCTTTGTGATGATCACGGAGATCTCGTCCTTCGCTGTCTCTTCTTTTATCGTCTTTTCCAGCAGCGCGATATCAAACGCATTGATCTCATATACATTCTCTATGCCCATGGCACGGCAGATCCCCGGGATGCTGATCGCATAGGTCGGATCTCCCTGGAGCGTCTTTCCTGTCGCAGCGTGGTCCTGATGTCCGGTCATTCCTGTCGTGGAGTTGTCCAGGATGATCACGTTCCCCGTCGCTTTATTGTATACCATGTTCATCAGAGAATTTACGCCGGTATGCATAAACGTAGAATCTCCGATCACGGCTACCCAGTCTTTTATGTATTCTTTTCCTTTCGCCTTCTCCATCCCGTGGAGGGTTGAGATGCTCGATCCCATGCACATCGTGGTGTCAATGACACTTAAAGGCGCCACCGCTCCCAGCGTATAGCAGCCGATGTCTCCCGCCGCGTGCATCTTCAGCTTGTTGAGTACGTAGAACACGCTCCTGTGAGGACATCCCGGACAGAGGATCGGAGGTCTTCCCGGAGCCGCTGCCGGCTCTTTGAGATCCAGTTCCTGTTTCAGGATCGCTTTTCTGAGCATGTTCGCGCTGTATTCTCCCTGCACTGTAAGGATCTCTTTCCCGATGGCCTTGATGCCCCAGGACTTCACCTGCTCCTCGATCACCGGGTCAAGTTCTTCCACCACATACAGTGTATCTACTTTGTGAGCAAACTCTTCGATCAGTTTTCTCGGGAGCGGATTGACCATACCCAGTTTCAGCACGGAAGCCTCCGGAAGAGCCTCTTTTACATACTGGTAGGGAATTCCGCTGGTGATGACTCCGATCCTTGTGTCATTCATCTCCATCCGGTTCATGGAAAGGGTGTTGGCCGCCTCGGCGAGATCGTTGTTCAGCTTTTCAATCTCCACATGGCGGACCTTTGCATTTCCGGGCATCATAACGTTCTTCTGGATATTCTTTACATAGGGCTTATCCTCCGGCTCCACACGGTCCTTTAATTCCACGATACCCTGGGAATGTGCCAGCCTTGTCGTAGTGCGGAAGATAAACGGGCGGTCATACTTTTCACTCAGCTCAAACGCTTCTTTGAAAAGGTCTTTCGCCTCTGCACTGTCAGAGGGCTCGATCACCGGGATCTGAGCCGCCCTTGCGACCATCCTCGTATCCTGCTCATTCTGTGAACTGTAAAGCCCCGGATCATCCGCCACCACGATGACGAGTCCTCCGTTCACTCCCATGTAAGATACGGAATACAGCGGATCCGCAGCCACGTTAAGTCCCACGTGCTTCATACAGGCCATGGAACGGGCTCCCGCAAGGCTTGCTCCCACTGCCACCTCGGTCGCCACTTTCTCATTCGGCGCCCATTCTTCGTATACATCGTCTCTGTACTGTACCAGATATTCGCTTATCTCTGTGCTGGGTGTCCCCGGATATGCAGAAGAGACTTTCACTCCTGCTTCATATGCTCCACGGGCGATCGCCTCATTTCCCAGCATGATCACTTTTTCTCCCATTTTATAATCCATCCTTTCGTAAATCTGTCACTCTCTTTGCCTTCCCCTCAAACCGCTTCAGTGAGTTCGGGGCTACAAGGCGGATCTGAGTGGCAAGACCAAGCTGCGCCTTGAGCGCTTTTCGGATCCTTGCCTCCAGTTCACTCAGCTGTGAGTAACTGTCAAGCAGTCTGTCATCCACCAGTTCTACGGTGATCGTCATGACATCCAGGCGGTTCTTTCTCTCCACCAGGATCTCATAGTGAGGACCGATCTCGTCGATCTTGAGCAGGACTTCCTCGATCTGCGTCGGGAAGACGTTCACGCCGCGGATGACGAGCATATCGTCCGCACGGCCGGAAAGATTTTCCATTCTGCATGTTGTCCTGCCGCATCTGCAGGGTTCATACATCAGCCTCGTCATATCCCCTGTGCGGTATCTCACCAGAGGCAGTGCTTCTTTTCCAAGGCAGGTGACCACAAGTTCTCCTCTTTCTCCGGGGGGAAGTACCTCTTCTGTCTCGGGATCGATGATCTCCGGGATAAACCAGTCCTCGTTCACATGCATGCCGCACAGTTCCGTGCACTCTCCTGCCACACCGGGACCGCACAGTTCGCTCATCCCGTAATTCTGGGTACAGATAAAACTCTCCCCCCAGACTTTATGCATCTCATCACGCATGGGTTCTGTCATGCCCTCTCCTCCGAAAAGACCGATATGAAGCTTCAGATCTCTCTCCGGATCGATCCCTCTCTTTCTCACCTCTTCACCGAGATGGAGTGCGTAAGATGGTGTCGCCACAAGAAGAGTCACACCCATATCCTGCAGGAACATGATCTGCTTGTTTGTATTTCCTGATGACATAGGGATAACCGATGCCCCGATCTTTTCCAGTCCTCCGTGAAGTCCCAGCGCACCTGTAAATGTCCCGTAACCAAACGAGATCTGAGCCACATCCTCAGCGGTCGCTCCGCCCATGCAGGCGAGCCTGGCCACATTGTTCAGCCACATCTCCAGGTCATTCCTTGTATATCCTACGACCGTCGGTTTTCCCGTCGTCCCGGAACTTGCGTGATAGCGGACGATCTCCTTTTTATCTACCGCAAAAAGCCCGTCCGGATAATTGTCCCTGAAATCTGACTTATATGTAAACGGCATCTTCTTCAGATCTTCAAGCGTCTGGATATCCTCCGGCTTTACCCCTGCCGCGTCCATCTTCTCGCGATAAGGCTTCACACGGTCATAAATGTACCGGACCGTATCTTTCAGCTTTGCGAGCTGTATCGCCTCGATCTCGCTTCTCGGCAGAGTCTCTTCCTTTGCCCATATCATTGCATATATCCTCCTACTATTATAAAAATTAGCCTTTCATCAGTATAACACAATACTTTGTCGAATTAAAGTGGAAAATTAAGATTTGGCGGGGAGAGTGGGTGGTGGGGGTGGATAGGCCGCCGGAGGGGGATACTGCCTGCGGACACGCTCCCGCTCGGAAAACAACGCAGCGGTACGTAGGCGCGCAAAGGACGCGCGCCAAGTGCCGGCGTTGTTTTAACGGTCCTTAGTCAGCACACCCCTCCGGCTGGGCTGTCCTCCCCGGCAGGACCGCTCTCTCCGGCAGATCTTGAAAAAGGGATGGGAGGTCAAAGGGGAAGTTTTGGATGAGGAGGGGTGGGAGGGGCGCGCTTGGAAGCGCTGCTCCCAAGTCCCTTCCGATTAGAAGGGATTAAAAAATAGTGGGAGAAGGGGGAGCGTTACTGAATGTACGGTATTCCGTTCCATCAGTAACGCTCCCCCCTGTCCCACTATTTTCAATTTCCGACAGGAAGCGCCCAGGGAGCCGCGCCCGCTTCACGCGGGCGCATCCTCCCGAACGGTCCCGGACCTGCCGGGGAAGCATCTCCCCCTCTGAACGGATCCGCTGCGGAGGGAACAGCCCAGCCGGAGGGAGGTGTTGTCCAAGGGCCGTTAAAACAATGCCGGCACTTAGAGCGCGTCCTTTGCGCTCTTACGTGTCCGCTGCATTGTTTTCCGAGCGGGAGCGTGCCCGCAGACAATATCTCCCTCCGGCGGACGTCCCCCCTCCCGCCAGCTCCGGCTCTAGCAGAGCGGATACTTCTCCGTCAGCTCCGCGACCATCGCTCTTGCTTTCTCTACGTTATCCTCGCTCTGGATCACCATGGCGATGATCTCCGCGATCTTATCCATGTCGTCCTCTTTCATGCCGCGGGTGGTCACCGCCGGGGTTCCAAGCCTTACGCCGCTGGTGACGAACGGAGAACGGGGATCATTGGGAATCGTGTTCTTGTTGCATGTCACATGAGCGTCGTCGAGACGTTTCTCCAGCTCTTTCCCGCTGACTCCTGCCTCTGTCAGGTCGACCAGCATCAGGTGGTTGTCTGTATCGCCGGAGACGATCTTCACGCCGCGTTTCTTCAGTCCTTCACACAGCGCTTTCGCGTTCTTTACGATCTGCTGCTGATACTCTTTGAACTCAGGCTGGAGCGCTTCTTTAAAGCAGACTGCCTTTGCAGCGATCACGTGCATCAGCGGGCCGCCCTGGATTCCCGGGAAGACTGCTTTGTTGAAATTGAACTTCTCGTTCATCTCATTGCTGGACAGGATCAGCCCTCCGCGCGGTCCGCGCAGCGTCTTGTGCGTCGTTGTTGTGGTCACATGCGCGTAGGGGATCGGACTGGGATGGAGCCCTGCAGCCACGAGCCCTGCGATATGAGCCATATCTACCATAAGATATGCACCGACTTCGTCTGCGATCTCGCGGAACCGTTTGAAATCAATGGTGCGTGCATACGCGCTGGCGCCAGCCACGATCATCTTCGGTTTACACTCCTTCGCGATGCGGAGCACCTCGTCATAATCGATCACGCCCTCATCGTTGACACCATATGGCACGACGTTAAAGTACTTTCCGGACATATTGACCGGAGAACCGTGGGTCAGGTGTCCGCCATGGTCAAGGTTCATCCCCATGTACGTATCTCCCGGCTGAAGTATCGCAAAGAACACAGCCATATTCGCCTGCGCTCCGGAGTGGGGCTGTACGTTGGCATATTCACACCCGAACAGTTCCTTTGCCCTCTCTCTGGCAAGTTCCTCCACCACATCCACGCACTGGCATCCGCCGTAATAACGCTTTCCCGGATAGCCTTCTGCATATTTGTTCGTCAGCGGGCTTCCCATAGCTGCCATCACTGCCTTGCTCACCCAGTTCTCAGACGCGATCAGCTCGATGTGTGAGTTCTGCCTCGCCATCTCATCCTTGATCGCCCCTGCGATCTCCGGGTCCGTTGTCATGATCTCATCGAAGTCGTACATTCTCATTCTCCTCCATATAAAATAATCCCGGCAGCATCTGTAGAAATCTCCTCCAGACAACAACAGGTCCTCCCGCCGCATGCGCCGCCTATGAAAAAGATTATAGCACGGCACACCCTCTTCGTCCATAGAAAGCTTCCCATCCGGGAGCAGTGCCCCTTCAGGGCACGCCCCTCCCGCTCCGCCCATCTCATCCCATCCGGGAGCAGTGCCCCTTCAGGGGCACGCCCCTCCCCCCATTCCCAACTCGCTTCCACTCCCCCCATCTCATCCCACCAGGGAGCAGCGCCCCTTCAGGGGCGCGCCCCTCCCGGAAGCCCCGCCAATTTCCAAGCTTTCCGGCCGGAAGAAGCCCAGCTGGCAGGGATATGCTGCCTAAGGACCGTTAAAACAACGCCGGCACTTGGCGCGCGTCCTTTGCGCGCCTACGTACCGCTGCGTTGTTTTCCGAACGAAAGTGAGTCCGCAGGCAGCACATCCCTGCCGGCGGACTCACCCCCCAAAAAAGCTTAGAAATCAAACAGCGACAATTGATTGCTCTGCGGCAGATCCCCAAACAGCCCCAGATCCGCCATCAGGTCGATGACCGTCTTGCTGACCTTGGTCCTCTGCCGGAAATCATCCAGAGACAGATACGGACCGTCTTTCGACGCCTCTTCCACCGCCTCCGCAGCCTTGTCTCCCATCCCTTCGATACTTGCAAGGGAGGGCATGAGTTTTCCGTCTATGATCTGGAACATCTTCGCCTTGGCACGGTAGATGTCGATGGGCATGAACTCAAACCCTCTGGCGTACATCTCCTGGACGATCTTCATATCCTTCATGACGTCCTGCTCTTTCTTGCTGAGACTGTCGATCCTCTTCTTGTAATCTTTCATATAATAATCCAGCTTTTCCTTTCCCTGGCACATGATCTCATACGAGAAGGCATCCGCACGGATACCGAAATATGCCGCATAGTAGGCAAGCGGATAATTGATCTTGCAGTAGGCGATGCGGTACGCCATCATAACGTAGGCCGCCGCGTGAGCCTTCGGGAACATGTAGCTGATCTTCTTGCAGGACCAGATATACCAGTCAGGCACATCCTGTGCCTTCATTGCCTCTTCCCACTCCGGCTTCAGTCCTTTTCCTTTACGGACGCTCTCCATGATGGTAAACGCCAGGGCGCTCTCCACCCCTTTGTTGATCAGATAGATCATGATATCGTCACGGGTACAGATCGCTGTTGAGATGGTCGCCTTTCCGGATTTCACCAGTTCCTGGGCATTTCCCAGCCACACGTTGGTCCCGTGGGACAGACCGGAGATACGGATCAGGTCAGACAGTGTCTGAGGTTTCGTGTCTTCCACCATCTGGATAACGAAATCGGTCCCGAACTCCGGGATACCGAGACATCCCAGTTTGCAGCCGTCTATATCTTCCGGTTTTATGCCGAGGACTTCCGTGCCGTGGAACAGTTCGATCACCCGCTCGTCATCGAGAGGGATCTCTGTGGCGATGAACGGATGCTCCTCATTGTACTCATTGTCCATGGCGTCAGAAGTGATGTAGTCCTCCAGGGTACGGATCATGGTCGGATCGTCGTGTCCCAGGATATCCAGCTTCAGAAGGTTATGGTCAATGGAATGATAGTCGAAATGGGTCGTGATGATCCCGCATTCCATATCGTTCGCCGGATGCTGCACCGGGGTGAACTCATTGATATCGTGTCCGTGAGGGAGCACGACGATGCCTCCCGGGTGCTGCCCGGTGCTCCTCCGGATCCCGGTACATCCCACCGTGACTCTCTCGATCTCACATTTCCGCTTTCTCTGCTCATGTTCCTCATAGTAATTCTTCACGAATCCGTAAGCGGTCTTGTCCGCCAGGGTTCCGATGGTCCCTGCTTTAAAGGTATGCCCCTCGCCGAAGAGGACTTCGGTATACTTATGCGCCTTCGCCTGATAATCACCGGAAAAGTTCAGGTCAATGTCAGGCTCCTTGTCTCCTTTGAATCCCAGGAAGGTCTCGAAGGGGATATCAAACCCGGCTTTTACCAGTTTTTCCCCGCAGACAGGACAGTTCCTGTCGGGCATGTCATATCCGCATCCTCCTGCGAAAGCCCGTACTTCTTCGGATTCAAAATCACTGTAATGGCATTTTTTGCAGTAATAGTGCGGACTCAGCGGATTCACCTCTGTGATCCCCGACATGGTAGCCACAAAGGAGGAGCCGACCGATCCTCGGGATCCTACCAGGTAGCCGTCCGCGTTTGATTTCCACACCAGCTTCTGGGCAATGATGTACATGACGGCGTATCCGTTGGAGATGATGGAGTTCAGTTCTTTTTCCAGTCTGGAAGAGACCTGTACAGGCAGGTCTTCTCCGTACATCTCATGTGCTTTCCTGTAACAGATGTCGCGGAGCTCCTGGTCCGAATTTTCAATGACCGGCGGACACTTGTTGGGATTCACAGGAGAGATCTTCTCCACCATCCTGGCGATCTTGTTCGGGTTGTCAATGACGATCTCCCGCGCTTTCGCGGATCCCAGATATGCAAACTCATCCAGCATCTCCTCCGTGGTCCGCAGGAACAGGGGCGGCTGGGTGTCCGCATCATCAAACCCTTTTCCTGCCATGATGATCCGGCGGTACACTTCGTCCTCCGGATCGAGGAAATGGACGTCACAGGTCGCCACCACAGGTTTTTTAAACTTTTCTCCCAGTTCCACGATCTCCCGGTTCAGGTTTCTCAGATCCTCCTCTGAAGTGACGTCCGGAAGCCGGTCGCTCTCGATCATGAACCGGTTGTTCCCGATGGGCTGGATCTCGTAATAATCATAGAAATCTGCCAGCCTCGCGATCTGCTCCGCGGACCGCTTCTCCAGGATCGCCTGATAAAGTTCTCCCGCCTCACAGGCACTTCCTATGATGAGCCCTTCCCTGTACTCATTGAGCAGGCTCTTCGGGATCCTCGGCCTTCTTGCATAATAAGTCAGGTGGGACTCCGTGATCAGCTGATAAAGATTGAACCTTCCAATATCATTCTTGGCAAGGATGATGATATGGTGGGTCGCCATCTTCCGGATCGCATTGACGTTCCGGTCTCCAAAATGGTTCATCTCCTTCAGGGTAGTGATATGCCTGTCTTTGAGCATCTCCACAAATTTCACAAAGATCTCTGCCGTAGCCCCGGCATCGTCCACGGCGCGGTGGTGATTCTCCAGGGAAATGCCAAGCGCCTTTGCAACGATATTTAGTTTATATTTTGACAGTGTAGGAAGCAGGACCCTCGCCATAGCGACAGTGTCAACATATGTAAACTTTCTCTCGATCGCCTGGTTTCTGCAGTTCTGCTCTATAAATCCCACATCGAATCCTGCGTTGTGCGCCACAAGCACGCCATCCCCGACAAATTCGAGGAACTGGGGCAGGATCACCTCGATGGACGGAGAGTCCATGACCATCTCGTCTGTGATACTGGTCAGGTTCGTGATCTCAAAGGGAATCGGACGCTCCGGGTTCACAAAGGTGCTGAAGCGGTCCACGATCTCTCCATTCACGACTTTGACTGCCCCGATCTCAATGATCCGGTCTCTGACCGAACTGAACCCGGTGGTCTCAATATCAAAGACGATATAAGTATCATCCAGAGTCTGTTCTCCGGCGTTCACCGCAATATCCGTCAGGTCATCCACCACGTAGCCTTCCACGCCGTAGATGACTTTAAAGGGATCGTCCGCATCCAGTGTCTCTATGTAATGGTTGGCATCAGGGAACGCCTGCGCCACGCCGTGATCCGTGATCGCGATCGCCGGATGCCCCCAGTCGTGAGCGCGCTTCACGATATCTTTCACCTCTGAGACGCCGTCCATATCGCTCATCTTTGTATGGCAGTGGAGTTCCACCCTCTTTGCAGGACTTAAGTCCTTCCTTGAGACTGTAAAATCACCGATCTTCTTGATGCCCGTCACCGATCCGATAGTCAGCTCTCCGTCGAATTTATCGATGGTGGTGATGCCCTTGATCTTTACAAAAGCGCCCTTCTTGAGTTCCCCAAGGATCTCCGGGAGCTGGTCGTTCCTTGTGAACATCTTGACAGTGATCGTATCCGCAAAATCCGTCACCGCAAACATGATGATCGTCTTCTCATTCCGGATCTCACGGGTGTCAAAGTTGATGATCTTTCCATGGATGGTGATCTCTCCCATCTCGGTCACGACCTGATCCAGAGTGATCGGTTCATCATCAAAATTCTTTCCGTAAATAAGGTTCAGATCATCCCCGATCTTGACCGGACGGTAGAAGTCTTTCTTCTTGAACTCCTTCCTTCCCTTCTCTCTGTGTCCGGCCCCTGAGCCGCCCGTCCTGCCGGAGTCTGTCTTTCCTGTTCCGGAAGCCTGGGACGCCTTCTTTTCCTGATCATTTTTCTTTTCTGAACCGCTGCCGGAGACCTCTTCTCCCCGCTGTCTGGCCCGCCGTTCGAAGATCGCATTGATCTCCTGCTGGATCCGCTGCTCATCGTACTCTCTCGTCCCATTTCCTTTTGGAGAATGGTATGAGATGTGTATATCAGCCGGAATACAAAATCTTTGGTCATATATCTCCTTGAGAATCCCCAGGATCTCCTCCTTCCGTCCTTCAGAGACGATGGTGTCCACCAGACCAAGCCGGATCACTCCGCCCTCTTCAAACCGGATGTCAGCCTGAGAGAACATATTTGCCGCCAGCACACTGACTGTCTTCAGTTCCTCTATGATACTCTCCCTGTATTCTCTCATCAGCGCTTCCGGTGTATACTGTCCGGAAAGTTCATACCGCTCTTTGATCTGGACCGACACAGCAGTGGTGCCAAAAAGCTGATCCTTGATCCGCTGCTCCATCTGCCAGATCTGCTTTTTCTGGATCAGATGCCGGCTGAAAATGTGAACGTGAAGAAAATCACGACTGGAATTCGTCGTGATCTTCTTTACTTCAACATCTCCGAAGAGAACCCTTATATCGTCCTCCACTTTCAGTGTGGGGAACACATTGAAAAACGCCTTTTCGTTCTTTACTGTTTCCAATTTAACAACTCCTGACGTAATGTGCTGAGAAGTTCCTCCTCTTTTACTTTCTTTACGATCTGTCCTTTCTTTATAAGGAGCCCTTCGCCGATGCCTCCGGCGATTCCGATATCAGCTTCTTTCGCCTCCCCCGGACCGTTAACAACACATCCCATGACTGCAACCTTAATGTCAAGAGGAATATCAGACACCATTTTTTCTACCTCATTGGCAAGACTGATGAGATCGATCTTCGTCCTGCCGCATGTAGGACATGACACGACCTCGATCCCGCCTTTTCGCAGCCCCAGCGTCTTTAACACAAGCTTTGCAGTACGGATCTCTTCCACCGGATCTCCTGTGAGCGAGACGCGGATCGTGTTTCCGATCCCTTCGTGAAGTATGATCCCGAGCCCTACAGAGGATTTGATATTCCCCGAATATACAGTCCCGGACTCTGTGATACCCACATGGAGCGGATAGTGACACTGTTTTGCGATCAGTTCATGTGCCTCGACGCACATCAGGACGTCTGAAGATTTGATGCTGACGACCAGGTTGTCATACCCCATCTCCTCGATCATACGCACTTTGTCAAGCGCGCTCTCCACGATGCCCTCCGCAGTGACACCGCCGTACTTTTCCAGGAGATGTTTCTCAAGAGAGCCGCTGTTGACTCCCACACGGATCGGAACTCCATATTCCTTTGCCTTGTCCACCACAGCCTGTACTTTTTCGCGGGATCCGATGTTTCCCGGATTGATGCGGATCTTGTCCGCGCCGTTCTGGATCGCCGCAATGGCGAGCCGGTAGTCAAAATGGATGTCTGCCACGAGCGGGATATGGATATTTTTCTTTATCTCTCTGAGCGCCTCAGCCGCTTCCATGGTGGGGACAGCGCAGCGGATGATCTCACATCCCGCTGCCTCCAGGCGCAGGATCTGTTCCGTCGTCGCCGCCGCATCTTCTGTCTTCGTATTCGTCATGGACTGGATGGCAATCGGGTTTCCGCCGCCGATCTTTACATTACCGATCTGAATTTCTTTTGTCTGGTCTCTGTACATCTGACTTTCCTCCGATCAATCCTTTTCAAAGGTCATCTGGCTTCCGTATTCCCGCTCTGTCAGGGTAAGCGTTGTATTCTCGATGTTATACTCATATGTCCCCTCTATATTGTCAAGCAGGTCCTGGATCTGCGTCTCTGTGATCTCCCCGTTTGTATCTTCCGCCTGTTCTCTTACCGCCTCATCACTGACACGCACGGTAAGGACTTTGCTGGATTTGTCCACGCTGCACTCTGTAGTCACACTGATCGTGCCGTTCTGTACGATCACACTTTCCCTTTCGTCCGTAAACGTCAGGGTGATATCTCCCTCGTCGCCGACCCAGGTCCCCTCGAGAGGGTTATCTGTAAACAGCTTGACGACAAAAAATACTGCGACGATGATGATCAGTACGGAAGAAACTGTAAGCACTGTCCTCCACGCTGTATTTCTCTTTTCTTCGCTGTTTTTCATAAACATGATCACATCTCCCCTTCCATCTTGAAGTCTGTTTTTTTGTCTATCCAAAGAAGATTCCCAGGAAACCGTAGGACAGCACAGTCATGATAAACGCCGCAAGGCACACGCCCAGAACGATCGCCGGGAATGCTTTCCGGAACCGGATCCCCAGAAGCGCAGCGATCAGCGCGCCTGTCCATGCACCTGTTCCCGGAAGCGGGATCCCCACAAAGATCATCAGCCCCCAGAACTCATATTTCTCGATCTGGTCGCTCTTGCTCATCGCTTTTTTCTCCAGCTTTTCTACGATAGGCTTCAGTTTTCTCGTTCCCTTCATCCAGTCAAAGATCTTCGTGATCAGAAGAAGGATGAACGGGATCGGGATCAGATTTCCCACCACGCAGATCGGGATCGCCTGCCACATGGGGATATCCAGAAGTGCAGGGCCTGCAGCAAGCAGCCCTCCTCTGAGTTCAAGTATCGGGACCATGGAAATGATAAATGCGATCAGTTCCTTTCCGACTTTCCCTCCAAGGGTTCCAATGAACCAGTCTATCATTGCTTCACTCATAAATAGAATTCTCCTTATCTCTTGATATATTCATGGAGGAAATCAAAAAGAGCTTTCATTTCCTCCGGTGTGCCTATGGTGATCCTGAGATAGTCACCAATCCTGCCGCCATCCCAGTGCCTGACATAAATGTCATTCTCTTTAAGTGCACGGAACATCTCCCCCGCGTCTTTTTCCGGATGTGTCGCAAAAATGAAATTCGCCCTTGCGTCAGGAAAAGTAAATCCCAGCTTTTTGAGTTCTTCCTTTGCCGTCTCTCTGGTCTCTACTATCTTACGAACGCTCTCATGGAAATATTCAGTATCCTTCACTGCCTCCACTCCACAGAGGATCGCCGTCTGGTTCATGGTGTAGGAATTAAAAGAATACTTCACATCATTCAGCAGTCGGATCAGTTCCGGGCTGGAGACGGCATACCCGATGCGCATCCCTGCCATGCTCCTCGCTTTGGAGAAGGTCTGGACCACGATCAGGTTGTCGTACCGGTCGATCAGTTCCATCGCTGACTTTCCGGCAAAGTCGATATACGCCTCATCCACGATCACGATGGAATCCCGGTTGTGCTCCAGGATGTCCTCCACAAAGTCAAGTTCCTCGTAGATCGCAGTCGGCGCATTGGGGTTCGGGAAGATGATCCCGCCGTTCTCCCTGTAATAGTCCTCTCTCACGATCCGGAAGTCCTCATCCAATGCCGGACATTCATAGGGGATCCGGTATAACTGAGCCCAGACTTTGTAAAAAGAATATGTAATGTCCGGGAACAGGATCGGCTTCTCCGAATTAAAGAAAGTAAGGAAGCACATGGAGAGCACATCGTCAGATCCCACTCCCACAAACACCTGATCCTTCCCCACGCCGTAACACTCAGCAAGCGCCCTGACAAGAGGCTCCGCTGTCGGATCCGGATACAGGCGGAAACGGTCGGTATCCATGCTCTGCACTACTTCCCGAACTCCGGGCGCAGGCGGATAAGGATTCTCATTCGTATTCAGTTTGATGACCCTGTTCTGGGGCTGCTCCCCCGGAACATAGGGCTCTGTCCTTCGTATGTTTTTCAGTAGTTCTGGTCTTATCGTCATTTTTTTCTCCTACGGTCGAAAGACAGCCGCTTTCCGGCGGCGTCCTCTCTGTGACTTATCTATACTCCGCTGCAAGTTCTGCGAATCCGGGCAGAGAGTTGACGATCGTCTCATATGCCACACAATACGCGATCCTCACATACCCCGGGCATCCGAAAGAGCTTCCCGGAACAATGAGGATGTTATACTTCTTTGCTGCCGTGCAGAAGGCTTTTTCGTCTTCTACCGGAGACTTGACGAACAGATAGAACGCGCCCTCGGGCTTGATACACTCAAAGCCAAGCTCTTTTAACCCATTATACAACGTTTCACGGTTCCTGTCATAGAAAGAGATGTCTGTTTTTGCATCAAGGCATGCTTTTACCACTTTCTGCTGAAGAGTCGGCGCGTTGACAAAGCCAAGGATACGTGTGGCAACGTTCGCCGCCGAGATCAGGTCCTCACTGTCCGCCGCCTCGTCCGGGATCACCAGATAGCCGATGCGCTCTCCCGGCAGGGAAAGGGATTTACTGTAGGAGTATCCCACCACTGTGTTCGCATAATACTTTGTCAGATAGGGGACCTCTACGCCGTCATAAGCAAGTTCTCTGTACGGCTCGTCCGAGATCAGATAGATATCTGTCCCGTACTCTTTCTGTTTCTTCTCCATGACAGCTGCCATCTTTTTGATGGTCTCCTCAGAGTAGACCACTCCGGTAGGATTGTTCGGCGTATTGACGATGACTGCCTTTGTCTTCGGCGTGATCTTCTCCTCAAACTCATCCAGTTTCGGCTGGAATGTAGCTGTATCCGGAGAGATCTCCACGAGGACGCCGTCATAATTGTTTACATAGCTTCTGTATTCTCCAAAGTAGGGAACAAAAGTGATCACTTCATCCCCGGGGTTCAGGAGCGCCTTCAGGATCACATTGAGCCCTCCTGCCGCTCCTACTGTCATGGTGATGTTCTTTCCGGAAAACGCTGTCCCGAACCTCTTGTTCAGGGACTCCGCGACTGCCTGGCGCACATCTTCATATCCCGCATTGCTGTTCGTGTATCCATGAAGGACGACCGGATCCTCCTCATCCAGCAGATCGATGATCGCCTTCTTCACAGCCTCCGGAGCCGGCACATTAGGATTGCCCAGGCTGAAATCAAATACATTTTCAGCCCCGTAGATCTTCGCCAGACGGTTCCCTTCCTCGAACATCGCCCGGATCGCCGAACTGTTTGCCACCATGTTTTCCATCTTTTTTGAAATCATCACTTTCACTCCATTTCTTCTGTAATCTATCTCTCTGTCACAATACCCTTGTCCACCATGAATGCCGGTCTGTAGGACAGTTTCGCTTTCCTGAGCCCCTCAGATCCCGCATCATCCTCGCGGTTTACATAAGTGTAGTCCATACACTCATGCTGCACAAACTGCTGGTTGATCATCGGGTACGCACCTTCAATGTCCGCAAACGCCTTTTCAATGTGGACCACGAAAGTGTCGCTGCACACCGGTTCTCCCAGCGAGAAAGCCGCGATCTCCCCGTTCACTCTCAGGATACCGCCCCTTAGTCCCAGTTCTTTATAAAGGCGCAGGGAGTTCAGCGTCACGCACATCTCCGCGTTCTTCTCCGTATCGTCGTCGCAGCCGTTCAGGTTCCTCCATTTGAGAGCCATCTGGAAACATTCTTCTACATTGCCGTCATCGATGCTCTCATAGGACCAGTCGGGATAGAGTTTCATAAATTTATTGATATGGTTCCGCTTTCCATGGAGTTTTTTCCCAGCGAGCGTTGCGAGTTTCTCTGTCTCATAGACATAATCCGCCACATCGCGCACATACTCGATCTGGAACCGTCCCGGGAACCACTCTTCAAGCTGTTCAAAATGCTCGGGAGTCACATTGTAGAGTTTAAACGGATGTCCGCCCTCCCGGCAGTATTCCATAAGCGCCTCCAGTGCTCTCTTCACAGCCTCCGGTTCTCCTGCCGGATACGCAAACGCATATCCGTCTCCCTCGTCCCGGAACACCAGGGCATCCTCGATCACGGCAAACTTTACCTTGTAATGCCTGGACCAGAGGAAGACGTTCACAAAAGTCCTTTCACAGCTCCTCCCCGGAGCTTGAGAAAAATAGCGGTTGATCAGGTCTCTGTCCTCCAGTTCAGGACGTTTAAAATCATATTCCATTGATCATCAGTCCTCCATCTTCGCAAGTTTTGCGGTCTGGTCAGCTGCGATCAGGCTGTCTATGATCTCATCCAGGTCACCGTTTAAGATACTGTCCAGCTTGTGCAGGGTCAGCTTGATCCGGTGGTCTGTCACTCTTCCCTGCGGGAAGTTGTATGTCCGTATCTTCTCGGAGCGGTCTCCCGTCCCGATCTGGCTCCTTCTCGCCTCAGCCTCCGACGCCTGCTGTTTCTCCAGTTCCAGATCGTAAAGTTTGGAGCGGAGCAGGCGGAACGCCTTCTCTTTGTTCTGGAGCTGGGATTTCTCAGTCTGGCTGTAGATCACGATCCCTGTGGGATAGTGGGTGAGACGGACCGCAGAATCGGTAGTGTTGACACACTGCCCCCCATTTCCTGAGGCACGCATGACATCAATACGGATATCTTTCTCATCGATCACGACGTCAACCTCTTCCGCCTCCGGCATGATCGCCACGGTAATGGTGGAAGTATGGATCCTTCCGCCGCTCTCCGTCTCCGGTACTCTCTGCACGCGGTGCACGCCGCTCTCGTATTTCAGCCGGGAGTACGCTCCCTGTCCCGTGATCATAAAGACACATTCCTTGAATCCCCCGATCCCGTTCTCATTCAGGGAGATCATCTCTGTCCTCCACCCTCTGCTGTCCGCATAATGAACATACATACGGTAAACTTCCGCTGCAAACAGAGCCGCTTCGTCTCCGCCTGCCCCGGCGCGGATCTCCACGATGACATTCTTGTCATCATTCGGGTCTTTCGGAAGGAGAAGGATCTTCAGTTCCTGCTCCAGCTCGGCAACCCTGTCCCTGGATACGCCAAGTTCCTCTTTTGCCAGTTCCCTCATTTCCTCGTCGGACTCCTCTTCCAGGATGGCAAGGCTGTCCTCGATGTTCTGGCTGCATGTCTTGTATTCTTTATATGCTTCGACGATCGGCGCAAGGTCACTCTGTTCCTTCATCAGCTTCCGAAACCTTGCCGGATCGTTCGCCACATCGGGTTCCTGCAGTTCCCCCATCACTTCTTCGTATCGAATCAGTAAATCGTCTAATCTGTCAAACATTTTTCACTGTCCTTTTCTAAAATATAATCTCTCTTATAGTCTCTGTTTCTCCTGAATCACTGTAACACGCCCGACACAACACGGTCAAGACCTGCCAGATCCTTTTTCACTGTGATCTCTGTATATCCCGCGCTTTCAAAAAGCTCTGAGACCTCCTCTGCCTGATCATATCCGATCTCAAAGATGAGGATCCCTCCCGGCTCAAGAAAGCCCGGCGCGTCTGAGATGATCTTTCTATAAAAATAGAGCCCGTCCTCTTTTCCGTCCAGTGCGATGAACGGATCGTGCAGCCGGACCTCCTCCTGCAGGGATCTGATCTCCTCCGTACGGATATAAGGCGGATTCGACAAGATCATCCCGTATCTTCCCGCGATATTTTCAAAAAGATCGCTCTTTACGAATCCTGCAGACGGATACAGCCTCTCTGCATTCTTTTCTGCCACGCAGAGCGCATCTTCGGAGATATCAGCCCCCACGCCTTCGACTGTTCCCGGCAGGTTTCTTTTTTTCAGGTCTTCCCGAGCAAACGTGAGCACGCTCAGAAGGATGCACCCGGATCCCGTACACATATCCAGGACCCTCACTTTTCCTTCTCTCTCAGGCACCTTCCCCTTCTTCAGATGATCGAGGGCATATTCTACGAGAGTCTCCGTATCCTGCCGGGGGATGAGCACATGCTCATTCACCTGAAACTCCAGCCCCATAAATTCCTGGGTCCCGGTGAGATGCTGGAGCGGGATATGTCTCCCCCTTCTTTGTACCAGGTCACGATATCCGCTCTCCTGCTCTGCTGTCATTTCCGTTTCCGGATATGCATAGTATGCAGCCCTGCTCACGCCTGTCACATGTTCCAAAAGATACCAGGCATCAAGCGCCGCCTCTTCCACGCCGTTTTTCTCAAGTTCTGCCCTTCCCCAGGACACCGCGTCTTTCAGAGTCACGCCATTCCGGTTTTCTTCCGGACATATCCCGTTTCTCATCGCAGGTTCTCCTTCTGCCATGTCCGCCAGTCGAAAACTTCTTCCACAGCGCGGATCCCGACTTCGATCATGTCGTCGTCCGGCTCTTTTGTGGTCATGTTCTGTACCCACATTCCCGGCCTGCTCAAGAGATTGATGAACGCATTGTCACTGTTCCCCGCAAGGCGGATGATCTCATAGGACACGCCGGCGATCAGAGGCAGCAGGGCGATCCGGATGACCACGCGCAGCACCTGTGATTCTGCCGTGATAAAAAAGCAGAAGATAATGCTCACGATCATCACAAAGAACAGGAAACTGGTCCCGCACCTCTTGTGCTGTTTGGAACTTTTCCGCACATTCTCCACATTCAGTTCCAGACCGTGTTCAATACAGTTGATGCACTTGTGTTCCGCCCCGTGATACATGAAAGTCCGCTTGATGTCTTCTGTCCTGGATATAAGATAGATGTAGAGCAGGAAGATAACGACACGGATCACTCCCTCGAAGATCGTCATCAGCGCTCTCGACGAGGTGTACTTCTCCACAAAGCTGCTGAGAAAATACGGCAGCACCATGAAGATCGCGACAGCGATCACCACCGCAAGCACAACCGTCAGGTTCATGATCAGCTTTTCCGTCTTCTCCTGTTTTGCAGCCTGCTCTTCCGTCAGGATCTCCTCTTCTTCGTCCTCAAAAAAACTTGCAGAAAACATAAGTGTCTTCATCCCCAGCACAAGAGAATCCACAAAATTAAAGATTCCCCGGATGAACGGGATCTTGAGCGGGGCTTTCCACGGGATAATGCTGTTATAATCCTGCACATCCACAACGATCTCTCCGTCAGTCCTGCGCACGGCAACGGAGTATTTTCCCCCGTTCCTCATCATGATCCCTTCCAGGACAGCCTGCCCGCCAATATTTGATGATTTCATAATGCCTCCTGTGAACTTTTCACTGTTCACACCTGCCCGCCGCCCCATGCGCATTCGTCGCGCTGACGCGCACAGTGTGAACAGTACCTTAATGAAACAGGCTGAGATGCTTCCACCTCAGCCTGCTGCATATCATTCTTATTTAATACCATATTTCTTGTTGAACTTGTCAACACGACCGCGAGCCTGTGCCGCTTTCTGCTGTCCTGTGTAGAACGGATGGCATTTGGAGCAGATTTCCACGTGGATGCTCTCGTTTGTGGATCCTGTAACAAATGTGTTTCCGCAGTTGCAGGTTACAGTTGCCTGATGGTACTCCGGATGTATTCCTTCGCGCATGATTTTCACCTCTCTATTTTAAAATTACTTATTATACTCTCTAAACAGCTTTCTAATTGTAGCATAAGATATTTTCTTTTGCAATACTTTTTTAAATAAACTTCTGGCGGATCACCTGATGTACCAGTTCCGCATTCGTCTTTGTCTTTGAGAACATATTCAGCAGATTGTCCACTGCCTCTTCCGCCTTCATCCCGTTCATGGCACGGCGCATGATATACACCGCTTCCTGCTCTTCCTTATTAAGGAGCAGGTCTTCACGCCTGGTCCCTGATTTCGGGATATCTACTGCCGGGAAGACTCTGCGTTCCTGAAGCTTTCTGTCAAGGATCAGTTCCATATTACCCGTCCCCTTGAACTCTTCATAGATCACATCGTCCATCTTGCTTCCCGTATCCACCAGCGCGGTCGCCAGGATCGTAAGGCTTCCGCCTTCCCTCATATTTCTCGCCGCTCCGAAGAACCGTTTCGGGCTGTAGAGCGCTGCCGGGTCAAGTCCGCCGGAGAGCGTCCTTCCTGACGGCGGCACAGTCAGGTTATATGCCCTTGACAGTCTCGTGATGCTGTCCAGAAGGATCATCACATCCTTGCCGTGCTCTACGAGACGCTTTGCGCGGGCGATCACCATCTCTGATACCCTCTTGTGATGTTCCGGAAGTTCATCAAAAGTAGAATGGATCACTTCCACATTCGGCCCTTCGATCGTCTCTTTGATATCCGTCACCTCTTCCGGCCGCTCATCGATCAGAAGGATGAGCAGATGCATGCGCGGCTCGCTCTTCTGTACTGCAAGCGCCACTTCTTTCAGGAGCGTAGTCTTTCCTGCTTTCGGCGGAGATACGATCATACCCCTCTGCCCTTTTCCGATCGGGGATACCAGGTCCACGATCCGCATCGCTGTGCTGCATCCTGTTGTCTCAAGGCGGATCCTCTTATTCGGGAAGATCGGGGTGAGATCTTCAAAGTTCTTCCTTTTCATCGCCTCGGAAGGACGGAGACCGTTGATGGTAGATACGTAGAGGAGCGCGCTGAACTTTTCTCCCTGGGTCTTGACCCTGGTATTACCCATGATGATGTCACCGGTCTTCAACCCGAATCTGCGGATCTGGGACGGAGAGACATAGACATCATTTTCCCCGGGAAGATAGTTCTCGCAGCGGATGAACCCAAAGCCGTCCTGCATCACTTCCAGGATACCGTTGGCGGTATGTCCGCTGTCCAGCTGCTCGATATCCGTCTCCTCTTTCTTTTCCTTCATCTCTTCTTTTACTTCTTCTTTCGCCTCATCGCTTGCCTCTTTCTGTTTTTCCTTCTCGTCAAGAGCGAGCATCGCGTCGATCAGGTCCCCTTTCTTCATTCCGGAGATCCCTTTCATCTTTCTCGCCTTTGCAAGGTCTTTCAGTGTGGCAAGGGGCAGAGATTCATACTTTTCTCTTGTCATAAATGCATTCTCTCCTTTTCTTTAATTGCATAGGTAACTCTAAGTCTGCGCACTATTTTCTGTCATTCGACTTCCGATGACAATTTATCTTCCAAATCTGTTGTTTCGGGATTTAACAGTCTGAACTGACTTTTGTGTGAAAGATCGTTAAATACAACCGTATTATACAGCATGTCCTATAAAATGAAAAGCTTTTTTTCATATTTATTTGCACATAAAGTTCAGGAGTGTTATGATAAACAGCAGTATGAGAATTTTTCGGCAGCCCCCTTGAAAGAGACTGCCTCATTGGAAAGGAGACCCCTCAGAATGGATCCTCTCAGGCGCTGGAGTGAGAAAAGGTATCACTCCCTGGATCACGCTCTTCGAAGCAGATACGGAGAAAAGATATACAAGATCACACTGAACGCCGGCATGACCTGTCCCAACCGGGACGGCACGGCCGGGACCGGCGGATGCATCTTCTGCAGTGCGATGGGATCCGGCGATTTTGCCGGCGCCGCGGGTTCCTCTGTCAGCGAACAGCTCGAATCCGGAAAAAAAGAGCTTCTCGAAAAGCGTCCGGTCCACTCTTATATCGCATATTTTCAGGCATTTACCAATACGTATGCTCCGGTGGCATATCTGGAGAAAGTTTTTATGGAAGCGATCAAAGACCCGGATGTGAAGATCCTGTCCATCGCCACCCGTCCGGACTGCCTGGGTGAGGATGTGCTCGCCCTTCTGGAACGTCTGAACCGGATCAAACCCGTCTGGGTGGAACTGGGGCTTCAGACCATCCACGAGGAAACCGCCCGATATATCCGCAGGGGATACACTCTTGATGTGTTTGACACAGCAGTAAACGCCCTGCACCGGATCGGGATCCAGACGATCGTCCACGTGATCCTCTTTCTTCCGGGAGAAACAGAGGACCAGATGCTGGAGACCATCGACTATCTGAACCGGGCAGGCATACAGGGGGTCAAACTCCAGCTGCTCCATGTCCTGAAAGGGACAGACCTGGCATCCGAATATGCGGCGGCTCCCTTCCATGTTCCCGACATGCAGGAGTATATCCGTCTCCTTGGCAGATGCATCGCCCGCCTGGACCCGGACATCGTTATCCACCGTCTCACAGGAGACGGACCGAAAGACCTTCTCATCGCGCCGCTTTGGACCGGTGCCAAGCGAACAGTATTGAACCGTCTGAACCAGTATCTGAAAGAAAATGATATCTGGCAGGGAAAGGAGTTTTATGGCTGAGACATACACATTATATAAACTGATCGTACTTTACATGCTGGATAAGGTGGACTTTCCGCTCACCACATCCCAGATCTCGGAGTTTATCCTGGACAAAGGATACACTTCCTATTTCAGGCTCCAGGAAACCCTTTCCGAGCTGACAGACTCGGATCTTCTCCGGGTGGAGACCACACACAACCGGACGCTGTATCATCTGACAGAAAACGGCGCGGAGACGATCCATTTCTTCAGCAATAAAATATCTCCTGCCATCCGGCAGGAGATCGATGATTTCCTCAAGGAGAAACAGTACGACCTGAAAGAGGAAGTCGCGATAAAATCGGACTACTATCTGAATACCAACCACGAGTTTGAGGTCCGATGCCAGATCATGGAGAACGGATATAATCTGATCGACCTGAGGCTCACGGTCCCCACGGAAAAGGAGGCCGAAGCCATTGCTGCCAAGTGGTCCCTCAAAAGCCAGGAGATCTACACCTCACTTTTGACGGATCTTCTCTAAATATTCTCTGATCGTTTTTTCGTAACCGAGGACGCCGGGTTCATAGAATCTGGCGTCTTTTATCTCGTCCGGGAGATACTGCTGTTTCACATAATGCCCCGGATAATCGTGAGCGTATTTGTATCCCGTCCCGTGTCCCAGCTTCTGCGCTCCTTTGTAGTGGGCATCCTGTAGATGAACGGGGACTGTGGTCCGGTTCTGCCGGACCGCCTCGCCCGCCGCGAAGATCGCATTGCACGCGGAATTGCTCTTTGGCGCCGTTGCGACATAGGTGACCGCCTGGGAGAGGATGATCTGAGCCTCCGGCATACCGATCCGCTCCACAGCCTGAGCCGCCGACACTGCCACGGTCAGCGCCATAGGATCCGCATTTCCAACATCTTCGGAGGCACAGATCATGATGCGCCGCGCGATGAACTTGATATCCTCGCCCGCATAGAGCATCTTGGCGAGATAAAACACCGCCGCATCCGGATCTGACCCTCTCATGCTCTTGATGAACGCTGAGATGATATCATAGTGGTTGTCACCCTTCTTGTCATAATTCACCACTCTCTTCTGGATACACTCCGACGCCACTTCCAGGGTGATATGGATGATCCCGTCCTCCGACCGGTCTGTAGTCAGTATCCCCAGTTCCACTGCGTTGAGCGCGTTCCTCGCATCCCCTCCTGAGATGTCAGCAAGGAATTCCAGCGCATCCTCGTCGATCTGCGCGCGGAAGCTTCCCATCCCTTTCTCCGTATCGTTCACAGCCCGCAGGATGAGAGTACGGATATCCTCTCTTCCAAGGGCTTTCAGCTCAAAGATGCTGGACCGTGACAGGAGCGCCCCGTTCACCTCAAAATAAGGATTCTCCGTGGTGGCTCCGATCAGGATGATGGTGCCGTCCTCCACAAAGGGGAGCAGGTAATCCTGCTGCCCCTTGTTAAAACGGTGGATCTCATCGATAAAGAGGATCGTTTTCTTTCCGTACATCCCCTGAAGGTCCTTCGCCTCTTTCACCACTTCTTCCATATCCTTCTTCCCGGCTACCGTGGCGTTGATCTGCTTGAACTCGGCGCTGGTCGTATTGGCGATCACTTTTGCCAGCGTGGTCTTTCCTGTCCCCGGCGGTCCGTAGAAGATGAGCGACCCCAGCTTGTCCGCTTTGATCGCACGGTACAGAAGTTTGTCCTTCCCGATGATGTGCTGCTGTCCCACCACTTCATCCAGCGTTGTCGGGCGCATCCTGGAAGCCAGCGGCGACTCCTTTTTCTGATTAGTTTCTCTCATATAGTCAAAAAGATCCATTTTCTTTCCTCCAGACTAAGCTTTAATGTATTTTATCATCCGATCCCTGCCAGTTCCCGGACGACCTCCCCCGCGATCAAAAGTCCTGCGACGGGCGGCACAAAGGATATGCTCCCCGGGAGGGACCGGCGCGCGCCCATATCCTCCCCGGTGGTCCTGCCGGAAGTATCCACAGGCTTCTCCTTTGAATAGAGAACCTTCAGGTGAGAGATCCCCCGGCTTTTCAGTTCTCTGCGCATGACACGGCACAGGGGGCACACACTGGTCTTGGATATATCAGTGATCTCAAAGAGTTCAGGGTGCAGTTTGTTGCCGGTCCCCATGCTGCTGATGACCGGGATCCCTTTTTCCAGCGCTCTCTGCACGATAGCAAGCTTCGCCGTCACTGTGTCTACCGCATCAATGATGTAATCTTCCTTTCCGGTGATCACACCCTCCACATTATCGTTCAGGATAAACGTCTCGTGCGTATCCACACGGATCTCCGGGTTGATATCCCGGATCTTTTCTTTCATGACCTCTGTCTTGTATCGCCCCACCGTACTGTGAAAGGCGATGGACTGGCGGTTGATGTTCGTTATGGAAACGACGTCGTTATCCACCAGGGTCAGGTGTCCCACCCCGCTCCTTGCCAGCGCTTCGATACAGTGTGATCCTACACCGCCCACTCCAAACACGAGGACAGAAGCTCCCTTAAGCCGTTCCATAGCCCCGTTTCCGATCAACAGTTCTGTTCTTGTATATTCATCTGCCATTTTTCTGCTCCGTTTCTCACTTTTTATTCTATAAGGAGCCGGTCTGCCGTAACGAACTCATATCCCTCATCCTTGAGGATATCGATGATCCGAAATGCCGCATCCACCGAGCTCTCATAACAGTCATGCAGGAGAATGATATCATTTTCCTGTACATCCGTCACTACTTTTTGAACGATCTCATCCACATTTTCTGTTGTCCAGTCCAGAGGATCCACCGTCCATTTCACATAGAGCTTGTCGAGTTCTTCCGCCATACCGTCAGGGAACGCGCCAAACGGCGGCCTTACCAGCGAAGTCTCTTCCCCTGTTATCTCCCTGATCAGTCCATCCGTCATCATGAGTTCCCTGTGCGCATCCTCAGAGTTCAGCTTAGACAGATCCACATGATGATATGTATGGTTGCCGATCTCATGGCCCTCTTCCTGCATCCTTTTTATGATCCCCCTGTTATCCTCTTTTTCAATATTCTCTCCGATCACAAAAAAAGTTGCCCGGACTCCCCTTTCCTTCAGACCGTCAAGGAGCCGCGGTGTAGAAGATGCATCGGGACCGTCGTCAAAGGTGATCGCGATCATCGGTTTCGGCTCGTTTCCTCCGGATCCTTTTTCTGTTTCTCCGCAGCCAGTGTCATCCGCACTCTCCCCCTCCTCCCTGCCGCTGACCTCTTCCGCCTCTGCCTGCATGCTCTCCTCTCCTGCTTCCGGTGCAGTCCTTTCCTCATATTGGGATCCCGGCACCGGAAAGAACAGCAGGATGTACAGGACGGCGACAGCCTGCATCCACCGCTTCAGTCCGCAGCCCTTTCCCCTGTCTTGTTTTCGTTTTTCCTGGTCACTTGCCCTCTGCGTGGTCTGTTCCTCCGTCTGCTCCCTCGCCCATACTTTGGGCACCCTCTTTCCTATTCATATGCATCCCGGCTGCTCCTCATGCACTCCGGACGCATCGCTTTCTCAGCGGTTCACACGGTCATATGGGTTCTCCGATACTCAGACGGGCTGATCTTTTTTAACTTTTTAAATGCTTTTGAAAAATAAAGGTTGTTCTCAAATCCAACAGAATACGCGATCGCGGAAACTGAAAGGTTAGTCTCTTTGAGCAGATGGCATGCCTGTTTGATCCGGTATTCGGAGAGATATTCTTTCGGTGATTTGGTCAAATGTGTCTGAAAAGAGCGGAACAGATGGCTCCGGCTGATCCCCACATATGCTGCGATATCTTCCACTGTGATAGGATAGGAATAATTCGTCCCGATGTAGTTCTGTGCTTTCTCCACATAAGTCATCTGGATATCTTTTTCCTGTACTTCCTTTTCGCAGTAGTGCATGAACACGGCGAGCAGGCTGTAGAGCGCCCCCGCCATGGCCACCGTTGCCTCGAAAGTATTCCCCTTCACTTCATAAATATGCTCCAGACCTTCCCGTATCTTATCAGCCGGTATCCTGCCTTTCCTGATATAAGGCTCCGTCTTGGAAAAATCCGTGCTGTGTATGACCGACGCGGCGTCCGTTCCCATAAAACCTGCCCACGCGTACTCCCAGGGCTCGTCCTTGTCGGCATAATACTTTACTTCCTCACCGGGAAAGAGGATGAACGTATCCCCTGCTTCCAGGCGGAAGGTCTTGCTGCCTGCGGTATAGTATCCGCTCCCGGAGAGAATATGGTGGATACAGTAGTGATCACGGATACCTGGTCCCCACTGGTATTCCGGCTCACATTTCTGATGTCCCACATTATATACAGAAAGAGAATTTAAAAGATCCTCCCCTGCTTTATATGAGTATTTGTATGAATCCGTCATCATCCTTCCTCCTCATCCTTTTCTTCGATCACACGTAGTCCCGTCTCTTCTGCCATTATATATCCAAGTGGCTTTACAGGCAACATTTTTACATGTTTCTGCACGTATTTTTTATATACTCCCTCCGCCTCGGGGATATATAATGATTTTAGAAAATAGCATTCGTTTCAGCATTTTTTACAACATTTCAGGAGGAAATAAGAATGAAGAAAAAGTTATTTGACAAATTTGCAGAGCTTTTCGGAAGCGCAGACGGCGCCCGCTTCTATTTCTCGCCGGGACGCGTCAACCTGATCGGCGAACACACCGATTATAACGGAGGCCACGTATTCCCCTGCGCCCTGACGATCGGAACATACGGCGCAGCGAGAAAAAGAGAGGACCGCATGATCCACTTCTATTCCATGAACCTGGATTCATTTGGCGTGGTAGAGGTATCTCTCGATGACCTTACATACAAGAAAGCATACAACTGGGCAAATTATCCGCTCGGCGTAGTCTGGGCATTCGCGGAAAAAGGATACAAACTGGAGAATGGTTTTGACATGGTCATCTGGGGGAATATCCCGAACGGATCCGGTCTTTCCTCTTCCGCTTCCCTGGAGGTCCTCACAGGCGTCATCCTGACAGATCTCTTCGGGATCGATTCCTTGAGCATGACCGACCTTGCGTTCATCGGACAGTATTCCGAGAACAATTTCAACGGCTGCAACTGCGGTATCATGGATCAGTTCGCCGTTGCGATGGGCAAAAAAGACAATGCCATCTTCCTTGATACAAACACGATGAAGTATGAATATGCCCCCATCGTTCTTGAGGACGCGAAGATCATCATCACAAACAGCAAAGTAAAGCACAGCCTGGTTGACTCTGCGTACAACGACAGGAGACAGGAATGTGCAGACGCTCTGGCTGCTCTCCAGTCAGAACTGGATATCAAGGCACTCGGCGACCTTACTCCGGAGAAATTTGAGGAGCACAAAGATCTGATCAAAGATCCGGTCCAGCTAAAGCGTGCAAAGCATGCCGTATATGAAAATCAGCGCACCATCGACGCGGTCGCTGCCCTGAGAGAAGGAAACATCACAAAATTCGGTGAACTGATGAACCAGTCCCACATCTCTCTGAGGGACGACTATGAAGTTTCCTGTGAAGAGATCGATATCCTCGTTGACCTTGCCTGGAAGATCCCGGGCGTCATCGGCTCCCGTATCACAGGCGGCGGATTCGGCGGCTGTACAGTCAGTATCGTAAAAAATGATGCAGTAGATACATTCATCGACAGCATCGGAAGAACATACAAAGAGAAAGTCGGACATGAAGCAGAATTCTATACCGTCGATATCGGAGACGGAGCTTCCCGCATCGACGGGTAAGAGGGATACCTGTTTTGTCTGTAACAGGAGGCAGGCTGATCCGTCTGCCTTCTGCATTATTTGCCTTATAAATGAATATATAAACAACAAATCAATGAACGGAGGTAACTGCTATGCTTTATGAAGCGATCAAGAAACTGGTGCAGTACGGGATCGACACCGGACTCACCCCGGAATCTGAGCGGACCTATACGACCAATCTGCTCCTCGATGTGATGAAAGAGGACGATTACGAGGATGTGGACTGCGATCTGAGCAGTATCGTCCTGGAGGACGTCTTAAAAGAACTCCTCGACGAGGCTGTAAAACGCGGGCTGATCGAGGACAGCGTTACATATCGGGACCTGTTTGACACCCGTCTCATGAACTGCCTGATGCCGCGTCCGGCGCAGATCCAGGAGAAGTTCTGGAAAGAATATGAAAAGTCCCCGGAAGATGCGACAGCTTATTATTATAAACTGAGCCAGGACAGCGACTATATCCGCCGCTACCGCATCAAAAAAGACAGAAAATGGACCGTGGATACCCAGTACGGTACACTGGATATCACCATCAACCTCTCCAAACCGGAGAAAGACCCGAAAGCCATCGCGGCTGCAGGGAAGGCAAAATCCTCTTCCTACCCGAAATGTCAGCTCTGCATGGAAAATGAGGGGTACGCAGGACGCACAAACCATCCTGCCAGAGAGAATCACAGGATCATCCCGATCCAGATCCAGGGAAGTAAATGGGGCTTCCAGTATTCTCCCTACGTTTACTATAATGAGCACTGTATCGTGTTCAACGGAGAGCATATCCCCATGAAGATCGACAGGAAAGCATTTGCAAAACTGTTTGATTTCATCAAGCTGTTCCCGCACTACTTCCTTGGCTCCAACGCAGACCTTCCGATCGTTGGCGGTTCTATCTTGAGCCACGACCACTTCCAGGGCGGAAACTATACATTTGCAATGGCGAAAGCTCCGATCATAGAGAACTTCACCGTCAAAGGCTATGAGGACGTCACAGCAGGCATCGTAAAATGGCCGCTCTCCGTGATCCGCCTCCAGGGCATGGATGTGGAGAGGATCATCGACCTCGCCGAGCATATCCTGAACAAATGGCGCGGCTACACGGATGAAGACGCATTCATCTTCGCGGAGACAGACGGAACGCCTCACAACACGATCACTCCTATCGCAAGGAAACGCGGCGATCTGTATGAGCTTGACCTGACGCTGCGCAACAACATCACCACAGAGGAGCATCCTCTTGGAGTATATCATCCCCATGCAAAACTCCATCATATCAAGAAGGAGAACATCGGGCTGATCGAGGTCATGGGACTTGCCGTACTTCCGGCGCGTCTGAAAGGCGAGATGGAACTCCTGGAAGAATATATCCTTGAAGGAAAAGACATCCGCAGCAACGACCAGATCGAGAAACATGCAGACTGGGTAGACGAGTTCCTTCCAGACTATCCGGATATCAATAAAGATAACATCGGACATATCCTGGAGCAGGAAGTAGGAAAAGTATTCTGCCAGGTACTCGAAGACGCCGGAGTCTACAAATGCACTCCAGAAGGCCTGGAAGCCTTCCACCGCTTCATCAGCGTCCTCTAAAACAGTTTTCGAGAAAACCGTCCAAAAAAGTTCTCAAACAGTTTTCTCGAAAACCTTTCGAGGGGCGGCAGGCGGATGGATTCCGTTGACTTGGAGAAAGTCTTAGAAAATGTTAAACTCCGGGAACTGACGTTGATATGAAAAATAACACTGTCTGAGCGTAAGCGAGTTGTGTTATTTTTCATATCGCTGTTAGTCAGTTCCCGGAGTTTTTAGATTTTCTTAGACTTTCGGAATTGGAAACGGAGCCATCTGCCTGCCGTCCACGAAACCGTCTTCGAAAATTTATTTCTTAGAATCCAGATAAGCCTTTCTTCCCTCTTCGTACAGGTTATTCCCCTCGCTGTCGATGATGACAACGACCGGCATATCCTCCACATAGAGTTTTCTCAGAGCCTCTGCTCCCAGATCTTCGTAAGCGATCAGCTCCGCTTTCTTGATACATTTCGCAAGAAGAGCTCCTGCGCCGCCGATCGCGCCGAAGTAAACGCCGCTGTATTTCTTCATGGCGTCCACAACTTCCGGAAGGCGGGCACCTTTTCCGATCATTCCTCTTGCGCCAACGGACATCATCGTCGGAGCGTAAGCATCCATACGTCCGCTGGTCGTCGGGCCTGCGCTTCCGATGACATGCCCCGGTTTTGCCGGAGTCGGTCCCACATAGTAGATCGTCGCATCCTTTGGATCAAAGGGGATCTTCTCTCCCTTTGCCAGAGCCTCGCACATTCTCTTGTGTCCGGCGTCACGGGATGTGTAGATCGTTCCTGTCAAGAGTACCTGATCTCCTGCGTGAAGAGTCTTAGCAAGTTCTTCTGTAAGCGGTAATGTAATCTTTCTTGCCATTTATATCACCTCCGATTTGTGGCGTGTCACATGGCAGTTGATGTTGACTGCACACGGCATGCCTGCGATATGTGTCGGCATTGTCTCGATGTTCAGTCCGATGGCTGTCGTCTTTCCGCCGAATCCCTGCGGGCCGATCCCCAGCTCATTGACCTTCTCCAGCATCTCCTTCTCCAGATCTGCATAGAACGGATCCGGGTTGGAAGAATCAAGCGGTCTCATAAGTGCTTTCTTTGCAAGAAGCGCACACTTGTCAAATGTTCCGCCGATCCCGACACCCACTACCATAGGCGGGCACGGATTCGGTCCTGCCGTCTCCACAGCCTCGATGATGAAGTCCTTGATCCCCTGAAGTCCCGCTGAAGGCTTGAACATACGGATCTGGCTCATATTCTCACTACCGAATCCCTTCGGTCCGACTGTGACCTTGATATTCTCACCGGGCACGATCTCCGTGTAGAGCATCGCCGGTGTGTTGTCTCCCGTATTTCCGCGGCGAACCGGATCTTTTACGACAGATTTGCGCAGATATCCGTTTGTATATCCGCGGCGTACTCCCTCATCCACTGCCTCTGCAAGGTCTCCTCCGACAAGATGCACATCCTGTCCGATCTCAAGGAATACACATGCCATACCGGTATCCTGGCAGATCGGCACGTTCTCATTGTCCGCGATCTCATAGTTCTCGATGATGTTGTCGAGAACGCCTTTTGCGATCTCGCCGTCCTCACATGCACGGCAGTCGCGGATCGCACATTTCACGTCTTCCGGGAGATGCTCGTTTGCTTCGATGCAGAGTCTCTCGATCACGTCTGTAAGTGTGCTTACATTAATTTCACGCATGAAAGCCAACTCCTTCCATTTTTAATTTGTTTGGATTATATTTCCGCAGATCGATGCGGAATGTTTTCTGCGGACCGCATCGCCAAATGCTCTGCAGTCCGCCGAAAATTCCTGATATAGTTTAAACCCTGCTTAAGATCACAGGAAAATACCGATGAACTGGCACGCCAGCACGACAAATACCAGCGCTACCGGATAAGTCGCAGCATATGCTGACGCCACATCGTCTGTTCCGGTCACACGGATCAGTGTTCCGAGAGCCGGTGTACTTGTCATACCGCCGCAGATGGAACCAAGCGTATTGAACAGGCTCAGCTTCATCAGCTTTGTCGCCACAAAGTATCCGACGATCATCGGGATCAGTGTGATCAACGCACCGTACACGAACAGGATCAGCCCGTGTTCCTTGAGGATTTCGATGAATCCCGCTCCGGCCTCCACACCTGCTCCGATCAGGAACAGTGCAAGACCGAATTCTCTTAAGCACTCAAGCACAGATTTTTCCACATGAAAGCTGATCTTTCCGGCGTGACCGAAGTGACCGAGGATCAGACCCGCGATCAGGGGACCGCCTGACGTTCCCAAAGAGAACTGTGCTCCGCCCGGAAGCGGGATCACGATCTTCGCCAGGACGATACCGAGAGCGATCGCCAGCGCATACGGGAAAAATCCCATCGGATCTACATGGAACAGTTTATCTTTTTTCGCTACATCTCCTACATTCTGGGCAGCCTCGAACTTGGCGCGCTCCGCATCCATATCTGTATGCAGGATCTTCGGCATCAGCTGCACGAAAAGCACAACTCCCACTACACCGAACGGATAGGCAATACCGTATCCGATGGAGGCGTTGGCGGAACCTGTGGCATCAAGCGCCGCTGCAAGCCCCGGCGTACTCGTCAGGGCTCCGGACATCATACCAACTGTGATATCAGTCGGAACTCCTGCGATCGTAATAATGCCTGAAGTAACAAGCGCACCGATCGCAATTATGATAAATCCGAGCAGAATATAAGATTTTGCATTGATCTTAAAGTTACGGAAGAACTTCGGTCCGGCAATAAAGCCGACAGACGTAACGAAGCAGATAAGTCCCAGATCCTGAAACATTCCCAGACCTTCGACCAGAGATTCATCATGTCCGAGGAAATGACCGAATACCAGGGCGACAAGCAGTACGCCTGCCGTCCCCAGCTCTACCCCTTTGATCGTAATGCTTCCCACAAGATAGCCGATGAAAGCTACAAGGAATAAGACCATCAGGGTTTCCCCCATTACACTTTCCTGGAACCAGTTAACTAAAAACATTTTCTCTCCCTTTCCTATCTCTCATGTCTTGCATACTTCGGAAGAAGGAGCGGGGATACGTCACCGGTGTCAATTCCTGCCTCTTTTAACTCCTCAGCGTATGCCTGAATGTGATCCAGATTCATATTACCCAGCTCTACATTCTTCGCCTTCGCAGCGGCAGCCTTACCTGCATTGCGTCCGAATACGATGATATCCAGAAGCGAGTTGCCCATCAGACGGTTTCTTCCGTGGATACCGCCGACAGCCTCTCCTGCTACGAGCAGGTTGTCGATCACTTTTGTGAATCCGTCTCCACCGATCTCCAGACCGCCGTTCTGATAGTGCAGTGTCGGGTATACGAGGATTGGAAGTTTTCTCATATCGATATCGTATTTCATATACATACGGAGCATCGCCGGGATCCTCTTCTCGATCGTTCCCGGTCCGCCGATCTCCTCGATCATCGGAGTGTCGAGCCATACGCCGCTTCCAAGGGGTGTGTTCACACCCTTGCCGCGTGCCGTACACTCACGGATAATGCCTGATGCAGCCACGTCACGTGTCTCCAGCGGATGCATGAACGCCTCGCCGTCCACGTTGACCAGCTGTGCGCCTACGGAACGTACTTTCTCTGTTACGAGTGCGCCGAAGATCTGAGACGGGAATGCAACTCCTGTCGGATGATACTGGATCGTATCCTGATACAGGAGCGGAGCTCCCATACGGTATCCGAGGATCAGTCCGTCTGCTGTCGCACCGTAGTGGTTGGATGTCGGGAATCCCTGATAGTGCATACGTCCCGCACCGCCTGTTGCGATGATGACTGTCTTTGCTTTTGCTACCAGATAATCCTCTGTCTCCAGGTTCTGGAGCACAGCTCCTGCAACCTGTCCTCTGTCATCCCTGATCAGCTCTACTGCTACAGTAAACTCTGCGACCGGGATCTGACGGTTCAGAACTTCGTCGCGGAGAGTACGCATGATCTCTGCTCCGGAGTAATCCTTGCATGCATGCATTCTCTTTCTGGATGTTCCACCGCCGTGTGTGGTGATCATCCTTCCGTTCTCATCCTTGTCGAACATCACGCCCAGGTCGTTCAGCCATTTGATCGCATCCGGCGCTTCCATGACGAGACGTCTTAACAGCTCCGGTCTTGCTGCGAAGTGACCGCCGCCGAATGCATCCAGATAGTGCTGTACCGGAGAATCGTTCTCTTTGTCAGCAGCCTGGATACCGCCCTCTGCCATCATGGTGTTGGCGTCACCGATACGCAGCTTTGTCACGATCATGACGTTTGCGCCCGCCTCATGAGCCTCGATGGCTGCAGAAGCTCCTGCGCCGCCGCCTCCGATAACAAGTACGTCTACATCATAATCTACTTTGTTGATGTCAACCTTCTCTGCGAGCAGACGGCTGTTTGAGTGAAGAAGGTGTACCAGCTCCTTCGGCGCTTTCTGCCCTTTGTTCGGTCCTACTTTGATCTCTGCAAATGCCTCTTCCCTGTAATCAGGATGGAACTCCTTAAGAAGGGCATCTTTCTCGTCCGCCGTCATACGTCTCGGCTCTACGCCCAGACGCGCAGCTCTGGTGGCCTCCACTTTCTTTACGGATTCCATCATTTCCGGTGTAAACATGGTCTTCCCTCCTTATTTCTCAATCTCTCTGTTATTGTAAAGTTCCTGCATCTCTGTGATCGGTTTCTGCATGATCTGCTCGATGAGCTGATCGTAATCGCCGTGATGGATCTCTTCCACACGGTTTGTCAGATGCTCTGACTCCGGAGCGATGTATTTTCCTGTAAGTCTTCTTGCAAGGACTCCTACCATCGGGTGGGAGATCCCTGCCGGACATCTCACGGAACAGCATCCGCATCCGATACAGTCAAAGGACTCTTCCGCACATTTCTCGAAGTCGCCGCGCTGTGCGTAAGCGATGTACTGCATTACGTTCAGGTCCTGAGTACATGCCTTTGTACATGCGTTACATCCGATGCAACTGTAGATCTCCGGATACAGATCCATCATCACTCTCTGCTCCGGACGGATCTCTTCGATATCGTATGTTCTCTTGTCTGTCGGGAAGAACGGGACTGTCGCCACGTACATGCCCTCTTCCACCTGTGTCTGACAGGCAAGGCATGTCTTCAGTTCATTTTTCCCTTTGATCCTGTAGATCGTCGCACAGGCTCCGCAGAAACCATGGCGGCATCCGCATCCTCTTTTCAGTGTATAGCCCGCATATTCCATGGCTGTCATGATCGTCAGGTCAGCCGGCACACTGTATTTCTTACCGAAAAAATATACATTTACCATATTTTCCATGATATTTCTTCCTTTCCCTAGTATTCATTCGGCATCTCATCGATCTCATCGCAACGAAATACCGGGCCGTCTTTGCACACATATTTTGAACCGATGTTGCATCTTCCGCATTTTCCGACTCCGCATTTCATACGAAGCTCAAGCGTCGTATACACCTGCTCTCTGGAAAAGCCGAGTTCTTCCAGACCGGCCAGCGTAAACTTGATCATGATCGGAGGTCCGCAGATCAGGGCTGTCTTGTTTACGTCGAATCCGAGCTCCTTCACATAGTTCGGCACGAATCCGACATGTCCGTCCCAGCCTTCCTGCTCACGGTCGATCGTCAGATGTACATGGACATCCGGGGCATTCATCCAGACTTCCTGGATTTCCTTTAACTGTACCAGGTCATCCGCAGAGCGGGATCCGTAAACGATATCCACTGTTCCGTAATCATCTCGGTTGTCCAGCACATAGTTGATCACAGAACGCAGCGGTGCAAGCCCGATTCCACCGGCGATGAAAAGAAGATCTTTTCCTTTGAGCTTGTCTTCCACCGGGAAATGATTTCCGTAAGGTCCGCGGACTGTGATCTCGTCGCCCACTTCCAGGCTGTGGAGATAATCTGTCAGGACACCGCACTTCTTGATGCTGAATTCCTGATATTCTTTGTTGGTCGGCGAGGAAGTGATGGAAAACATACCCTCGCTGATCCCCGGAGCACAGAGCATCGCACACTGTCCCGGCATATGCTCGAACAGTTTGCCGCCCTCCGGAGCATTGACGCGGAATGTCTTTACATCCGGCGTCTCCTCTCTGATGTCCGTGATCACGCCAACCTGCGGGATCAGAGTGTCCAGAGTGTAATTTTTATGGCAGGTACATTCGCTCATTACTGCTCACCTCCCTGTTTCTGAAATGCTTTTATCACTTTTACGATATTCAGTGAAGCCGGGCATTTCTCCACGCATCTGCCGCAGCCGACGCAGGAGTACATGCCATCGTTATTTGCCGGATAGTATACCAGCTTATGCATGAATCTCTGACGGAACCTCTCCTTCTGAGACTTACGGTTATTGCCGTGAGCCATCATCGTGAAGTCGGAGTACATGCAGGAATCCCAGCAGCGGTATCTCTGTACGCCGTTCTTTCCTGCGTCATAGTCTTTGATATCATAGCACTGGCATGTGGGACATACAAATGTACATGTTCCGCATGCAAGGCACGGTTTGTAGAGTTCATCCCACAGCGGATCTTCGAACTTCTCCATCAGGACGTCCCCGTTCCAGCCATCCAGTGAAAGGTTTGTGTACGGAAGCTGCTCCACGATGCCGCGGATCGCTTCTTTCTCTTTCTCCACAACCTCTTCTGCAGCGCCGTCCTCTGTGAGGAGATCCTTCACTGCCTCTGTGAGCGCCTCCCCCTTCTCGGTGAGAGCTTTCCAGTACAGTTCGTCTCCGACCATCCATGCCGCCACATCGGCTGCAGAGGGATCTGCCGCGTCCACACCGAACACCTTGCAGAAGCAGGTCTCTTCCGGCTCATGGCAGGCAAGGGCAACGATGGTGCCGTGGTCTCTTCTCGCCGCGTAGAATGTATCCAGCGGATCTACGAGGAACACTCTGTCCAGCACTTCCACGCCCTTCACGTCGCAGGCTTTCATGCCGAACACGACAAAGTTCTGCTCTTTTAACGCCTCCGGCTCGATCTTGATCTTCTTCCCGTCCCTGATGCAGGTATAGAGAGTCTCGCTCTGCGGGAAAAAGACGTCTTTCGGAGATTTCACGCTCTTGAGTGTGTCCAGGTCCACCTCTGCGTCCTCTGTCCACACGCCGAAGTTCACCTGTCCGGCAGTCTTCACCGGCAGGTACAGTTCCTGTTCTGCGGCAATCTTCTGAAATAATGCCGTCAGATTTTCTTTCGCGATCTTATACATACATTATCCCCTTTCTGCCACGATCCCAGGCTCAACATCCTCAAACTCATAGTTGGTAAGAGGGGTTCTCGGTTCCAGATCCGCGCCTGCCTGATACTCGCCGTACAGTTCATTGATATCCTTGATGAACTTCCGGTTGAACAGATGGAGCGGGATTCCCTGCGGACATACTCTGCTGCACTCACCGCAGTCCGTACATCTTCCAGCCACATGGAATGCACGGATGATATGGAACATCTTCTCCTCGAAGGAGTCCACGTTCGCTTTCTGTGCGCTGTCGAACTTGTTGCTGTCGAACACACACTTGCGGCAGGAGCATGCGGGACATACGTTTCTGCAGGCATTGCAGCGGATACATTTGCTCAGTTCCTTCTGGAAGAATGCGAATTTCTCCTCCGGGCTCATCGCCTCGATCTTCTCCACCTCAGCGAAACGGTCTGCGTCCTTTGTCTCTTTGGACTCGCCGATGACCTCGTCAAAGATCATGTGGTCCTTGCCCTTGCACACATGGCATCTCTCCAGCATTGCGTCTGCATAGGAACAGGTCTTTTCTCCGTAGATCGTGTCGATCGTCAGCGTCTCCGCCTCGTCATCGATCTCTGCACCGGAGATGCTCTTGATCCCCTTGATGCCCATTGCTTTGATCTTCTCGATATCAAGCTTTCCTTTGCATCCCACACCGATGATATACGCTTTCTCGCGGTCTACGCGGTGCTCTTTCATCAGTTCCTGGAAGCTGTATGTATCACAGGGCTTTAAGCAGACCAGAGTCTTTCCTTCCAGTTTGGAAGCCTCAATCATATATTTACTTAAATTCGCTCCGCAGAATCCGTTGTACACGAAATCCGCAAAGTCTTCTTCTTTCTCAAAGTAAGCCGGCTCCGGATTGTAAGGCAGGTCCCCGGCTTTCCATCCGAGCACTCTCGCCACAGTTCCGTCGGCCAGGAGCTCTTTTGCGCGGTTAATCAATTCCTGCATCTCAAATCCTCCAATCTTACGTTCTTTCCAAGGGCTGTGATCTTGTCCACAAACTCATGCATGGTCTGGGAGAATTTCGCGCCCTCAGCCGCCGATACCCACTCAACGCGGGTACGTCCGTTCTCCACTCCGATGTAGTCCAGCATGGAGAACAACAGCGTCATACGTCTTCTCGCGTAGAAGTTACCGGAAGTATAGTGGCAGTCGCCAGGATGGCAGCCGCACATGATAACACCGTCCGCTCCTCTTTCAAACGCTCTTAAGATAAACATCGGATTTACACGGCAGGAGCAGGGAACGCGGATGATCTTGACGTCCGCCGAGTAGGACATACGGCTGCTTCCCGCCAGGTCAGCGCCCGCATAACTGCACCAGTTACAGCAGAACGCGACGATCTTTGGTCTGAATTCTTCGTTCTTTTCTATCGACATATCGCATCTACCTCCGCTAAGATCTGTCTGTTAGAGAATCCCTGCAGGTCCATTGCTCCGGACGGACATGTTACGGTACATGCTCCACATCCCTGGCAAAGCGCGTCGTTTACGACAGCGATACGCCTTGTCTCACGGATTCCGTGATCGTTCACCTCTTTATCCTCATAGGTGATCGCTCCGTACGGGCAGACATTCGCACACTGGGAACATCCGTTACACATCAGTTCGTCAGAGTGTGCCGTACACGGATTGGTCAGCAGTTTATCTTTGGCCAGAAGTCCGATCGCCTTGACAGCCGCTGCTCCTGCCTGTGAAACAGTCTCCGGGATATCTTTCGGTCCCTGGCATACGCCGGAGAGGAAGATACCTGCCGTAGGCGACTCAACCGGACGAAGCTTCGCATGAGCCTCTGTGAGGAAGTTGTTCGTATCGATACTTGCTGTCAGCATGGTAGCGATCTTTCTCACATCCGGGTTCGGTTCGATGGCTGCCGCGAGGACGACCATGTCAGCCTCTTTCAAGATCTGTTTGTTATCGATCAGATCCGCTCCCTGTACGAGCAGTTTTCCGTCCGGCTGCGGAATGACTTTTCCAACCTGACCCTTGATGTAGTTTACACCGTAGTCTTCCACTGCTCTGCGGTAGAACTCATCGAAGTTCTTTCCAGGTGTACGGACATCGATGTAGAATACCGTTACATTTGTATCCGGATACTTGTCGCGGATGAGCATCGCGTGTTTTGCCGTATACATACAGCAGACTTTCGAGCAGTAGCTCTTTCCTCTGTCGTCTGAGCAGCGGCTTCCCACACACTGGATGAACACGATCTCCTTCGGAGCCTTTCCGTCAGAGAGACGCTCAAGATGTCCTCCTGTCGGTCCTGCCGCGTTCATGATACGCTCCAGTTCAAGGGATGTGATAACGTCCTTGCTCTGGCTGTACGCGTACTCGTCATATTTGTCCAGTTTGATCATATCAAATCCGGTCGCCACAACGATCGCACCGTACTTCTCTGTCACGATCTGGTCTATCTGATCATAATCGATGGCGCCCGCCTGGCACACCTTGGAACAAATCCCGCATTTTCCTGTCTTGAACTTGATGCAGGCGTCACGGTCGATGACCGGAACGTTGGGGACTGCCTGTGCGAACGGCGTGTAGATCGCGCTTCTGGTGCTAAGTCCGCGGTTGAACTCGCTTGGAGTCTTCTTGCTCGGGCATTTCTCCTGGCATAAGCCGCAGCCCGTACATTTATCCATATCCACGCTTCTTGCTTTCTTGCGGATCTCAACGGTGAAGTCACCCACAAAACCGGATACACTCTCCACCTCGCTGTATGTATAGATATTGATGAGAGGATGTGCGTTCACTTCTCCCATCTTCGGCGTCAGGATACAGGAAGAACAGTCCAGTGTCGGGAATGTCTTGTCGAGCTGTGACATCCTTCCTCCGATACTCGGCGTCTTCTCCACGATATCTACCGGGTATCCTGCCTCCGCGATATCCAGCGCTGTCTGGATACCCGCGATACCGCCGCCGATCACAAGGGCTCTCTTTGTGACCCTGCTCTCGCCCGGTTTCAGCGGTGCGTTTAAGTTCACTTTCGCAACTGCCGCACGCATCAGGATGACGGCCTTCTCTGTAGCCTCTTCCATATCTTTATGGATCCAGGAGCAGTGCTCACGGATATTCGCGATTTCAACCATATACGGGTTTAAGCCGGCTCTTTCCGCTGCATTCCTGAATGTCGTCTCATGCATACGCGGAGAACATGAACAGACCACCAGCCCGGTCAGGTGTTTTTCTTTGATCGCTTTGTGGATCAGTTCCTGTCCTGCTTCGGAACACATGTACGCGTAATCTTCAGCATGGACAACACCCGGCTCGTGGAGTGCCATCTCCGCAACTTTCTTTACGTCCACCGTAGCTGCGATATTAGATCCGCAGTGGCAGACAAATACTCCAATCCTCTGCACCTTTTATCACCTCCTGTATCTTCTGAACGCGCTTACAAGCAGCTGCTGCGGTGTGTCGGGATCGATCAGTTCCGGGATCTCATCCGGATCCAGATATGTATTCCCTCTCTCACGCACAACGATCTGTCTCGCCGCGTCGATCAGTTTGCCCGGTTTTACATCACGCGGACATCTCTCTACACACGCGAAGCAGGAGAGACATTTCCAGAGGGATCTTGAGTTCACCAGTGACTCGATGTCTTCATTGATGACATAGGAGACAAACTGGTGCGGTTTGATGTCCATTTCATTGTATGAAGGACAGGAAGCGGAGCATTTCCCGCATTTCATACATTTCAGAGGGTTAACGCCGCTGATCTCCTTGATCAGTTCTGCGCGCTTCTTCTCAGTCTTCACTGCTCCTTCACCTCCTCTTTCAGTCCCAGCGCCTCTGCAAGAAGTTCTGTAAAGTAATAAACAGGCAGATTGCCGCCATTGTTCTTATTCAGATTATACATACAGAGCGGACAGGCTGTGATCAGCATGTCTGCACCGAATCCGGATGCGCTCTCCTCGATCTTGCGGCACATCTCTTTGGACATGTCCTCTTCCTTCAGAGAGATATATCCTCCGCAGCACTCGTTGCGGTACGGATAGATCACCGGCTCTGCACCGATGGCACGGATGAAATCTTCCATGATCTTCGGGTTCTCCGGGTTATCAAACGCCATGAGTTTTCCCGGGCGGAGCAGCAGGCAGCCATAATATGCGCCGATCTTCTTTCCTTTGAGCGGATTTGTGACTTTCTTCTTCAGCTCGTCAAAACCTACGACGTCACGGAGCACTTCCAGATAATGGAGCACGTTCGTCTCCCCCTCGTAAGGCTCTTCAAGCGCCATATAATTGTTGGCTCTCGTGCGGATGTCTTCGACATTCTTCATGTCATCGTTCACACGCTTGATCACATGATGACAGGCAGAGCAGAGTGTGACAAGATCCTGCCCTTTTTCTTTCGCGTCGTTGAGCGCGCGGACGGAGGAAAGTTTTGTTGCGATCTCGTCGGTCCCCAGAGGATACACGCCGCCGCAGCACTGCCACTCACTGATCTCTTCCAGTTCAAACCCCAGAACTTCTGCGGAGATCCTGGCATAATGATCAAGGTCCTGTGCCTTGTTCTTCAGAGTACAGCCCGGATAATAGCTGTATTTCATAGTATTACCTCCTTGTCTGTCAGGCGGAACTGGTCCGCCCTGTTACTTGATCACTCCCCGGTGCGATGCACCAGGAAAATATAAGACTAGATATCCAGCTGAGCGATAACCTCTTTCAGCTTGTTCGCGCTGGACTGGAGTTTTGCAACTTCCTCGTCTGTCAGGCGCATCGGGATCTTGCCCTGTACACCGTTCGGTCCGACAAGGTTCAGGACGCTCAGGCACACATCGTCGATGCCGTACTCGCCGTGCATCATAGTGGAAACTGTCGCAACGGAATCGGAAGCCGCCAGGACGATGCTGCACAGCTCGCAGACAGAAACAGATACAGCGTAGAATGTAGCGCCTTTCTTTGCGATGACCTGTCCGCCTGATTTGTGGACATACTCTTCCATTCCGTCTTTATCCAGCTCTGCAAGATCTGCTCCGTGAGCTTTCATTGACTCATAATAGTCGTCGATGTTCACGCTGGAGATATCTGCTCCTGACCACGGAACGAAGGAAGAATCTCCGTGCTCGCCGAATACATATGCATGGATATTTTTCTGTGCAACTTTAAAGTGTGATGACAGTCCGTAGCGGAGACGGGCTGTGTCGAGAAGTGTACCGGATCCGATGATCTGGTTCTCCGGAAGTCCTGAGATCTTTGTAAATACATAAGTCAGAACGTCTACCGGGTTGCTCACGATGATATATTTTGCGTTCGGTGCCGCCTTCACGATCTCCGGTGTGATGGATTTGATGATATTAACATTTGTCTGAGCAAGTTCGATCCTTGTCTGTCCCGGTTTACGCGCGATACCGGAAGTGATGATAACGATGTCGGAATCTTTTGCATCCTCATAGTCTCCTGCGATGATGGAGATCGGGCTTCTGAAGCAGGTACCCTGCTCGATGTCCATGACCTCTCCCTCTACTTTGTCCTTGTTGATATCGATCATGACGATCTCAGATGCGATATCTTCATAAGAAAGTTTGAATGCGATCGTTGCTCCGACGCTTCCGGCGCCGATGATGGTGATTTTACTGCCCATTAGTTTTTCCTCCTTCTGGCTTTCTGTGTTTTTCTCGAATAAAGGGGCTGCTTTTCATTCTTACACATACCGTGTGCGAACTAAAACAAAAAAGAAACCTGAATTAATTCACAGTGTCATTTCTGTACCAAACCTTCATTGTATCATTAAATGCACTGTTTCATGGTCGTGACTCCTCACTTTAGAATTAATCAGATTTCGCTTTTTTTAGAATATCACATTGTTAATAATTTGTCAACGTGCGTTTCTTGACAAATACAGGGGAATACAGGATAATAATTGCAGTTTAATCTTAATCATCAAAGGAGGCATTTCCATGAGACAGTGTATGGATTCCGAAAATCTCCATCGCCGCCTGAAAAAGATCATCGGGCAGGTACAGGCGATCGACCGCATGATCGATGAAGATATCCCCTGCGAAGACATCCTATCCCAGATCAACGCAGCAAAGTCCGCTCTCCACAAAGTCGGGCAGATTGTTCTTGAAGGACATATAAATCACTGTGTGAAAGATGGCATCGAGCACGGAGATGTGGAACAGACGATCGCCAGCTTTACAAAAGCTGTGGAACGTTTTGCAAACATGAAATAAATCTGCGTTTCCCGAGGATAAATGATCCGCGAATGATTTCTTCTATAATAAAATAATCTATAATAATAAGATTGATATACATGCCGATATGCCGGCGCAGGAGTTCCATTTACGGAACTCTTTTTTATTATATAGGACATTCCCCTGGACTCCCCTACAGGTCCCCCTCCGGGCTTGACAACCTATACCCCTATAGGTATATTATACTTATACCCGCATAGGTATATTTTGCGTTATTATTTTGTTAATAGCAGAATGGAGGAGCTTTATGAAAAAACTGGAACAACTGTTAGAATTAGGTGGAACAAAACGGGATGTGATATTTCTCGTCATTTCAGGCATCGCACTCCTGTCCAGCATAGCCGGTTTCCAGCCGTTTCCTTTTGATATGGCATGGATCGCTATTGTCCTCTGCGGTATCCCGATCATACTGGAAGCGGTCATCGGACTGGTCACAGCATTTGATATCAAGGCTGATGTACTCGTCTCCATCGCTCTGACCGCCTCGGTCATCATCGGTGAAGATTTTGCAGCAGGAGAAGTTGCCTTTATCATGCAGATCGGATCTCTGCTGGAAGACCTAACTGTCGCACGCGCAAGGGCAGGCATCGAGCGCCTTATACACCTGACTCCGCGGACCGCACGGAGGGTCACAGGCGACAGCGAGGAGATCATTCCCGCTGAGGAAGTCCTTGTAGGAGATACTCTTCGAGTCCTGCCTGGGGAAGCGATCCCGGCAGACGGGGTGATCCTCTCCGGAATGACTTCCGTAGACCAGGCTGTCATGACCGGAGAATCCATGCCTGTAGATAAAGGTCCCGGGGACGATGTCTCCAGCGGAACTGTGAATCAGTTCGGTGCTTTTGAAATGAAGGCAGTAAAAGTCGGGGAAGACAGTTCTATCCAGCGCATGATCCGTCTCGTACAGTCTGCCGACGCGGGGAAGGCTAAGATCGTCGGCATTGCGGACCGCTGGGCGACCTGGATCGTAGTAGCCGCTCTGAGCGCTGCTGCCCTCACCTGGCTGATCACCGGCGAGATCATCCGTGCAGTGACCATCCTGGTCGTCTTCTGCCCCTGCGCTCTTGTCCTTGCAACTCCCACAGCGATCATGGCAGCAATCGGAAATGCTGCAAAACATGGATTTCTTGTCCGGGAGGGTGATGCGCTGGAGCGTCTCGCAACAGTGACGCACATCGCTTTTGACAAGACCGGAACGCTGACCTTTGGCACGCCTCAGGTAACTGCTGTTGTAAGCCTTCTCCAGGAATATACAGAGGATCAGCTCTACCGGTATGCAGCGTCTGCAGAACTGAACTCAGAACATCCTCTCGGGAAAGCGATCGTACGGTGCCGAAAAAAACAGAATGCAGCAGTTCTTCCCCAGCCGGACACATTCCATATGCTGCCCGGACGCGGCGTGTGCGCAGTTACTGACGGGAGAGAGATCCTCGCCGGCAATCCCGAACTCCTTGCTGACCATGAGGCTGCGATACCGGAAGCGTTTTTCCGGCATGCTGCCAGCTATATCAACAACGGATGTACTGTCACCTGGATCGCAGTCGACCGAAAAGCAGCCGGATTCATCGTCCTCTCTGATACACTGAGGCCGGACGCCTCCGCTATGGTCAAAGGGATCCGCCAGGTCGGCGTCTCACCTGTACTCCTCACCGGCGACCATGAGAACGCTGCCGCCTTTATTGCCGGACAGCTCGGAATTTCCGAGATCCATGCAGCATGTCTCCCGGAAGATAAACTTCACTGGATCGATACCTGTCAGCAAAACGGCGGGCAGACCTGCATGATCGGGGACGGCATCAACGACGCTCCTGCGCTCAAGAGATCGTTTGTCGGGATCGCCATGGGGAAAGTGGGGAGTGACATTGCAGTGGATGCGGCAGATATTGCCCTTGTAGATGATGAGATCAAAGAACTGCCTCATCTGCTGAGGCTTTCAAAGAGGATGATGACGACCATCCGGCTGAATCTTACATTTTCCATGGCGCTGAATTTCATCGCCATCATCCTTGCGATCACAGGGATCCTGGACCCGGTTGTCGGCGCCCTTGTACATAACGCCGGATCTGTGCTTGTCATCCTTAATTCCGCATTTCTTCTCAAATGGAAAAGACCTGCAGATCTCTCCGTTAAAAATTTCCGCTGAATGAGCTTCTTCCCTGGTATCTTGCGGGACCGAATGCGAGTATCATCGTAAAGATCGGTCCTGCAAGCCACAGTCCCACTCCAAAAAGTTTTCCTTTCCCAAAGCTGGAAGCCAGACAGATACAGTAGAGGAAATTGATCACAGCATAAGCAAGATTACAGAGTACAGCGATCACTCCAAAAAGGAAAAACAGTTCTGACATAGCCTCGAAGATCCCCGCACCCACGGCCAGTGCGAGCCACAGCCAGAAAACACGGGTATCCCATGCTATCTTATAAAAAGTATAGCTGTCATAGAACGGAATGATGCTCTTCCATCCCGGTTCCCCCGCCTTATTCAGCACTTTCCAGTCCGCCACGATCATAAGTATCCACCAGACCAGCGAAAAGATCATGGAAAATATCCCGCCGATCACTTGAAACAGTGTAGTTATCAGTCCTCCAAGCATATCTTCTACCTCCCTAACTGCAGTTTTTCTTTTGTCTCATTCAGTCTTTCCCTGAACTCTTGATAAAATTCCTTCTCGTCCCCTTCATAGGGCTTCTGGAAAAAGATCCTCAGGATATAGATACGGAGCGTCCGGGCATTCTGCTCATCCAGCTCTGTCAGCCCCTTCTCACAAATCTCCAGAAATCCATGCCACATCCGGATATATCCCTCATATTCCCTTATGTTCGGGATACCCAGCCATTTCTTTATCTTGATCTTGCTGCGGTTTTTCTTCCTGCACTCATGGATCTGAAGGAAATAGCGGAAACCGCCTTCTTCGTAGTATCTCCCCAGAGGGAACATCCTGCAGATGCCGGGGCGGTATCCATGCACAGAGCACCGCCCGTCCGGATCCAGGAAACGGCATGCATCCGACTCTTCCGTCATCTTGAGGTTTGGCAGGATCATTCCGTCTGCGATCCCCAGTTCCACATACCCGCTGTTCACAAGTTCTGAGAAATCCATCCCTGTCCCTCTGTACAGCCGCCAGATATCCATAGGGTCCAAAATGATCGAGTTCCCCATCCCGTGGCAGCATGCCGAACACCCCTGGCAGTCATGGCAGTCTGTCCTTGCCATATCTTCTGCTGTGTAAAGCCTCCCGTCTGAAATCTCCCTCAGGTCAACGTTTCGTTTCATATCTTTCCTGCTCCTCCAGTCTTCTCTGCACCTCCCCAATCTCCGGGACCGCATCCGCCGCGCCTTTGGCCGACACTGCGATGGCAGAAGCCATAGCCGCCGTACGAAGCGCCTTCGCAGGATCCCCGGAATCCAGATACTCAGTGATGAAATACCCGGTAAATGTATCTCCCGCACCCGTGGTATCAACCGTCTCCACAGGAAAGATCTCCTGCCGTACTGTCCATTCTCCGTTACAATACAGAGATCCCTGCGCTCCGAGCGTGAGCACGATCTCTGCCTGAGGATACATCTGCCTCATCACTCTTAAGATCCCGTCCGGATCCTTCTCCCCGGAGAGCTGCTCTCCTTCCACTTCATTCAGGATAAAAAGCCAGACTTTCTCAAGATCACATTTTCTCAGCCTGCCATCCATCGGCGATGGGTTCAGGATGATCTTCATCCCTTTTTCCCATGCCTTGTCAATAATATAAGAAAGACTGCTGATCTCATTTTGGAGAAGGAGATAGTCCCCCGCCGCAAAAAACTCAAGGACTTTGTCAGCAAACTCCTCATCCACAGCCCGGTTTGCCCCGGGATACAGGATGATGCAGTTCTGCCCGCTGTCGTCCACCTGTATGATCGCATTGCCGGAACGCACATCACTTGTACAGATAAAGCGGGTGTCCACTCCGCTCTCTTCGCACACTGCCCTTAACAGGTCTCCATCCACTCCGACCAGTCCCGCATGAAAAACCTCCGCGCCGGCTCTCGCCAGAGCAACAGACTGGTTCAGACCCTTCCCGCCCGGACGGATCTCCAGGCTTTGGGACGTCATCGTCTCTCCCGGAGCGGCAATATGCGGCACCCTGTATGTATGATCCAGGTTCAGCGAGCCAAAATTCAGTATCCTCATGAAACTACTCCCTTAACACATAATTTTATAGAATATATTATTTATCATTGATCATTTAAACACAGTGTAACATATCCGATACACAGTGGCAATCATCGCGCAAAAAACGGGGATATCTCCCGAACGGATCTGAACCGTTCAGAAGATATCCCCGGATATGTTTTAAGATAAAGCGGTATGGCTAGTCATTATACCCGTTCGGGTTCTGGCTCTGCCATCTCCATGAGTCCTCGCACATCTCCTCAAGTCCTCTCTCTGCCGTCCAGTGAAGTTCTTCCTTTGCCTTGGATGCATCGCAGTAACAGGTAGCGATGTCTCCGGCACGGCGGGGTTTGATCTGATAAGGGATCTCTTTTCCGCATGCTTTCTCAAAAGCCTTCACCATGTCAAGGACAGAGTATCCTTTTCCTGTTCCCAGGTTATAGACAGATACGCCTGCTTTTTCTTTCAGTTTCTCTACTGCACGCACATGTCCGACCGCCAGGTCCACTACATGGATGTAATCGCGCACTCCGGTCCCGTCCGGTGTATCGTAATCATTTCCGAAGACGCCGAGGCACTCAAGTTTGCCGATAGCGACCTGAGTGATGTAAGGCATCAGGTTGTTCGGGATTCCCTTCGGATCCTCGCCGATCTTTCCGCTCTTGTGCGCTCCGATCGGATTGAAATAGCGGAGCAGGACCACATTCCACTCCGGATCCGCTGTATGCAGGTCTGTCAGGATCTGCTCCAGCATCCATTTTGTCCATCCATAAGGATTCGTACATGTCCCCTTCGGGCACTCTTCTGTGATCGGGATGAACGCCGGATCTCCGTATACTGTAGCCGAAGAGCTGAAAATGATATTCTTCACGCCGTGGTTTCTCATCACATCGCAGAGAGTGATCGTACCGCCGATGTTGTTCTCATAATATTCCAGAGGCTTTACAACCGACTCTCCAACTGCTTTGAGCCCTGCAAAATGGATGACAGATTCGACCTCTTCTTTGTCAAACACTTCATTGAGCGCTTCTCTGTCCCGAATATCCGCCTCATAGAACTTCAGGTCTTTTCCCGTGATCTCTTTTACTCTCTCGAGTGCTTTCGGGGAAGCATTGTACAGATTGTCGACAACGACAACATCATATCCTGCATTGAGCAGTTCCACGCATGTATGGCTTCCGATAAATCCGGCGCCTCCTGTAACTAAAATAGACATATCATTTCCTCCTTCAACTTACTGCTGTCTGCGGTTATCTTTTTCTGTAAGCTCTGATCTTCCGCTGTGCATCTCTATCGCTTACGTTTACAGTATAGCACAGCAGGACACAGACTTCTTTATACTTTTCACCCATCTTATGGTAAAAATGTTGCATGATCATCCTCCATGCAAAAACCGCCCGCCTATTTTTCCCACAGATCCTGAGGATATATCCCCGCATCTTTTAAAGACTGTATCGCCTCGACGACAACCGGTTTATCTTCCTTATAGGTCACGCCGTACCATTTGTCTTCTGACTCCAGCACGGTCACAGACGCCCTGTCTTCTGCCAGAAGCCCGCTGACCACAGAGGGGAGATAGTACTCGCACTTCATCGGATTTTCTGAAAGCCCTTTTTCCAGGAACCCGGGGAATCCTCTCCGTATCTCCTCCATCATGCTCTGTGTAAATCCCCACATGTTCATGGACACAAGGGTATCCGGATCCAGGCTGATCCATGTTTCACCGTCATCCTCAGAGTATGCAATGCCCCCGTTCCTTTTCTCGATCCTTGTTCTCTCGTTGATCGCCACGAGATGTTTTTCCGGATCCAGTTCGCACACGCCCCGGGAGACATGCCCATTGTCGGTGACAGTGTTCTTCAGGCGGTACCCTACCATCGTGTAGCGATATTTTTCGTCGTCCTCATGTGTCGTCAGATAATCATAGATCACCTGAAAAGCGTGGCGTCCGTAGTAGTCATCCGCATTGATCACGGCAAACGGCCCATCCACCTCGTCCATCGCGCACAGCACGGCATGGGCTGTACCCCAGGGCTTTACACGTCCTTCCGGCACCTGGAAGCCCTCCGGGATCTTATCGATATCCTGGAAGACATAGGCGACGTCCATCACCTGTTCCATCCTGTGCCCTACCGCTTCCTTAAAATCCTTTTCATTCTCTCTTTTAATGATGAACACAACTTTCTCAAATCCGGCGCGTTTTGCGTCAAAGATCGAGAAATCCATGATGATATGCCCCTCTCTGTCCACCGGGTCGATCTGCTTAAGCCCGCCGTAACGGCTTCCCATCCCGGCAGCCATGATAACTAAAACTGGTTTTTTCATACCTGTTACCTCCGTTGATCTAATTTTACTTGTTGTCAATATAGCTTTCTGCTTATCCGACAGTTTTTGGCACAGATTTACCATCCTCTGTATATCGATATGTCATATTCTGCCTTTTCTTGTTTATTTTTTCTCCATTCGAGCGGTGACATCCTGACAAGTTTCCGAAAGTTTCTGTTAAATGTAGAAGCTGTGTCAAATCCTACTTCCGATCGTATCTCGTCAATCGTCTTCCGGGTCGTTCTCAGCGCGTGGCACGCCGCTTGTATCCTCACCAGATTAACATATTCCAACGGAGAGATGTTCATCATATCCTGAAACATCCTTCTGAGATGTGTTTCACTCACATGACACAACTCAGCCAGATCTGAAATGCAAATATTTTCAGGATAATGGGCAGATATGTACTCCAACACAACACCAAGCCGATTTTCTTTCCTACCCCGCTCTGGTTCGTCCGATATTTCCTCGCCCGGTCCGGAAAGCCTTGCCATCATGACAAGCAAAGCCTGCAGAAGCCCCTTTACGCTTTCTTTATAAAAACTCTTTCTGTCCCTCATTTCATCCAGTATCTGCCGGATCAGAACTGCTATTTCCGATTCCTCTTCCGCAGAACAGACTCTGCATTTTTCCTCGATCCGCTCTCTCAGCAATGTGCCCATAGAACTATGGTCATCACGATAGAAATATTCCAAAAAGCCATCCATATCAACAAACAGATATTCCCACCGCTCTATCCTTTCCGGATTGCTCCAGGTCCGATGGATCACATTTTTGGGTATGATAGTAAATGTGTCATTGCCATAATCATAAATCTTATCTTCTGACACGATCCGGCCTTTTCCATAATAACAGTAACCGATCTCAAGATAATTGTGGAAATGCAGTGAATCCGTGCCATAATTTGTGATCCACCTTTCACCCAGAAGGGGCAGCACATAGGAATCTACCGGCATTTCATAATACCGGTACTCTACTTTGTTTTGCTTCTCTTTCTGCGGTAACTCTTCTTTCATTTTCTCTTTCCTCCATACCACAGATATTGTACCACTTCCATACGAACCGCGCCATATAAAATTCTTTTCCGCCGTCATTCTACACCTTTCAGAAGCAGCGCACAGAAAAACCTCTATATTGCATTTTCAAACATAACAGACAAGACAAAAAGAAAAACACATCTCCAAAATGGAAGTATGTTTTTCTTTTTCGTACTATATTCGTTTTAGTATAATGAGATTATCAGATCCCTTTAAATGAGAAGGAAAATTCCATCTTCGCATCCGCTTTCAGCAAATATTCCGGATGGGTCGGCGCTCCCCAGCTGTCGTCTCCCGCAACGCCCATCTGTCCCATTGCCGCACGGATCACCGTATAATGTACTTCAGGAAGTTCATACGAATGCCTTGCGTTTTCCATCTCATGAGGCGTGTACGGCAGTGCCGAGAACATCATCGGACCGCTCTTCTCATCCATCTCAAAGAGCATTCCCCTGCCTTTGCGGTCTGTCACTTTCGCATAGCGCACTCCGGTCTTTGCTCCGCACTCCTGAGGAACGATGTAAGCTGCGAGGTTGTCCTTTATCAGGTTTCTGTAGATACCCAGCTTTGCCCCTCTGTTTCTGTCAGCGTATGTCTCCGCCGGTCCCAGTCCATACCATTCCAGATGGTCATAATCTGCATTGATCTTGAACATCACTCCAAACTCCGGCATATCTCCCAGTTCCTTCACAGGATCATAGGAGAGCGTCGTCTTCACTTTTCCTTCCCCGTCGACCTCATAAGACAGAGTGCATCTGCTCTCCGGGGTTGTAGGAAGCAGGTAGGTAAACGTTATCTTCGCAGTATTTCCGTTCATCTCCAGTTCTGGTTTCAGGATGCTCGCATAAGTATTCTCCCTGTAGTCTTTGTGCGTCGCGTAAAGGCTGGCGATCTTCCACTGGGCGTACCTTGCCGGCATATGATTGCCATTGTCATTGTCCGTGGGCGCTCTCCAGAAGTTCGGTTTCGGGATGGATTCGATCATCTCTTTTCCCGCATATTTATAAGAAGCAAGTCCTCCGTTCAGCCCGGAGAACAGCACTTCAAAATGCTCTCCGCGGATACCGATGTTATGGGTGCTCCGGATCACTTCGATTTCTTTGGTGCACGGTCTCTTTTCTTCTTCTACCTCATAGACATACTGTCCGAATGCCACCTCGTGGCCTGCCTTCGCCCAGATCCTGTCTTCTTTCAGACGGAAGGACACTGTCACTGTATATTCGCCCGTTCTTTTTTCCGCCGGCACAGGCAGCACATAAGTCTTCTCGCTGAGAGGAGCCACATCTGTCTCAAGGACTGCCTCCCGGATCAGCCTGCCGTCACGCTGCACTGTAACGATACAGTCGAAAGTATCTGTATTGACAAAGAGATTCTTGTTGATCACGCGCACATTTTCCCGTCCGGGTTCTGCAGTGATGTTCTGATAATTGAACTTCACCTCCTGCATCTTCGGGGACGGTTCTCTCTCTCCGCCGTATGCAATACCGTTGGCGCTGAACTCATAGTCGGTGGGGCGCTCTCCAAAGTCTCCGCCGTATGCCTGGAACTCTTTCCCATAGCGGTCTTTCTTATAGAGCGTCTGGTCGATATAGTCCCAGATAAATCCCCCCTGATACAGAGGTTCTGTATCGGTCAGGTCCGTATATTTGTGCATCGCGCCGCAGGAATTTCCCATCGCATGCGTATATTCACAGCAGATAAATGGTTTGCTCCTGTCTTTTGCCAGGAATTCTCTGATCGAAGCCACTGTCGGATACATCTGGCTTTCCATATCACTGGTATCATTGTATCTGCGGTCATGGAAGACTCCCTCATAGTGTACAAGGCGGGTCGGGTCTTCTTTACGGAAGAACTGTGACATCTCAAAGATATCCTTTCCGCCATAGGACTCATTTCCGCAAGACCAGATCAGGATCGCAGGATGATTCTTGTCTCTCTGGTACATGGAATTCGCGCGGTCCAGCATCATATCCAGCCATTCCGGTCTGTCGTTCGGGACGATCCCTGACGTATCTCCGGTCTCATGTACTGTATCCCAGGAACCATGAGACTCCAGGTTCGTCTCATCGATCAGGTACAGTCCGTATTCATCACATAGCCTGTACAGCGGTGATGCGTCCGGATAATGGCAGGTACGGATCGCATTGATATTGTTCTGCTTCATAGTCACGATATCTTTGATCAGTTCCTCCTCTGACACGTTTCTTCCGGTTACAGAGCTGAACTCATGGCGGTTCACTCCTTTGAACACGATCCTCTTTCCATTCAGAGTCATGATGCTGTTCTTCATCTCAAACCTGCGGAATCCTACTTTTTCAGGAATGAATTCCTGAAGTTTTCCTTCGGTATCGTACACCTCGATCTCCAGATCATAGAGTTTCGGATCTTCCGCACTCCAGAGAGCCGGGTTCTCGACCTCCATTGTGATGCCTCCGTCTTTCAGAGAAAACTCCTTTTCGAAAGAGACATTGCCCCCCGTCAGTCTGACCTTTGCCTTTCCTTCGCCCCAGGCTTCCGTGCAGATCTCAAGTTCTCCTTTTGTGAGCGTCTCATCCGGGATCGCGCGGATCCTGAGATCACAGATATGTACATCCGGCACGGTATAAAGGTATACATCCCTGTAGATCCCCGAGAATCTGTAAAAATCCTGGTCCTCGCACCAGCTGCTGGAGGTCCACTTGAAGACCTGCACCGAAAGCTTGTTCACTCCATCCTTCACATGGTCCGTCAGTTCGAATTCCGAGGGTGTGAACGTATCTTCACTGTATCCGATGAACTCACCGTTCAGCCAGAGCGCGATCCCGCTCTCCGCTCCCTGGAAAGAGATGAAAAGCCTTTTCCCTTTCATCCGTTCCGGCACTTCAAAATATTTTACATAGCTCGCGACAGGATTGAACCGCTCCGGGATCTCCCCCGGTCCGATCTCTTCATGTCCTTCCCACGGATACTGTGTGTTCGCATACTGCGGTACATCATACCCCTCCAGCTGGATATGCGCCGGAACATGGATATCATCCCAGCTGCGGCAGTCATAGTCTTCTGCTTCAAATCCCGGGATTGCTGATATATAGTTCTTTGCATAATGGAATTTCCACAGCCCGTTCAGGCTTTCTGTAAAAACACATTCTTTCTCTGCCGCGTCCTCTGCAGAAGCATAGTACGCATGATCCGAATGAGCGTCCAGCCTCCCATCACGGAAATACTGCGGATCTTTCACTTTCTGGTAGTCAAATCTGCTCATGTCTTTTTTTCCTCCTTATCGATCGTCTGACTCAGTGTCCTGATATTTACAGTATAATACAGATAGACAGTCTTTGGTATCATATGTTAAACTAAACAATATAACATTTTGAAACAGGCGGTGATCTTTATGTCCATATTTTTCAGGAGCACACCGGTAACAGAACCCCTCGCCTTTGATTCTCTCGGGAACGGCTGGGAACAGGACAGTGTTTTTCGTCCCAACGGCTATCCGTTCTACCATTATCTCCAGACCGAAGCCGGCGAGGGAAAGGTCTCTGTCGATGGAAAGACCTATCTTCTCCGCGAGAACGAGGGGATCCTCTTCGCCCCTGCCGTGCGCCACTCCTATGAAAAGACCGGTGATAAATGGATAACGATGTTCGCAACGATCACCGGGGCCATCGAGAGCAGTATCCCCCAGATGCTTGGGAACCGACGCGTTATCTTTATCGAACAGGACCGTGGAGTACGCATCGCCTCTCTCCTGGAAGAGAGCCTGAAAAAATATGATGTCCGCCCGATCGATGAAAAGAGCCTTTCCATTGACTGCTACAGCCTGCTGATGAATTTTATGGATGGGGTACAGAGCCGCCGACTCGCGGAAGACCCTCTCTATCAGAGATATGTGGCTCCTGTGATAAAAGAAATCGAAATACATTATTCCCAGGAACTCACTGTGGAGGGACTCAGCTGCAGGGTCTATATCACCCCTCAGTATCTCTCCAGGCTCTTCCGCCGATTCCTGAACTGCTCTCCCTATGAATATCTTACTTCAGTCCGGATCAGCAAGGCAAAAGAACTGCTGATCATGAACCTTCAGCTTGAGGTCCGTGAGATCGCCGCAAGGACCGGCTTTTCAGACCCCAGCCATTTCATCGCCATCTTTAAAAAGCACACCGGGTTCACGCCATTGGAATTTCGCAGGCTGAACTAAAAGCTCCCCGGCACCTGCATGCCCACATAAAAGAAAGAGCTCCGCAAAAGTGATATGATTCCCCTTAAGTAGACAAGGTAAATAACCAAAATCTACTTAAGGGGGATTTTTTATGTCAAAATCTAAATGGTCTGCTGATTTCAGAACAAAAGTAGCTCAGGAATATCTTGATGGTAAAGGTTCTTTCTATTACTTGGCCGATAAATATCATATTGGCAGAGCAACTATACAAAAATGGGTTGCTGCTTACAAGGTGCATGGAATAGATGCCTTTATCTGTGGCCCCGGAAATGCAAGCTATACCAGTGAATTTAAAACCATGTGTGTTGAGGAAGTTATCTCTGGCCGCGGCA